>JAJFUQ010000007.1 GCA_021372355.1 Nocardiaceae bacterium | reverse complement strand
GCACCCTTCCAGCCGTTGCGCCGGAGTTGGTCGAGCCCACGGTGGTAGCCCGTCCGGGCATACGCGTAAGCCGCGACCGGCTGGTCTGCGTCGAGCGCAGCCTCGGCGAGGTAGGCCCACGCGATCGAGCACGAGGGGTTCGCCGCGGCAATGCCGGTCGGATCCTCACCGGCTTCGAGTGCCTCTTCGACTTCCGGATTACCGGGAAGTCGTATCGGTTGAGGACCGAGAAGATCGCCGAACGATGTCATAGGCATCATTCAACACAAGTTGTTCCCGAGATAGCTAGGCTGCCTCACGTGTCGGAGAGCAACGACAAGGTGACCAGCCGTCCGGCGATGCCGCAGCGTATCGGACCGGAGGCCAGCCCGCAGAAGCAACGCAAGCCCCGTGGGAAGACCTTCCGGCGGCTGGTGAAGATCGTGCTGCTCGTGCTCATCCTCGCCGCGCTCGCGGTCGGCGGACTGTTCGCCTACGACAAGTCGCGCGGGCCGACCGACGACGACAAAGTCGATTCGGCGATCAAGGACTACATGACGGCCGTCAAACGCGGCGACCTCGCCGGGCTGCGCGCGACGACATGCGGCCAGGCCTACGAGTACTACGTCAGCCTCAACGAGACGCAGTTCGCAGCGATCTACGACGCATCTCGCGATTCGGTTCCGATCATCGACTCGGTCAAAAGAGTCGAGGTCACCGGCAACCACGCGCTCGCGGAAGTCAGCGCACACACGAACGCCCACGCGCAGCAGACCGTTCGAACGGTGGCTCTGCAGCGCGCGGGCGATAAGTGGAAAGTGTGCGATGCCGGGGTCGGCGCCGGCGTCAAGTAGACACCGGCACCGGAGTCAGGCGCTGACGGACTTGCCGACCGACTTCAGGTCCTGGCAGGCCTCGAGAACGCGGGCCGTCATGTTGGCTTCGGCCTTCTTGAGGTAGCTGCGCGGGTCGTAGACCTTCTTGTTTCCGACCTCGCCGTCGATCTTCAGAACACCGTCGTAGTTCGAGAACATGTGTCCCGCGATCGGGCGCGTGAACGCGTACTGCGTGTCCGTGTCGACGTTCATCTTCACGACGCCGTAGCTGAGCGCCTCTTCGATCTCCGACTTCAGCGAGCCCGAGCCGCCATGGAAGACGAAGTTGAACGGCTTCGAGCCCTCCGCCAGACCAAGCTTCTTCGACGCGACCGCCTGGCCGTCGCGCAGAACGGTGGGCTTGAGCTTGACGTTGCCCGGCTTGTAGACACCATGCACGTTGCCGAACGTCGCAGCGAGCAGGTACGCGCCCTTCTCACCGGCTCCGAGTACCTCGACCGTGCGCTCGAAGTCGGCCATCGACGTGTAAAGCTTCTCGTTGATCTCGGCCTCGACGCCATCTTCCTCACCACCGACGACACCGATCTCGACTTCGAGAATGATGTTCGCGGCCTTGGCGTGCGCCAGCAGGTCCGCCGCGATCTCGAGGTTTTCTTCCATCGGAATCGCCGACCCGTCCCACATGTGGGACTGGAACAGCGGGAGCTGACCAGCCTTGACGCGCGCCTCCGAGATCGCGAGCAGCGGGCGGACGTACGTGTCGAGCTTGTCCTTCGGGCAGTGGTCGGTGTGCAGCGCGATGGTGATCGGGTACTTGTCCGCGATCACGTGCGCGAATTCCGCCATCGCGCTGGCACCGACGACCATGTCCTTGATTCCGAGTCCCGAAGCGAATTCCGCACCGCCGGTGGAGAACTGGATGATGCCGTCCGAGCCGGCGTCCGCGAAGCCCTTGATGGCAGCGTTCAGAGTCTCCGACGACGTCACGTTGATTGCCGGGAAAGCGAACTGGTTCTCCTTGGCACGCTTGATCATCTCTGCGTACACATCGGGCGTTGCGATAGGCACTTCTGACTTCCTCCGCTAGGGGACTTCGATCGGTTACACCCTATGGCAGCCCGAGACCAAATGGCATAGATCACCGCCTAGGGAGTCCCGGACCGTCAGGCGAAGAACACCCGCAGGTCTGCAACGACGTCCTCGGGCACCTCCATCGCGGCGAAGTGACCGCCCCGGCCGAACTCCGACCAATGCTCGATGCGCTTGTTATCCCGTTCGGCGAGGGACCGAATCGTCTGGAAGTCGTCCTTGAACACCGCGACGCCGATCCGGCCCGTACTGACCGCCGGCTCGGCACCCGCGTGCGATTCCTCGTAGTGGTAGCGCGCCGCCGAACCGTAGGTGTTGGTCAGCCAATACAGCGTGACCTGGGCGAGCACCTGGTCGGGACGAACGAGGCTGGTGCCGTTGCCGAAACTCTCGAACAGTTCGCTGTACGCCAGCATCCCGACCGGTGAGTCAGCCAAAGCGGCCGCGACGGTCTGCGGGCGAGTGCCATTCATCTGGTTGTAGCCGCCGACCGACTGGAACCACTGCATGTGCTCGAGCGCGGCGTACTCCTTCGGTCCGAAGCCCTCGAATTCCGCCGGGTCGCCGGACGGGAACGAGAACAGGTGCAACACGTGCGCACCTTGGAAGCCCTCCGGATCGAGGATCGCGAGTTCGCGGCCGATCATCGCACCGCCATCACTGCCGTGGATGCCGTACGAGTCATAGCCGAGCCGGCGCATGAGGACGTCGTAAGCGGTCGCGACCCGGCGCATCGTCCACCCGGTGTCGGCGACCGGCGTGGACCAGCCGAATCCCGGCATGGACGGAATGACGAGATGGAACGCATCCGACGCACTTCCGCCGTGCGCCTCCGGGTCGACGAGCGGGGAGATCATGTCGAGGAAATCGAGGATCGAGCCCGGGTAGGTGTGCGCGAGGAGCAACGGCGTCGCGTCTTCGTGCTTCGACCGGACATGCAGGAAGTGGATCCGCTGGCCCTCGATCTCGGTGATGAAGCCGGAGTACTGGTTGAGCCGCGCTTCGACGGCCCGCCAGTCGAAGGTCTTCCAGTCGTCGACCATCTTCCGCAGATAGGCCTCCGGCGTTCCGTAGGTCCACGAGTCCCCGGGCACCGCCGGCGCGAACCGGGTGCGATCGAGGCGCTCGCGCAGGTCGTCGAGGTCGGCCTGCGAGGTTTCGATGACGAAGGGGGTGATCTGCGCGTTCATTGTTCGAAGAGCCTTTCGTGGTGGGCGGTTCGGCCTGATGAAACTGACTCTACGAACCATTCCGGAACGGTTCTTTCCGGTTTAATCGCACGTGTGAAGAAAACTTCGGGGCGGGTGCTCCAGCTGCTCGGCCTGCTGCAAGCGCGCGTCGAGTGGACCGCACCCGAGCTCGCGGAACGGCTCGAAGTGACCGAGCGGACGGTGCGCAACGACGTCAACCGCCTGCGCGAACTGGGATACCCGGTCGACGGCGTGCGCGGACCGGCCGGTCACTACCGGCTCGGCGTCGGCGCCAAACTCCCGCCCCTGCTTCTCGACGACGAGGAGGCGGTCGCGGTCGCCGTCGGACTTCGTACGGTCACCGGTGTGTCCGGGTTTGAAGAAACCGGTACCCGCGCGCTGGCGAAGCTCGAACACGTTCTCCCGGACCGCCTGCGCCGCCAACTGGCCTCGCTTCGCGATGCGACCGCCACGGGTCCGGTCAATACCGACTCGAATGTCGAGGACCCGGCAGTCGAGCCCGCGGTGCTCACCGAGATCGCCGCCGCCATTCGCGACCAACGTCGTCTGCGCGCGTTCTACCGCGACGACGAGCGAGTCGAGATCGAGCCCTACCGGCTGGTGGCGTGGCAGCGCCGCTGGTTCGTCGTCGGCCGCGACCCCGTGACCGCGGTGTGGGCGCCGTACCGGGTCGACTGGCTGACCTTGCGCGTCCCCGGCGGCGGGACCTTCCATCCGGCCGCACTCCCCGGCGATCTCACCGAGCTCGTCGTCCGTGAGGTCGCGCGCACCGGCTGGTCGGTACATGCTCGGCTCGTCATCGACGCGTCTGCCGATGAGGTCCTCGCCCGGATCAACCCCGCCGTGGGGGTCGTCGAGACCCGGCCCGACGGTCGGTCGGTCCTGGTCACCGGCGGCGACAGCCTCGAGATCGTCGCGGTGTGGATCGGGATGCTCGGAATGGACTTTCAGGTCGAATCGCCGGCCGAACTCGTCGAGTACCTACGAGTGCTAGCGCGGCGTTATGCGCGCGCCTCCGGAACTTGGTGACATGGGTCATCAAAGAGGTCACAGGCGACGGCGTCTGGGCGCGTCGGCCGTTTCACGCCAGTAAGGTTTATGGGGTGAGTCTGCTGGCAGCCCCGGATACCGTGACAAATCTTGCGCTTTTGCCGCAGTTCCTAGATCCGATGTACCTGTTGACCAACGATGGCCCGTTCGCATCGCTCGTCCTTCCCGCGATCCTCGTCATCGTCTACATCGAGACCGGATTGCTGTTTCCGATCCTGCCAGGTGACTCGTTGCTGTTCACGGGCGGTTTTCTCGCCCACACCGAGAACCCTCCGGTATCGATCTGGACGCTGCTGATCCTCGTCCCGATCGTTGCCGTTCTCGGTGACAACACCTCGTATCTGATCGGCCGCTTGATCGGTCCCCGAATTTTCGACAAAGAAGACGGTCGCTTCTTCAAGAAGAAATACGTCACCGAGACGCACGCATTCTTCGAGAAGTACGGGCCGAAGACGATCATTCTGGCCCGCTTTGTGCCGATTGTGCGGACGTTCACACCGGTGCTCGCCGGCGTCTCCCAGATGACCTACCGCAAGTTCCTGGTCTACGACATCATCGGTGGCATCGCCTGGGGTGGCGGTGTCACATTGCTGGGCTACCTGCTCGGCTCGGTCATCAACCCGAAGTACATCGAGCCGATCTTCCTGCTCATCGTGGTGGTGTCGGTCCTGCCCGCGATCATCCATCTGTTCCAGCGCTGGCGCGCCGGCCGGAAGTTGGTTCCCCTCGACGAAGAGGCCGAGCCGGCCACCGAAGAGTAAGCCCGATGATTTGGGCAAGTGACTCGCTCGCAATGCGGAGCGATCTCCTGAGCAATGCCGGACCCATGGTGGTCTGGCTGATCGTCATGACGTTCGTCTTTCTCGAATGCGCGCTCATCATCGGCCTGTTCCTCCCGGGCGACTCGCTGCTCATCACCGCGGGCATCGTCCTGGCCGCACATCACGCACCGCAGCAGGTGTGGACGTTGGCCCTCGGCGCGATGATCGCGGCAATCGCGGGAAACCAGGTCGGGTACGTCATCGGTCGACGCGCGGGCTCCCACCTGACCGCCCGGAAGGGCAGCAAGTACCTCACTGCCGAGCGCCTGATTCGGATCAAACACATGCTGGAACGGCATGGCTTCATCGCGGTCATGGTGTCGCGGTGGATTCCGTGGGTGCGCACGCTGTGCCCGATGGTCGCCGGTGCCGCCAAGATGGACCACCGCATGTTCACGGTCGCCTCCACTGTCGGAGCGATCGTCTGGGCCCCGGTTCTGCTGCTGCTGGGCTTCTACTCGGGCGAGTTCCTCGAGCAGGTGGAGTGGCTCATGCCTACTGTCCTGGCCGGAATGTTCGCTGTCCTCGTGGTGGCCACCGTGCTCGGCATCCGGCACTACGCGCAGGAGATGCGCAAGGAGACCGAAGAGGTCGACGAGTTCGAGGCGTTGGACTGACTCACCAGGACTTCGACAAGTCCGCGTGCTGCCGAATCCACGAGTGCATCGCAATCCCGGCGGCAACGCCGGCATTGATGCTGCGCGTCGAACCGAAGCTCGCGATCGACACCGTGGCAATCGCGCCGTGCGCCGCCGCCTCGGTGATTCCCGGACCTTCCTGGCCGAACAGCAGCAGGCATTCACGCGGGAAATCGAACCGTTCGATCGGCACCGATCCCGGGGTGTTGTCGACCGCGACGACCGCCAGTCGGTTCTTATCCGCCCAGGTCAGCAACGACTCCACGTCCGGATGGTGCTCGATGTGCTGGTAGCGGTCGGTGACCATCGCACCGCGGCGATTCCACCGGCGGCGGCCGACGATGTGGACCGCGGCCGCGGCGAACGCGTTCGCGGTCCGCACGACGGTGCCGATGTTCGCGTCGTGCCCGAAGTTCTCGATCGCGACGTGGAACGGATGCCTACGGGTGTCGATATCGGCGACGATCGCCTCGCGCGACCAGTATCGGTACGCATCGACGACGTTGCGGCGGTCGCCTTCCGCAAGCAGCACCGGATCGAAACGTGGGTCAGCCGGAAGCTGGCCCTCCCACGGCCCGACGCCGTGCATGCCGTCGCCCCACTCGGTGGGGCCAACTTCGATCGATTCCACGGTTCGAAACACTAACTAGTCTGGAACTGATGCCCCACATCAACCATGTGCGAATTCAGCACGTCGTACTCAGCATCACGGCTGTGTACGTGCTGGTCCTTGTGTTCTGGGTCGCCTGGATCGCCCCGCACACCCCGCGCGGCACTATCCCCTACCAAGCGACGGGCTTGTTCGGGCTTTTCGGATCGAGCCTCGGCATCGCATTCCTGCTTCTCAATCGCGAGCCGAAAGTCGACCGCACATTGCGCCGCAGAGGGCTCGAGGGCTGGGCCCGCATCGAGGCCGTGCGCCCGTTGGAACGCACTGGCCGCTACACCGAACTCGTCGAACTCGACGTCTCGCTCACGGTTCCTGGCCTCGAGTTCCGGGAGGGTCGGCTCACCTACGAGGTGTCACCGGTCGACCGCGACCTCATCGCGGTCGGGAAGACCGTTCCGGCGCGGGTGGACCCGCGGAACCCGCGCCTGGTGCTGTTGCTGCCTTAGCCCAGTCCGAGATCCTCGAGACCGAGCAGCGAGCGGTACGGAACGCCTTCCGCGGTGATGACCTGGTCGGCACCGGTCGCGCGGTCTACAACAGTCGCCACACCGACGACCGTGGCACCCGCGTCGCGAAGGGCCTTGACCGCGGTGAGCGGCGAGTTTCCGGTGGTCGTGGTGTCTTCGACAACGAGCACGCGCTTCCCGACGATGTCCGGGCCCTCGATCTGGCGCTGCATACCGTGCGCCTTCGCGGCCTTGCGGACGACGAACGCGTCGAGCGGACGTCCCTCCGCGTGCAGCATCGACAGCGCTACCGGGTCCGCGCCCATTGTGAGACCACCGACGGCGTCGAAATCCCAGTCCGCGGTCAGCTCGCGCAGAAGCTTGCCGATGAGCGGAGCGGCCTCGTGGTGGAGCGTGGCACGGCGGAGGTCGACGTAGTAGTCCGCCTCCGCGCCCGACGACAACGTGACCCGACCGTGGACGACTGCGAGCTCCTTGACGAGTTCAGCGAGCCTCGCGCGGTCGCCGGAAGACTGGCCGTGGCGCGACGTGAACTCCGACATGATCGATCCTCCTGGTCTACGGTCTACGGCCCTTCACCCTACTGCTCAACCGCTCCGAAACCCGCCTCGGGACCAGCCTCGCGGCGGTGGTGATGGCCTTGTACTGGAAGCTCGGCACCGAGACGACCTTGCCGGCGGCCAGGTCGTTGAGGGACCCGGACACCACCTGGTCGACATCGAGCCAGAGGGACTTCGGCACCCGCCCGAGTTCGAGGCCGGCACGCTCGTGGAACTCGGTGTGCACCAATCCCGGGCACAGCGCCTGGATGCGCACACCGGTCCCGGACAACGCGCCCGCCAGACCTTCAGTGAACGAGACGACGTACGCCTTCGACGCCGAATAAGTCGAACCGCGGCCGGGAATGAGGCCGGCCACGCTCGCGACGTTGATGATGTCGCCCTTGGCGGACGCCATCATCGCCGGGAGGGCGGCGCGCGTGAACTGCAGGACGGCAGTGACATTGACGTCGAGTTGGGCCTGCAACTGCTCGGGAGACAGGGACCAGAAGTCCCCTGTCAACCCGAAACCGGCATTGTTCACCAGGAACTGCACGCCTTCGGCAAGCCGCTTTTCGACTCCAGCGCGCCCGTCTGCACTCGCGAGATCCGCAACGAGGACCTCCGAACGGGCACCGTACTGACGCTTGAGATCGGCGGCCAGGTCGTGCATCCGCGCTTCGTTGCGCGCGACGAGCACCAAGTCATAGCCGCGCGACGCGAGCCGGTCGGCGAAACCCGCGCCGATGCCCGACGTGGGACCCGTGACGAGCGCAACCGGGCGCCTGGAAGTCGATGCCATGCGGCCACCATAGCCGCCGAAACATCACCCGGCGTACCGACAACGTCAGCGGGTAGGAGTTCCGATCCCGAGATCATCGGCCAGCTCGGCATCGACCTCGTCGCCCGCCGAACCCGGTGTCACGGCAGGCAGGTCGTTCGGGCGGATCTCGGGGTAGACCATCGGGCCGCTGACCGGTGCGGTGGTGCGCAGCATCGGGTTCGACAGCAGCGTGTCCGGTCGACGCGGCGGGGTGAGTACCTCGGCGTCGGCCTTGGGCGGAAGTACGTACAGAAGTCCGCTCAGGCGGGCGACGGCGTCGAGTGCTCCATCGAGTGCATCCCGATCGGCACCGACTGCCATGACACCAAGCGTCCACGCACCTTCGTTCCAGAGGGTGTGCAGCTTGTCCGGCATCGCGCGGACGAGATTGATCAATCGCTGATCACAGGCCCGGAGGGCGACCTCGGGCTGATTCGAGTACATGACCCGGTCGCCGATCGCGCCGATCATCTCGAAGTCCGTGTCCTTCGGCGCCGTCGTCGACTTCAGGCGCAAATCGATCTCGACATCGGAGTCGACGAGCCGCCTCACGGCGATCACGGTGGTGGTGTCCTCGAGGTCGAACAGGAAGAACTCCTGGTTGCGGTAGACACCATTCACGACGTCGTTCGCGTTCAGATAGTCCTGCTTCGCAAGCGCCGCGCGGGTCCACTTTCCGGCGAGGTCCGGCATCGTGACGCTGAACGAATAGCCGTGCGTACGCGCCCAGCCCTGACGAGCGCGACCGAACCGACGACGTTGATCGCGGTCAAGGTACAGCAGCGCTCCGGCGCCGAGAAACGCAATCGCCGCCAGGCCGAACCACATAGCCATCATCGCGTGCCACCCTAGCTAGTCGTCGAGGTTGATCGGTCTATTGAACGCACGACATCTCCTAGTTCCCAAACAGAGAACCGATGATCATGCGGGCCATGACCTTTCCGTCCTGCTGCGTGGAACCTTGGACGAACACTCCGTCGCCCGCCTTGAACGCCGAGACACCCTGGCCTCCGCCGAGCAGGACCTGCGTCTGCGCGTTGGTCACGACGGTGACCGCCGCCGAGCCGTCCTTCGGCGCGATGACCAGCGTGGTGCCGTCGTTCGACTGGATCGTTCCGGAGAACGCGACGAACCGCGGCACGAAGGTCGGCTTCGCGGGCGCCGTCGACTTCGGCACCGGCGCGGACACGATCGTGGTGTCGAACTTTGCGTCGTTGTTGAGGTCGGAACTGACCGACGCGAGGTAGGCGCCGGCCGACCCGAAGATCGCCAGCGCGAGCACGGCGATGGCCGCGACAATCCACGGCCACATCGAACCGCGCGGTCCCGGCGGCTGGGGTTCTTCGGGCTGTGCCGGTGGCGGGGGCGGCGCCTGCGTCGCCTCCAGCGGCAATTCCTCGCCGTAGGGCGGCGTCACCGGCGCGGAGGTGTAGCCCCACTGCGGCGGCTGGTACTCCGCCGTCGACAATTGCTCGGTGTTCTGACTCGGCGCCGCATAAGGCTCGTACGGGTTGGAGGTGTACCCGGTCCCCGGCTCAGAGATAGCGCCAGGCCCTGGTTGTTCACGTCCAGACATAGAGCCCAGGGTAGGCGCAGTTTCTGAGTGAATGCTGACCCCGGGCGGGGTGTTTATCGTCCTGAAACCTTCCGGCCTCAGAAATCGAGCTCGTCGGAACGGCCCCCGGCCTGCAGAAATGTCCGCGCGATCCGGTGCGCGGCAAGCTCTTTCTCAATCGCGTCGTGCGTCGCGATCGACCGAAGTCGACGCGAGACATCACGCAGTTTCAACGCACTGTTCACCGGCGCCGACACCTTCTCGCGGAGGCGCCGCTTCGAGGGGCCGGCGTCGCGGGAGATGCGGTACCGCATGACGGACTGGTCGTCGCTGTCGAGCGAATCTTGAACGACGGCAACGAGTTCGAGCCAACGATGGGCTTCCCAACCCGCCGGGATCGGAAGGGCGGAGGGCACCATGCGGTTGGTCATCATCACCGCGGCACGCGCCGGGGCCGGTTCGCGCAAGACCGCGTGCAAGCGCTCGACCGGACCGGCCAGATTCCAGTGCTTGAGCGTCGGGAAGAGGTTGCGGACCTCCTCGCCGACCGGGTCTCCGTTGACGGCCACCGCGATGCCCGGAGCGACCGTCAGCGCGGCGCCCGATTGCTGCAGGCGGGCACGCTGGCGCGCGAGCCGACCAGGTTCCCAGATCTCGCCGACCTCGGCGATCGCGATGAAACGGAACCGCGCCGCCGCCTGGAGTCCGGCCGCGAGACCGGATGCCGTCACGCCGGCGGTGTCCTCGGGCGCATCGATCGACAAGCATTCGACCTGCGGAAAGCGGCGGAGGTAGTCCGCGGCGAACTGCTTGGCGCCGTCGCCGCTGCGTTCATCGACAATGATGACTGCCGCCGGAGGCAGCGTCTGGTTCATCACCGATTGCAGTTGCCGGGCGACCCGGTCCCGACCGCCACCCGCGACGACGACCACCGCGACGCCTTCGGACCGCCGGTGACTCACCGTTCCAGGCAGCGATCCACCGCGGCGCCCGAGAGTGCCACGCACCGCGTCAACCATGCCGCGGCGAACCTCGTGAAATGACTGGGTGCGCCCTTCTTCGACCGTGACGGCCAGCAACGTCGACACAGCCAGCCAGAAGATTCCGCTCAGCAACCACGTGCGCTCGGAAATGCCGTAGCGGCCGAACATCACCAGGCGGTTCCGAGTCAGGTAATAGCGGCGGCGCGAACTGTGATTCGTGACCGAGATTTCCTTGCCCAGCAGACTGATCGACTGTCCGCGACCGATGCGGTGCGACAGGTGCACCCGCCCGTCGGCGAACACCTCGAAGCCGTGTTTGCGCAGGTTGAGACACAGATCCGTGTCAACCGAGTCGATCACCAGCGACTCGTCGGCGAGGCCCGCGATGCGCAGCGCTTCGGTACGGAACACCGCACCGGACTGCATGATCTCCTGCATCTCCATGACGCCGTTGCGGTTGGTGTACGCGTAGGCGAAACCATTCACGACACCCGGCCCGACCGCGCCGAATTCGATGTCGTCGCGTTCCAGCTCGGAGATCGCCCGGCCGAGCCCAGCCAGGAAGTCGCTCGGGACGTCCGCGTCCTGATCGAGCGTCAGCACGTACTTCGAACCGGCGGTCATCGCCATGGTGAAGCCGATGTTCAGACTGTGCGCGACACCGCGATTGACCGTCTTCCGAACGACCACCACGTTGTCGAGTGAACCCAGAGGTCGGTAGTAGCTCGGCGAAATCATGTCGCTGGCGTCGTCGATCACGATGACGCTGTTGATGTGGTCGGCCAGTTGCGCCACCAGATCGATCGTCTCCCGCGGCGGATTGAAGCACGGGATCACGACGGTATCGATCAGCGGGCGGTCGATCAGGGCCCCGTCGATCATGCCGACAGCCTAGCGGCTACGGAACCGTAACCATGAAGTCGGGCGAGGCAGGCTCAGGTTCTGAACGATCCCAGCGCCGACAGACCAAGATCGTGCCGATCGCGCACCCCCACCCCGCCAGCACATCGATCACGTAGTGCTCACCGCCGTAGACCAGCGTGAACGCCATCGCGATCGGGTAGAGCACCAGCGCGAACCGCGCCAGGCGCCAGCGGGCATAGGGCCACAGGGCGGCGGCGACCAAAATCGTAAATGCCGCATGCAGCGACGGCATCGCAGCGACCTCGTTGCTCAGCGAATGCAAGAACACCGTGCTGGTGTCGAGCGAGACGAACCCGAACCCGAAACCCGCCGCTCGGCGCACCGGTTCCACGATCGCGCCGTGCGTTGCCGCGTACCAGGGCGGCGCCGCGGGCAGCAGGATGAAGAACGCCAGACCGACATACGACAGGACGACAACCCGGCGCATGTAGCGCGACCATTCCGCCCGCGACCGGACGTACAGAACAGCCGCGAGAATCCACGGCACCGTCAAGTGCGTCGAATACACGATGCCGGTCAGAACGGTCCACCACGGCAGATGGCCGGAAGCCGGGATCAGGTGCTGTTGGAGCCACACGGTCGGCACCGTGCCGTGAAATATCCAGCGCTCGATGTCCACGGGTTCGCTGACGCGGATGGGCATGCCGAGCCGGTCGGCGATTCCCCGACTCATGTCGTACACCAGCAGGGCAACGATCAACGGCGTCCAGTCGAGAAGCACCCGCACGTGGTGTCGCCACAATCGATCGATACGGAAGGCAACGATGCCGGCGACCAACCAACTGGCCTGGTAGACGCGGTCGAGCGGAATGCCTTTGGCGGCGATCGTGGCGGTCAGGGCGATGACGTACCCGAGCATGACCGCGTACCGCACCGAGCGCCGCACTCGTGGATGTTCCGCGCTCTTGGACGGCCCTTGGACCTGCGACACCGTCGGCGGCACCGACTGTGCATCGGCCCGCAGCAGGCGCTCGCGAATCACCATTGCCGGCACCTCCGATCGCCAGCCCTCGACCGGGCCGCTAGCTCGTCAGCGGCAACCTATCGACCCGGCCAGGCAACACCCCGCGACCCCGCTGTGAGCTTGATCTGAGCATGACACCTGCCCGATGCGGTTTGGGTGAATTGTCCCTAAGGGGTTCCCCCTGAAACCCGGTGTACCTACGCTCTATTCATGAAAACCGGCGGTGACCGTGCATAAGAACACGACCCGAAACCGTCGTCGCCGGATCCTCATCGCGTCGGTGGCCGGCGCGATCCTCCTGGCGGTGCTGGTCGTCGTCATCGTCATCGCCGGGGCGAGCGAACGGATCACGCGCTATCAGGTCGACGCCGCGGTTCAGCCCGACGGCTCGACGCACGTGCGGGAGATAATCGACTACGACTTCGGTGCCCACTCGAAGCACGGCATCTTCCGCTTCTTCCCCGGCTACACGATCGGACAGGCGGAGCCCGAAGACCCGGCCGGCGGATCAACCTCGGTGCCGTCCACCACGATCACCGACGTGACCGTACGCTCTGCGTCGGCACCCGACGACCTCAATCTCGACGACGCCATCCACGGCGAACTGAAGATCGGCTCCCCCGACGTCACGATCACCGGACGCCATCAGTACGAAATCTCCTACCGGCTCCCGCCGACCCAGGGACTCAACGCGGGGCAGATGGCGCTCGACATCGTGGGCACCGACTGGCCCGTGCCGATCGACGAGGTGGTGGCTCGGATCGAACTGCCCGCCGACCCGAACAGCCAGCGGTGCGTCAGCGGCGACGCGGGTTCGGACGACCTTTGCTCGAACTTCGGCCAGCAGGGCCGGATTCTCACGGTCGACGCGAAGAAGCTCGGCGAACATCAGGGAATCACGGTGTACGCCAACACCTCCGGCGCCGGCACGCCGACCGCGCTCCCGGCGGAACCGCAGCTCGCACCCGGCGACTCCGATTGGTACGTGCGCAGCGCGATCCCCTTCGCCGTGCTCGCACTGCTCGGCTACATCGCCGGCTTGCTCCCCGTGACCGCGTACTCGCGATGGCTCGGGCGCGACTGGGCCTGGCACGGTGGTGGTGGTGCGGTGGATTCCGTGTTCGGCGGTCCGGGTCTGGAGACGCGACGCATCGACGACAAGCTCGCCGAGGAACAGGTGACCATCCAATTCGTTCCGCCGCGTGATCTGACCCCGGCACAGGGCGGTGTCGTGCTGCGCGAGAAGGTCACCGATTCGCACCGGATCGCATGGCTCATGGACTATTCATTGACCGGCTGGCTGGCGATCGAAAACGGCGGCAAGGCGCTTCGGTGGACCGCGAAGGACGATCGGTGGGCACAGGCCCCGGCCCCACTCCACACGATGTTCACGGGTCGGCACACGATCGACTTGTCGTCGTACGACAAGGAGTTCGCCGCAGGCTGGCAACAGATCGCCGGCGACCTCGAGAACTTCAAGAAGACGAGCGGACTGTGGGATGCGGACGCCGCCAAGACCGCGAAACGGAGATCCACGCTCATCACGTGGGTCGCTCTTCCGGTTGTCGTCCTGAGCGCGCTGGCGGCGATCAACCTGTTCCGATCGAGTTCCCTGGTCATCGGCGCCATCGGCGCTGTCCTGGGCCTCGCCTTCGGCGCGGCTCTCGCGGCGATCGCGAATCGCGGCGAGCTCGACGTTCGCACCCCCAAGGGGTTCTCGCAGCGGCAGCTCACCGAAGGGTTCCGCCGCTTCTTCCAGATATCCGAGACCCGGCACGTCGTGGAAGCCGCGGAGCGAGACCAGCTCCGGCTCTACACCGCGTGGGCCATCGCGCTCGATGAAGTCGAGAACTGGGACCGCCTCGTGAAGTCGGCGCAGATCCCGGCCAGCACGTCCGGCGTCTCGGACATCGCCTACATGAGCACCTTCGCGAGCGCGGCTCGGTCCGCGAGCACCGCGCCGTCGAGTTCGAGCAGCGGTGGTGGTGGAGGAGGCAGCGTCGGTGGTGGCGGCGGCGGTGGAGGCGGCGGCAGCTGGTAGGGGCTCGCGATAAAACGATTCGGTGCTCTACCGACGACCTCACCTCAGTATTTCGATGACAACGCCGGTGGAGCACCGAACCGTCGGGCGGCGGCAGCTGATAGCCGTCGCAGGGGTCCCCAAGACCACCCCTTGGGGGCCTAACGCGGGCCTTTTCCGAGGGGCAGCATTAAGGGCGTAACGCATTACCACCAGCCCTTTTGAAAGGACCTGCGTCATGTCGCGGTCAAAGAACTTCTTCGCCAAAGCCACTCTCATGGCAGCCACCGCAGGCTTCGCCTCGGCTTCCGCACTCGGGCTGCTCGGCATTGCGGCAATCGGCTCCGCCGACTCCCTCACCTGTATTCAGGGCTACGTCTGGCGCGAGGCCCGCGAATCGGACGCGGTATGTGTGACTCCCGACATGCGCGAAACGGTCAAGACGCAGAACCTCACCCCGGACGCACACAAGGTGAAGCCCGCGTACGGCGCCGACACGTGCGAGGACGGCTACGTCTGGCGCGAGACGCGCGAAGGGGACACGACCTGCGTGACTCCGGACTTCCGCGCCCAGGTCCTCCAGCAGAACGCGGATCCCACCGCCCACCGCGTCTCATCCGACAGCCTCACGTGCGAGACCGGCTACGTCTGGCGCGAAGGATTCGATGGTGACGCCGTGTGCGTCACGCCCGACTTCCGCTCCGTGATCCTCGGCCAGAACGCGGACCCGACTGCCCATCGCGCAGTGGCCTACGGCACCGAAACCTGCGAGGACGGCTACGTCTGGCGTCAGGCATTCGACGGCGACTCCATCTGCGTGACACCCGAATTCCGCGACCAGGTGCTCGACGACAACGCCCAAGCACCCAGTCGCTACCTCAGCTGAGCCGTCAGCCTTCGAGCACCAGCCCGTCGGCCTCCGGGCTCACCGTCACCTTGACGGTCTGACCGTCATGGATCTCACCGGCGAGCAGCTTCTTCGCCAACTGGTCGCCGATCGCGTGCTGCACCAGCCGGCGAAGCGGACGCGCACCGTAGACCTGGTCGTATCCGCGAACCGCCAACCAGAAGCGAGCCGACGGCGTCACGTCGAGCAACAGGCGGCGAGCCTGCAGACGCTTGGCAAGCTGCGCGATCTGGATGTCCACGATCTGCTCGAGTTCGTCCTCGCTCAGGTGGCTGAACATGATGACGTCGTCGAGCCGGTTGAGGAACTCCGGCTTGAATGTGCGGCGAACGGCCTCCATCACGAAGTCCTTGTCGCCACCGGCACCGAGGTTCGACGTCAGGATCAGGATCGTGTTGCGGAAGTCCACGGTCCGGCCCTGGCCGTCGGTCAGTCGA
This sequence comes from Nocardiaceae bacterium, assembly GCA_021372355.1. Taxonomy (GTDB): domain Bacteria; phylum Actinomycetota; class Actinomycetes; order Mycobacteriales; family Mycobacteriaceae; genus Smaragdicoccus. Next base: position 88,386 of record JAJFUQ010000007.1, on the reverse strand, counting down.
CCGTCGTCGAGCACCGCGAGCAGGATGTCGAACACGTCCGGGTGCGCCTTCTCGACTTCGTCGAAGAGGATCACAGAGTAGGGGCGCCGACGCACTGCCTCGGTGAGCTGACCACCCTGGTCGTATCCGACGTATCCCGGAGGAGCACCGACAAGCCGAGCCACCGAGTGCTTCTCGCTGTACTCGCTCATGTCGATGCGGACCATCGCGCGGTCGTCGTCGAACAGGAAGTCCGCGAGCGACTTGGCAAGTTCGGTCTTACCGACACCGGTCGGACCGACGAACAGGAACGAGCCCGTCGGACGATTGGGGTCGGCGACACCCGCACGAGCCCGCCGGACAGCGTCCGACACCGCTTCGATGGCGCTCTTCTGCCCGATGACCCGCTTGCCGAGTTCATCCTCCATGCGGAGCAACTTCTCGGTCTCGCCCTCGAGCAGACGGCCGGCCGGAATTCCGGTCCAAGCGGCGACGACGTCGGCCACATCATCGGGGCTGACCTCCTCCTTGAGCATGACGTCCTGCTTGGTCTCGGCCGTCAGTGCGCTCAGCTCCTTTTCCAGCTTTGGAATTCGGCCGTAGCGGAGTTCGGAGGCCTTACCGAGATCGCCGTCGCGCTCGGCCCGCTCCGACTCACCCTTGAGCCCTTCGAGCTGTTCCTTGAGAACCCGGACCTTGTCGATCGCGCCCTTCTCGTTGTGCCACCGGGCATTGAGTTGGCTGAGCTTCTCCTTCTGGTCGGCGAGCTCCGTGCGAAGCTTCGCCAGACGCTGCTTGGAGCCTTCGTCCGACTCCTTCGCCAAGGCCATCTCCTCGATCTCGAGACGCCGCACCGAACGCTCGACTTCATCGACCTCGACAGGCCGCGAGTCGATCTCCATTCGGAGGCGAGAGGCCGCCTCATCGACGAGGTCGATCGCCTTGTCCGGCAGGAACCGCGAGGTGATGTACCGGTCCGACAGCGTCGCCGCCGTCACCAGCGCGGAGTCGGTGATGCGCACACCGTGGTGCACCTCGTACCGCTCCTTGAGGCCGCGCAGGATGCCGATCGTGTCTTCGACGGTCGGCTCACCGACGAGAACCTGCTGGAACCGGCGCTCGAGGGCGGCGTCCTTTTCGATGTGCTGACGGTATTCGTCGAGCGTGGTGGCACCGACGAGCCGCAGCTCACCGCGAGCGAGCATTGGCTTGATCATGTTGCCGGCGTCCATTGCGGACTCACCGGTCGCACCTGCGCCGACGATCGTATGCAGCTCGTCGATGAAGGTGATGACTTCACCTTCGCTCTTCTTGATCTCGCCGAGGACGGCCTTGAGCCGCTCCTCGAACTCACCGCGGTATTTCGCACCGGCCACCATCGAACCGAGGTCGAGCGAGATGACCTTCTTGTTCCGCAGGGACTCCGGCACGTCACCGGCGATGACCCGCTGCGCGAGACCCTCGACGATCGCCGTCTTACCGACACCGGGCTCACCGATGAGAACGTGGTTGTTCTTCGTCCTGCGGCTCAGCACCTGGATGACGCGACGAATCTCGGTGTCGCGGCCGATGACCGGGTCGAGTTTGCCGCTCCGGGCAGCCTCGGTCAGATCGGTCGAATACTTTTCGAGCGCCTTGTAGGTGCCCTCGGGGTCTGCGCTGGTCACTCGTGAACTTCCTCGTACTGCTTTGAATGCTTCTTTCAGGGCTTTCGGCGTCGCGCCGCTGCCGGCCAGTAATTTGGCCACTTCGGAGTCGCCCTTGGCGAGCCCGACCAGGAGGTGCTCGGTCGAGACGTACTCGTCATCGAGCTCGGTTGCGAGCTTCTGCGCCGCGGTGACGGCGTTGAGGGTCTCGCGCGAAAGCTGCGGCTGACTGTGCGATCCGGTGGCCCGCGGGAGCCGGTCGAGGAGCTTCTGCGCCTCGCCCCGAATCCGGTCCGGATCCACCCTGACGGCCTGCAGGAGCGGCGCGGCGATGCCGTCGGACTGATCGAGCAACGCCACCAGGAGGTGGGCGGGCTGAATGTCCGGGTTGCCAGCCGTGCTCGCGGCCTGCAACGCAGCCGACAGCGCAGCCTGAGCCTTGGTGGTGGGGTTGAACGTGTCCAAAGGTCACCTCACTGGTCGTGAACGATCTGTCGATGGATACAACGCATCAAAGGTTGAGTCTGTTCCACTCATGTTTGCCAATTTTTGCGGGCTCAGCGCGCCGGAGGCTGCCAGACGACGAGCGCATTGTTACGTGGAATGTGCACGAGGTCGCGCCGGTAGCTGCGATGCACCTGCGCGAGCTCGTCCATCAATTCCTTGACCCGATCTTGCAGCGCCTCGACCTGATTCGTCAGCTCGATGATCCGCTTGATCCCGGCGAGGTTGACGCCCTCGTCATGCGAAAGACGCTGCACTTCACGCAGGAGGTCGACGTCGTGCGACGTGTACCGCCGCCCGCCGCCGCTCGTGCGCTGCGGCGTGACGAGGCCGAGGCGGTCGTACTGCCGCAGCGTCTGCGCGTGCATGCCGGCCAGCTCGGCCGCGACCGAGATGACGAAAAGCTCAGTCTCGGTCGGCCGGGCTTGCGACGATCGGGCATCACGCACCTGCCCATCCTGAACGTGGGTCGAAGCCAGACGCCTTCTCCGCCTCCGCGTAGGCCTTGAGCGCCTCGAGCGCGTCACCCGAGAGGTCATGCGGCACAACGACCTTGACGGTGACCAGCAGGTCGCCGCTCGAGCCGTCCTTGTGCGGGACGCCGTAGCCCTTGATCCGCAGCTTGCGCCCGTCCGCGGTTCCCGGCGGCACCTTCAAGCTGACCCGTGAATCGAGTGTCGGCACCGACACCGTGGTGCCGAGGACCGATTCGCCGATGCTGACCGGAACCGTCAGGTTCAGGTCGTCGCCCGTGCGGGTGAACACCTTGTCCGGCTTGACCGCGACCGTGACGTACAAGTCGCCGGCCGGAGCTCCCCGCAGGCCCGCCTCGCCCTGCGCGGGCACGCGGATCCGCTGGCCGTCTTTGACTCCCGGCGGGATCGAGACGTTGATCGTGCGCGTGCGGTTCTGCACGCCACTGCCACCGCAGTCCGCGCATGGGTTCTCGATGAGCGAACCGCTGCCTCGACACATGTCGCAGGGCTCGCTGAATCCGAACGCACCCTGGTTCCGGCTCACGATTCCGCTGCCCTTGCACTGCGGACACTGCTTCGGGCTGGTGCCCGGCTGGGCACCGCTGCCGTGGCACGTGATGCATGCAGAGGGGCTCGTCATGCGGAGCGGAATCTTGACACCCCGCGTGGCATCGCGGAATTCGAGGGTTGTGGTCGCCTCGACGTCGGCGCCGCGCTTGGGGCGCGACGACCGGCCGCCGCGGTTGAAGATGCCGCCGAGAATGTCCCCGAGGCCGCCATCTGCTCCACCGCCACCACCGAAGATGTCCCCGATGTTGAAATCAGAGGTGAAGGTCTGACCACCGGCGCCCGGGTATCCGCCGCCGGAAAAGCCACCGCGACCGAAGGCACCTGACTTGAAGAGCCGACGGGTCTCGTCATACTCCTTGCGCTTGGTCGCGTCGGACAGCACCGAGTTGGCTTCGCTGACCGCTTTGAATCGTTCCTCGGCCTGGGAGTTACCCGGGTTTCGGTCCGGATGCAGCTCGCGGGCGAGCTTGCGGTACGCCTTCTTGATGTCTTCCTGCGTCGCGTCGGAGGAAACGCCGAGGTCGGCGTAAAAGTCCTTCTCGATCCATTCGCGCTGGCTCACGGCGTTTCCCCCTCTCGCTTACTTATTGTCAGCCGAATCTTCAGCTTCGGCCGGTACTTCAGGTTCGGCGTCGACAACGCCGACGAGCGCGTGGCGGAGAACCCGCTCCCCGAGCCGGTAGCCCTTACGCATCACGAGACCGACGACCGGGTTCGATCCATCGCCCTCGTGCTGGACCGCTTCGTGCAGTGCCGGGTCGAAGGCGTCGCCTTCGGTTCCGAACGACTGCAGACCGACCTTCGTCAGCGCCACGACGAGCTTGTCCGCGACGGACTTCAGCGGTCCGGTCTCGAGGTCGCCGTGGGTCCGCGCGCGGTCGAGGTCGTCGAGCACGACCAGCAGGTCCATCACGACCGATGCCTTGGCGGCATCGACCACGGCCTGGCGGTCTCGCTCGACGCGACGCCGATAGTTCGCGTACTCCGCCGTCACGCGCTGCAGGTCAGCGGTGCGCTCGGCAAGCAGGTCGGCCTCGGGGGCCGAAGCCTCAACCGCTTCTTCTGCGGTTGGGGCTTCGGTCTCCTCGAGAGTGACTTCGTCCTGAGGGTCGGTCACTTGTCTTCGTCCACGATCTCGGCGTCGACGACATCGCCATCAGCAGCCTGACCAGCGCTGGCTCCACCCGGAGCGCCCTGCCCATCGGCCTGTCCGGCGTACATCGCCTGGCCGACAGCCTGCGCCTCGGCGGCGAGCGTCTCGACCGCAGCCTTGACGGCGTTGGTGTCGGTGCCGGCAAGCGCGTCCTTGACGCCCTTGATGGCCGCCTCGACCTTGATCTTGACGTCGCCCGGGACCTTGTCCTCGTTCTCCTTCACGATCTTCTCGGTCTGGTAGACGAGCGACTCCGCCTGGTTGCGGGTCTCGGCCTCTTCCCGGCGAGCCTTGTCCTCCGAAGCGTGTGCCTCGGCGTCGCGGATCATCCGGTCGATCTCTTCCTTCGAAAGGCCGGAGCCTTCCTGGATCTTGATCGTGTTCGACTTGCCGGTGCCCTTGTCCTTCGCGGTCACGTGCACGATGCCGTTGGCGTCGATGCTGAAGGTGACCTCGATCTGCGGGACGCCGCGCGGTGCCGGCGGGATGCCGGTCAGCTCGAACGAACCGAGCAGCTTGTTGTGCGACGCGATCTCACGCTCACCCTGGTAGACCTGGATCTGCACCGACGGCTGGTTGTCATCGGCCGTGGTGAAGGTCTCCGACCGCTCGGTCGGGATGGTGGTGTTGCGCTCGATCATCTTGGTCATGACGCCACCCTTGGTCTCGATACCGAGGGTCAGCGGCGTGACGTCGAGGAGCAGAACGTCCTTGACCTCACCCTTGAGAACACCAGCCTGGAGAGCGGCGCCGACAGCGACGACCTCATCCGGGTTGACACCCTTGTTGGGCTCCTTGCCACCGGTCAGCTCGCGGACGAGGTCCGAGACGGCCGGCATACGGGTCGAGCCACCGACGAGGACGACGTGGTCGATCTCGCTGACCGAGATGCCAGCGTCCTTGATGACCTGCTGGAACGGTGCACGCGTGCGGTCCAGGAGGTCCTGCGTGATGCGCTGGAACTCCGAACGCGACAGCTGCTCGTCGAGGAACAGCGGGTTCTTGTCTGCGTCGACGGTGATGTACGGCAGGTTGATCGAGGTGCTCTGCGAGCTCGAGAGTTCGATCTTGGCCTTCTCCGCAGCCTCACGAAGACGCTGCATCGCCATCTTGTCCTTGGTCAGGTCGATGCCCGAGCTGCCCTTGAACTTCTCGACGAGCCAGTTCACGACGCGCTGGTCCCAGTCGTCACCACCGAGGTGGTTGTCACCGGAGGTCGCACGAACCTCGACGACACCGTCGCCGATCTCGAGGAGCGAGACGTCGAACGTTCCACCACCGAGGTCGAAGACGAGGATCGTCTGCTCGCTCTTGCCCTTGTCGAGGCCGTACGCGAGTGCCGCGGCAGTCGGCTCGTTGACGATACGAAGGACGTTCAGGCCGGCGATCTGGCCGGCTTCCTTGGTCGCCTGACGCTGTGCGTCGTTGAAGTACGCCGGCACGGTGATGACCGCGTCGGTGATGGTCTCACCGAGGTAGTCCTCAGCGTCGCGCTTGAGCTTCATCAGCACGCGAGCGCTGATTTCCTGCGGCGTGTAGTGCTTGCCGTCGATATCGGCGTGCCAGGTGCCCTCGCCCATGTGACGCTTCACCGAACGGATGGTGCGGTCGACGTTGGTGACGGCCTGGTTCTTCGCCGGCTGGCCGACGAGAATCTCGCCGTTCTTCGCGAACGCGACGATCGACGGCGTGGTGCGCGAACCTTCGGAGTTGGCGATAACAGTTGGGTCGCCACCCTCAAGCACGGACACACACGAGTTGGTGGTTCCGAGGTCGATTCCGACCGCACGAGCCATGAGATTCCTCCCGAGTTAATTTGCTATATGTCCCACCTGAGCGGGGTTGACTCAATCTTTGCCGCACAGTCCCTTGTGCGTCAAGCAGAATCTTGAGTCAGTCTCGCTCAGGTTTCATAGAGTTGAACGGAGGGGACTCAACTTTTGTTCCGAACTCGAAAAGAATTTTTCAGGGGCTAGTCGCCGTGCACCGTCAGGTCCCTCTCCGGCCGCCAGAAAAGGGACCTGACGGTGCAGAGCCCTCAGACCTGAGCCAGCTGCTTGACGATTCCCTCGGCGCTGCGAGCTGCAACCTCGCACGCCTTGGCAGTTCCACGATCGAGCAGCGGATGTTTCGCCCGCTGGCGCCACTTGTGCACCGCCGCGACCGCCGCAGCTTGAATGGTCCCGCGATCGGCATGCTCCACGAGCCCCAACCGCCTGACCGGGTGGACACCCAGACCGCCGATGAGACGCACCAACTCAGCCTGATCGGCTTCCGGCAGCGGCGATTTCGTCGTGCGAAGACGGCCGAGCAGACGAAGCTCGGCAAACCCGTGAACGTCCGCGAGTGTGCGCTGCACGTCGACCAGAAGCCGACCGGAATCGCCGACTGGATGCGCCTGCAACACGCGCGCCAGACCGGTCAACACCGAGTGCGACTTCAGTTGTTCGGCGCGTTGCCCGAATTGGATGTCGATGAGGTTGCGCAGCTCCTCGATCCCGCTGCGCTGCAACAACTCCGCAGCCAACGTCGAGGAGTCTCGCACGCCCAGCCGGATCATGGTGACGGCCAACCGGATTCCGAACAGTCCGAAGCGCCTCACAAGCTCGGCACGTAGGCCCGGGTCGACCGGGAGCGGCATGTCGGCACGGGCGAACCGATCCGCCGACAGGAGCGCGAGCTGGAGATCATCGACGGGTACCGCGGCGAGCGCGACGAACGCCGAGAACTCGGCCTCGCGCAAGGTCTTGGCGGCAAACGCGAGCAGTCCGGCCACCGGCACGACCGCCTGGCACAGGCCATTCCGCTCGAGCTCGCCAGCGAACCGGGCAGCCATCTCGTGCGCCGAATTCATCGAATCAATGCGGCCGGCACCCACTTCGTCGGCTCGGGAGACAACACCGATGACACCCAGCGGACCCGCATCCGACGCGATGTGCGCCGCGATCTGCTTGAGGAACGACACGTCCCCTTCGCTCAGACTTCGGAGAAGGTAGACAACGGCATCCGCATTCGACGTGCCCTCGACCGGAGCGAACATCGCGAGGGTGCGCGCGGACACGTCGTGCGACAGCGACGACGTGCCCGGGGTGTCGACGATCGTCGTCGCCGCCAGTGCGGGCGCGGGCCATTCGACGTCGATGTGGTCGATGCGGTCGGAATCCAGGTCCGAGACGTCGAATGAGAGCCCCGACTCCACTCGCACCACACGGACATTGGCCGCCGAGCCGTCGACCATGCGCGCGGCGACGGTCGGATGCGGGCCATGGCGGTACCAGGTGACGACGCGGGTGCATTCCGTCGCGTCCGTGGGCGCGACGGCCTGCCCGACGAGCGAGTTCAGCAGCGTCGACTTACCCGCCTTGATCGCACCGGCGACCGCGATGCGAAGGGGTTGTTCGAGACGTCGGATACAGTCCGCAACCTGCGCGGACACCACCGGATCGTGTGCATAGAGTCGGACCGCGCGATCGAGGAGCGATCGGGCGGCCGACGAGACGGCGTCGCCGCTCACGTCCTGACCGCCCCCGAGATCAGCCGGTCGGCGCGGGCCTGCAGAGCACGAACCGCCGCCAGTTTCTGCTCGACTTGCGCGATCCGCGCGGTGCGCGACGTCGATGCAGTCGCGGCGGCTTCCTGCGCGAGTCGCAGTGACTCGTTGAGCGAACGCAGTGACTGGTCGGCGAGTTCGGCGAAGTGGTCTCGAAGCACGCGCTGCACGTGCCGCAGCCGGTCCTTGGATTCCTTGCTCACCTGGAAGCTGACGTCTTCAGTGAAGCGGCGCATGACCGCCTTGGCTTCGCTTCGGCGTGCGGTGAGCCGATTTCCACGGTCCTCGCGGTAGGCCTTGGTGCCGAGCAGGACACCCGCGCCGATCGAGATCGGGTTGATCAGCGCGAGTCCAGCGAACGTCGTGACCAACCCGAACATCAGCACGCCGCCGTACGAACCGCGCATGCCGACGAGCACCTTCTGCGTCAGTCCGATGTGCCGATCATCGATCTCGCCGATCTCATGGACCGGCTCGAGAATCCCGTCGATCTCGCTGACGTTGAGCTTGGGCAGCGCGACCGCGCCGGCTTCGCCGAAGTGCGTCGCAACCTCCTTGGCGAGCCACACCGCACGCTCGTGCGCCCACACGAAGTTGTCGCCGACGACTTCGCCGACGCGCTCGACCATCCAATCGACGAGTCGCTGCCAGTTCTCCGCCGGGTCGTTGTCGTCGATCCACTCCTCGGCTTCGCGCGTGACGCGGCGGAGACGGTCCCGGAGATCGTGGTCGATATCGGCCGCGAGGTCGGTGATGCCGTCACCCAGCGTCGTCTGCCAGCGCGAGGTCTTCTTCACCAGATCCTCGGCCCGCTCGCGCGCCTGCCGTAGATCCGTGAGAGCCGACTGCGCCGAGTTCGGATCGCGCAGCGCAGCGAGTTCCGAATCGAGCGCTACCGCCAGGTGCTCCACCGTTGCCCGGACGTCGAGCCCGACTCCGCGGATCGTGTTCTCGTCGGCGGGCTTGATGACCCTGTCCCGAATGAACTCGAGCAGCGGCCCGAAACCGGATTCTTCGGCGAGGCTCTGGTCCTGCAGCCGGACCGCGTGCTGCCGCAACACCGACGAGATCGGGATCATCGGAACGTCGAGTTGTGCCTTCTCGAGGTGGCGCTGGTTGGCCGCAACGATCTCACGCCAGTGCGGCGACACGTCGGTTTTGGTCTGCAGGAAGGCGACGGACTGACACAGTCCGGACACCTGGCGGAGGAACGTGACCTCCGGGTCGGTCAGTTCGGTCGAGGAATCCGAGAGAACGAGCACTGCATCGGACGCCGGGATCAGGCCGAGAACACTCGACGAATGCGGACTCGCATGTCCGCCAACGCCCGGGGTATCGATCGCGACGATGCCCGCGGCGAGCAGCTTGCTCGGCACTCCGACTTCGAGTCGAAGGATCGGCCGTCCGCGGCCCGCCGGGTGATCGGGTGTCACGCCGATGACCTGGTCGATGGGGATCTCAACCGACGACTGCATCCCGGTGCCCTCGGCGACAACCAGATTCGCCTTCGGAACCGCTGACGCATAGACGTGGGTCGGCACGGCGGTCGTCTCGTCGTCGCCGATCGAGCAGACGTCGAAGCCGGTCAGGGCATTCACGAACTGACTCTTGCCCTGCTTGAGCGGGCCGACGACGATGATCCGCCGCCGCGGGTCGAGCACTCGATCGCGGGCGCCCTTCAAGCGGGGAACGAGGTCGCCACGATCCGCGGATTGCGCGACTGCAGCCGCTTCATCGAGCAGCGCAACCAGCGAATCTGCCAGGCTCATCGTGTTCCGCTCCGCGTTCGGTCGTGGTCTTCGGGATAAGGCTTACACACGACGATGCCGCCGCGCGGAATGCGCGCGGCGGCATGTCGATCACGTTGCGAGGCGTGTGGACCCACCTCAGCCGTGTGCGAAGAAGCCCATTCCCCCGTCGGTGAGCGCGTGGCCCTGCGCCTCGGCCCCGCCCGCGACGTCAGTTGCGCCGTGCCCGTCGCCGAAGAGCCCGGCTCCGGTCTCGGCGCTACTGCCGAAGAGCCCTTCTCCCGTTCCCGATGCTCCGCCGACGATGTCGGTCGCGCCGTGAAGCGCGCCGTCGCCGCCTGCCGCGAGGCCGCTCGTTCCGTCGACAGTGCCACCGAGATCAGCGCCACCGCCCCCTGCTCCGCCGCCCGTGCCGGTCAGGGCACCGCCGAGGTCAGCCGCGCCGCCCTGGGCCGCACCGGTCAAGGCACCACCCAAGTCGCCGGTACCACCAGCAGCACCGGTCAGGGCACCGCCGAGGTCAGCCGCGCCGCCCTGGGCCGCACCCCCGAGTTCTGCACCAAGGTCCGAAGTACCGCCCGCCGCACCAGTCAAGGCACCACCGCTGTCCGCATCAGCACCTGCAACTCCACCGGCCGCGCCGTCGAGAGCACCGGTCAAGTCAGCCTCACCACCAGCAGCACCTTCAAGCGCACCACCGAGGTCCGCGCCGAGTCCGGCGCCGCCGTCGAATCCACCGCTGCCGAAAGCTCCAGCGTCGATGTCGCTCCAGCCAGCACCCGACCCAGTCAGCGCACCACCGAGGTCGGTCTCGAGGCCGGTCAGTGCCGAACCGCCAGCCGCAAGACCCCCGCCGAGCCCGTCGACGATCTGGGTCTGCGCATCGCAGCCACCGCCGGCTCCGACGTTGCCGCCGAGCTCAGCGCCACCACCGGCCTGTGCACCGCCACCGAGTCCGAGGTCAGCGCCGAAGCCGCCACCAAGCGCGCTCGTGAGGCCGCCACCGAGACTTCCGACGGTGTCAAGGGCCGAATCCAGGCCACCGGCCAGCGAAGCGCCGGCGTCCGCCGCGGCATCCGCACCCGCTCCCGCCGCGGCGTTGAGGCCGCCCGCGAGGTCAGCTCCACCGCTGAGGTCGACCGACGGGTTGAACGCGAGGCTGCTGGCACCGTTGGCTGCGACTCCACCGCTGCCACCGAACGCTCCGCCGAAGCCGAAGGTCGGGTCGAACGACGCGCCGCCGTTGGCACCGGCCTGTCCGCCGCCGCCCGCCTGGACGCCACCGTTTGCACCCGCGCCGCCGCCGAAACCGCCGCCGAAACCGAAAGAGGGGTCAAACGAGAAGCCGCCGTTGGCCCCCGCTTGACCTCCGCCGGCGCCGCCGAACGTTCCACCCAGGTTGAGCGACGGGTCGATCGAACCGTTCGCCTGGCCTCCGGCGACAGCCCCGAGCGCACCGACGGCCTGCGCCGAAGGATCGACCGACACGCCTGCCACGGCCGAGTTCGAGCCACCGGCGTTGACCACCGCACTCAACACTCCGGAGCCGGCGACCGCCGACTCGGCGACCATCGGCGCCACCGCGGAGATGTCCGCCGCGCACACACCGCTCAGACCGGCAGCGTGAAGCGACTGCGCCGGGTCTGCGCAGTACGCAGCGGCAGCCTTCTCATCCCGGAGCAGGTTGAGAATGAAGTCGAGCACCGCGTTCGGGGTCATTACGTCTCTCCTGACGGTCGTCGTTGTCCGCGTCGGGCTTGCGGTCGGTTGTAGCTGTAGAACCTTGTACCTGAAATTACGGTCCTGACCGGACTCTCAGAACGGGGTAGAACACCGTTCTTGTCGCCCGACTCCGGTTAGGGGGTCGATATCAATTAGGGGAAGTTCCCGGCTCTCTGGTCATAGTTCAACGCTTCATTACCGCACACTGTTGTGACTGATGATGATTGTGAGCAATTTGGGATGTTTAAAGAGGGGGTGCGATGAGTTCCGGTCTAGGAATAGCGATCGGTTCGACCAACTCGACGGCTGCGGTCTGTCCGGTCGAGCAGCGCAACGATCGTGACGCAGGGTTGCCGGTGACGAGCTACCCGACGTTGCTTCGCCTGTCCGCGGACGCCGCACCGATCCTGGGTGCCCGCCGAGTTCGCAGTGCGACCGCCACCACCGGCGGTTCGGTGGTGATCGACGGATTCGCCGCACGCGTGGGCGATCCGGTCGGAATTCTGGCTGAAGACGGCGCGACCTACGCGGGCGAGGACCTCGTCGCGACCGCTGTCGGCTGCCTGGTTCATGAGGCCGCCGTCGAGATGAAGGTCGACGGCGCCGTCATGGTGGCGTATCCGTCGCACTGGAACACCTACACAACGAACACGTTGCGTGAGGCCTTGTCTCGTGCCGGGCTCGCGGACGCGACGCCGGTGTCCGACTCCGCTGCTGTCGTGCGATGGCTCAAGGCGCGCGAAGGAACCGTCTCCGGCGGCCCCGTACTCATCTATGACCTCGGCGGTTCATCGCTCGACATCTCTGTCGTCGATCCATCGGACGCTCGGCTGCTTGCCGAGCCGGTTCACACCGAGGAGATCTCCGGATCCGCGTTCGACCACGTCGTCCTGCAGCAGGTGCTCGCCAACTCGGCCAGTACCGGCCTCGACCCCTTCGACCCGGCGACCGAACTGGTACTTGCGGAGATCCGCACGCGTTGTACCGCGGCCAAGGAAGCCCTGTCTGCCGAGATCGAGACGACTTTGCCGATCGACATCGGCAACACCCGCCGCGAAGTCCGGCTGGTTCGCGACGAATTCGAAGACCTCATTCGCCCCCTGGTGATCGAGTCGGTCGACATGGCACGCGGCCTCGCGAGTCGAGCCGGCGTCGGCACCCTCGGTCATCTTGTCCTGGTGGGCGGCGGCGCATCGATTCCGCTGGTCGCCGAACTTCTCTCGGCTGAGTTCGGAATTGCCGTCACCGTTTCGCCGCAGCCGCAGTTCACCGCAACCTTGGGCGCCGCCATGCTCGCGGCCGACGCCATGGTCGCGGCGACTCGAATCGTCGCGCCGATGCCGGTCGCGGTCCCGGCCGCGGCAGCCGCGACTCGCCTTGCCCCCGTGCGCACGCCGAAGCCGATCAAGCCTGCGGCTGCCGCCGTCGGGCGTGGCGCTCGCCGGCTGGGGGTCATCATCGGTGCCGCGGCTGCGGTCACCGCTCTGGCGGCAGGCGGACTTGCCGTCGGCACCGGCGTCGCACCGCTGCCCGAACAGGTACGCGAGATCATCGGCGCCAACCCGACGACGCCGACACCGCACTCGACGACGAAGTCTTCGCAGAACCTCGTCGGCGACGCAGAGACGACCCAGAAGTCCAACTCCACGGGCGGTGCAGCTCCGGCGAGTGCGAAAGCTGCGGCGAACGTCGCGACGACGACGCCTGCGGCTGCGGCCGCCAAGCCGCCGGCGACCACGAAGGCACCGGCTCCGCCGCCCCCACCGCCGCCGACTGTCGCACCCCCGCCGTCGGAGGCCCCGCCGTACGTGCCGACCTTGCCGCCGGCGCCGACGGTTCAGTTGCCGTCGAACCCGATCCAGGTGCCTGTCATCGGTCTTCCATTGGTGCCGGCCGGATGAGCGGCGTCGAAACGGTGGGCGAGTCGCTCGTGTTGCGGGCAGTGTCGTCGGCGTCGGCCGGCGACTTCATCGGTGCGTTGAATGCCGCGGACCGGGTCATCGGCAACGCGGCGTCGACGCCGGGCGACGTGACAACGGCAGCCCAGCTGTCGTCGGCCATCTGGTCTCGCCGCGCGCGTCTGGGCCGCTCGGTTGATCTGCTCGGCTGGTTGGGCCCGGAGGCCCTCGGCGGCAACGTCGGTCCGGCGGCTACCGCCGCGATGGCCGTCGGCAACACCGCGCTCGCGGCGGCGCTCCTTCGCGCCCCCTTCGCGGGTCCACCCTCGGACACGGTGATCGGCTTCCGGGATCTCGCGATGGCGTTGCTCGAGTCGATCAACGGTGACGCGCGCCGCGCCCGCACCGCGGCAATCCGATCCGCGGCGATGTCGAGATCGGACGAGCCGGGCATCGTGTCCGCGAACGCAATCGCGATCCTGATGTCGCTGCACACGGGTGACATCGCCCGGGCTGCGGGCATTGCCGAGCGGACCGTCGCCGCAGACGATGCGGACAGCTGGTTCGGGGACCTTCACCTTCTGCTCGCCGCCTGGACCTCACTGCTCGCGGGCGCCGAGGACCACGCTCGAGCGATGCTCGCGGATCTTGATCTGCCGACGATGACCGAACGGGAAGCGCTGTGGGCGTTGGCCTTGCGGTGCAGCTTGGCACGCCGTTCCGGCGACATCGGCGAACTCACGGTCGTCATGCGGGATGCCGCAGACCTCCTGGACACGGTCAATGCCGATCTCTTCTCGATCTTCCCGATCGGCGAACTGTGGCTCGGGGCGATCCGCACCGGCGATGAGGATGTCATTTCGCACCTCGTCGACGAACTCGATGATGTGCTGCGGCGACTCGGCGATCCGCCGGCCTGGTCGTCGACCTACCACTGGTATGCCGTTCAGGCCGCGATCCTTGCCGACCAGCCGATGCGCCTGGTTCCGCACGCGCACGCGCTCCGCGATGCGTCCGAAACCAAGGGCGATCCGCATTCGGCTGCACTCGCCGCTGCGGGCCGCGTCTGGCTCGCAGTTTTGCGTGGACAATTCGACGCCGACGAGGTGTCGAAGGCAGCGTCGACGCTCGCGACGATCGGTCTCAGCTGGGATGGCGCCCGGTTGGCGAGCGAGGCCGCGTTGCGTGCATCGGATACAGCTGATGCGACGTCATTGCTGCAGGTCGCACGGTCTCTTCGCCCTGCGGTTGACCGAACCGGGACCGCTACTCCAGCCGGCACACTGTCCGATCGGGAAGCCGAGGTGGCGAACCTGCTCGTCCTCGGTCACACCTACAAAGACATCGGTGCCCGACTCTTCATTTCGGCGAAGACGGTCGAGCATCACGTCGCCCGAATCCGAATTCGATTGGGTGCCGGATCCCGCACGGAAATGATGTCGATGCTGCGCGCAATCGGCCACGGTTCGACCGGCTACTAGGCCTTTTAGACCTGTTTGTCGCATCACATCCGGTTAACGGTTCGTATGCCGGCCAGCGATTTGTCTTGAGAAGACGAATCGAAAGGTGCCCGGAATGGCGACAGGCGTTGGCCTGCGCATCGGGAATGTCGAGAGTGTTGCGGCGGTGGTTTCTGACTCCGCCCCGACGACTCCCGAGTATCTCGTGCGGACTACCGAATTCACGGGCGCAAGCCCCGCTGCGAACACACCAGACCCGACCTTGATCGCGACGTCGATGCTGGCACTGCTCGGCGACGTCACCACGCGGATAGCACCGCCCGACTCGATCGTGGCGACCTATCCAAACGACTGGTCGGCCGACACCGTCGAATCCGTACGAACGTCACTGTTGTCTCTTGGCCTGGACGAAGTTGCCCTGGTCGCCGATGACGGCGACCTCACCGACCACGAAGCCGCTTACCGCGGCGCTCGACTCGCGGCCGCCTCGGTGGCCGAGTCGACGACAACCCTCGTCGTTCCGCGCATGGCCACCGCAGCGCCGCTCCTGGCTTATTCGCAGATGCCCGATGCCCCCGCCGCTCAACGCGTTTGGACGCCGACTCCGGCGGCCCGGCCCAGCCCCGCATGGCCGACCCCCGCTGTCCCTCCCGCGCCGTCTCGATACTCGCCTCCGACTATGGAATTCGCACCGATTCGAGTTCCTGCGCAGCCGCGTCGATCATCGGGTTCGGGTTTCTCCGGATTCTTTCTGCTCCTTTTTGTGATCACAATCATCGGAACGCTGTTCTACCTGAGCCCGAACTTCGCGAACTTCGGATCCGCTTTCGGGACCAACGAATCGGCAAACGATTCAAGCAATTTCACGTCGCCGACGGTCACTGACGAAGAAACCACGCAGACGACCACCATGACGACCGAAAAGCCGTCCACGACTTCCCAAACGTCCACGACGTCCCAAACGCCGACGAGTTCCGCGTCAACCAGCACTTCTGAGCCAACCCTAACTAATTCCGCAGGTAGCAGCCCTCTTGGACTTGGATAACGGGCGTACCGAGACGGTTATTACGTTGGCATTTCGCCGCCTATGATCACTTTCAGTCATTCATAGAAGAACGTGGAGGAGTCGTGTTCTACGCAACTCTGATCATCGTGCTGCTGGGAACCCTTGCCACGGTGGCTCTCGCCGCCCAACGAGGAAACTTCCTGTACCGATTGATCTCATCCGGCCCGCCAGCAACGGGCCGCGTGACCACCGACATCCCGAAGCGGCTTACCGCTGAGCTTGTCGAGGTCGCCGGACAGAAGAAGCTGCTCAAGTGGACGGTGCCCGGTCTCGCGCACTTCTTCACGATGTACGCGTTCCTCATCATGTCGACGGTTTACATCGAGGCCTACGGCGCGACGTTCAACGAGCAGTTCCAGCTGCCGCTGCTGCGTCGAATCGGCGTTGGCGACCTCAACCTGCTGTCGCTCCTCGGTGTCGCACAGGACTTCATCGGCATCGCCTGCATCCTGTCGCTCGGCGTGTTCGCGATCATCCGCGTCCAGAACGCTCCGGAGAAGAAGGAGCGCAACTCCCGCTTCTACGGTTCGCACCTCGGCGGCGCTTGGATCATCCTCTTCATGATCTTCAACGTCTGTTGGACGATGTTCTTCTTCCGCGGTGCGGCGAAGGCAGCGGGCAACTTCGACAACCCGGGCGCGTTCTTCTCGAACTTCCTCGGCGACCACGTGTTCTCGGTCTTCGGCGAGAGCGCGAATGAAGTCCTCGACCGCATCGGCCTCCTCGGCCACATCGGCGTCATGCTCGTCTTCCTGTACATCGTCATGCACAGCAAGCACCTGCACATCTTCACGGCTCCGCTGAACGTCGGCGCGAAGCGTCTCCCGAACGGCCTCGGACCGCTGCTTCCGGTGGAGGCCAACGGCGTTCCGATCGACTTCGACGACCCGAGCGAAGACGACGTCATGGGTAAGGGCAAGGTCGACGACTTCACCTGGAAGGGTCGCCTCGACATGCTGACCTGTACCGAGTGTGGTCGCTGCCAGTCGCAGTGCCCGGCTTGGAACACTGGCAAGCCGCTGAGCCCGAAGCTCGTCATCATGAACCTCCGCGACCACCTGTTCGCGAAGGCTCCGTACGTCCTCGGCGACAAGCCGATGCCGGAAGAGGGCTCGGTCGAGGTCAAGGGCCATGCCCCGCACGGCCACGCCGTTCCGGAAGACGGCTTCGAGCGCATCACCGGCACGAACGCCGAGCAGGCTCTCCGTCCGCTCGTCGGCGACCTCGAGTCCGGCGGTGTCATCGACCCGGACGTGCTGTGGAGCTGCACCAACTGTGGTGCGTGCGTCGAGCAGTGCCCGGTCGACATCGAGCACATCGACCACATCGTCGACATGCGCCGCTACCAGGTCATGATGGAGTCAGAGTTCCCGGGCGAGCTCGGTGTTCTGTTCCGCAACCTGGAGAACAAGGGCAACCCGTGGGGTCAGGCCAACTCCGGTCGTATGGACTGGGCCAAGGGCCTCGGCTTCGACATCCCGATCTGGGACGGCGAGCCGCTGGCGCAAGAGGTCGAATACATCTACTGGATCGGTTGCGCCGGCTCGTTCGACGACCAGGCCAAGAAGACCGTGCGTGCAACCGCCGAGCTCTTCTACCGCGCCAACGTCGACTTCGTGGTCCTCGGTGAGCAGGAAACCTGCACCGGTGACTCGGCCCGTCGTGGTGGCAACGAGTTCCTCTTCCAGATGCTCGCCAAGCAGGCCATCGAGCTCCTCGACGAGGCGTTCGGTGACCGTCCGGTGGCCCGCAAGAAGATCGTCACGACCTGCCCGCACTGCATGAACGCCCTCGGGCGTGAATATCCGCAGATCGGCGGCGAGTACGAGGTCGTTCACCACACGCAGCTGCTGAACCGCCTCGTGCGCGACGGCAACCTCGTGCCGGTGAAGCCGGCCGACGCGAACGGTCCGCAGGTCACGTACCACGACCCTTGCTTCCTCGGTCGTCACAACAAGGTCTACACGCCGCCGCGTGAGCTCATCGAGTCGTCGGGCATGGTCCACGTCGAGATGGAGCGTCACGGCGACCGCTCGTTCTGCTGTGGCGCCGGTGGTGCCCGCATGTGGATGGAAGAGCACATCGGTGAGCGCATCAACCAGAACCGCGTCGACGAGGCGATCGCAACCCTCGACGCCGCTGGTTCGAACGGTGGAACGGTCGCCGTCGGCTGCCCGTTCTGCAAGGTCATGGTCGCCGATGGTCTGACCTCGGCAGCCGACCAGGGCCGCGGTGTGGGCGTCGACGTCAAGGACGTCTCGCAGCTGCTCCTCGAAGGTGTCAAGCGAGGCAAGACCGACCTTCCGACGTTCGAGCCGTTCAACCGGACGCCGGGCAAGCCGCGCAAGGAAGAAGTCGCGGTCACAGCCGCCGCTCCGGCTGCGCCGAAGGCTGAGGCACCGGCTGCCGCCGCTCCGGCAGCTGCCGCTCCGGCCCCGGCCACGGGCCTCAAGCCGCCGGGCGGACTCGCCGCTCCGGGTGGACTGAAGCCTCCGGGCGGCGGACTCGCTGCACCGGGCGGACTGAAGCCTCCGGGTGGACTCAAGCCGCCGGGCGCACCGGCTGCCCCTGCTGCTCCGGCCGCTCCGGCATCGGAAGCCCCGGCAGCAGAAGCTCCGGCTGCGGCTCCGACGCCCGCCGCTGGCGGACTCGGCCTCAAGGGCGGACTGGGCTCCCCCGGTGGCCTGAAGCCGCCGGGTGGACTCAAGCCGCCGGCAGCTCCCGCAGCACCGGCCGCCGAAGAGGCACCGAAGGCTGAAGAGCCGGAGGCACCTGTGGAGGAGACTCCCGCCGAGGCACCGGCCGCAGAGGCACCGGCAGCCGAGGCTCCGGCCGCGGAAGCACCCGCTGCCGAGGCACCGAAGCCGGCCGGCCTTCCGAAGCCAGGCGCTGCCGGGCTCGGACTCAAGGGCGGGCTGAAGCCTCCGGGTCAGTAACAACCACCACAAAGTGGGCTGGAACCTTCTGGTTCCAGCCCACTTTCGTTTTCAACCGAGCTCATGCAGGGCATCTGTGTCCCCCGTGCGCAGTACGCTTCAGCCAGCAACACCTCGGCGGGATCGCCCTCCTTGGCTCGCGGCGATCGCGGGCGGTCTGGCGAAGGTCCTTTACCAACGGACGCGCATGGAACGCGTGGGCCGCACCGTCACGATCCACAAGGCCATGGGCGGAACGCACGAAATCGACTGCAACGATGTCGCCCAGGCCCGCGTGTACACCCTCCGGAAGGGCGCCGGCGGCCGCCGGGACCAGCGACTGATGATCCGCTTCTATTCCGACGCCCCGTCATTCATGACGCGCGGAATCGAGTCGTGGAACGTGGAACGCATTCAGGGGTTGTTCGCGGGCGGCGGAGTCGACCTCGCCGACGTTCCCGGAGTGCGTTCGAAAGCCGAGCTCGCCGAACACTTCCCGGGCGCTTTCTAACCGACCCCGACGAGCTTCCCGTCGGCGAGGACATAGACCGTTCCCGTGGTCGAATCCACCGCCACACTCGTCGGCGCCGCGCCCACGTCGATCGTCGAGGCAACGGCGTCCGTCGTCGTGTCGATGACCGTCACCGCGCCAGAGGCGTAGTCAGCGACGTACGCACGGTGGGATTCGACGTTGACGGCGACCGCGCGCGGCGCTTTCCCCACCGCGATCTCCGCGGCCGCCGCGTTCTCGTGGACCCGGATCACCGACACCATGTGGTCGTCCGGATTGGTCACGTAAACGGTCGTCTGAATCGGGTCGGCCGCCAGACACCACACGGGCCGCCCGACGTCGATCGTTGACGTCGCCCCGCCGGTGGCGGTTTCGATGACCGTCACCGTGCTCGCCCCCGAGTTGCTGACGTAGATCGCGGAGCGCTCCGGGTCGAAGGCCAGGCAGCGCGGCTCCGGCCCAACCTCGACCGTCTTCCGGACGGTGTTGTTGGACAGATCGACCACGCTCACGCTGTTCGAATCGAGGTTCGCGACGTACGCAGTGTTCGCCTCGACGTCGATGGCGATGTCGACCGGGTGAGAACCGACCGGCACGGTCGCCGTCACCGACCACGTCGCGGGATCGACGACCGCGATCGTGCCGTCTGCCGAGTTGGCGACGTACACCGCGTGCGTCGACGGGTTGACCGCGACCGCAGCGGGTTCCTTTCCCACGAGCACCGTGCCCGTCACGGTGCTGCTCTCGGTGTCGACGACGGTCAGGACGCCCTCTGACGAGTTGGTGATGAACGCCCGATGTTGCGCGGGGTCGAGCGCGACATCACTCGCGTCGGTCCCGACCGTGACGGTGGTCCGTGAGCTGCCTGGTCCGACGGGCATGTCACCGAGCAGTCCGACTCCGGCGGCCGAAACCAGCACACCGACAACCAGCACCGCAGCGCCGCCGATCAAGAGCGTGCGCCGACGATGGGCCCGCGCAACCGCCGCTTCAGCCTGATAGTCGGAAGGAAGCGCGGCGCGCGCCGCCTCCGCGAGCGCCTTCGCCGACGGATACCGGTCCTCCGGCTGCTTCGCCATGCCCCGCGCAATGACGGCATCGAACGCTGTCGACACCGAACTGCGGGTTTGGGAAGGCCGCGGCGGCGGCTCGGTCAAGTGTGCGCGCACCTGCTCGTCGCGGTCGGTGGCACCGAACGGGCGCTTGCCGGTGAGGCATTCGAACAACACGCAGGCCAGCGAGTACACGTCGGAGGGGACGCCGCTCTCCCCTCTCAAGCGCTCGGGGGCGAGATAGGAGAGCGTGCCGATGACCTCGGCGGCGTTCGTCGAATAGCTGTCCGGCTGGGCGATTCCGAAGTCGATGAGATACACGAAGCCGGAAGGATGGATGAGGATGTTCGCGGGCTTGACGTCGCGGTGCACCACACCCGCTTGATGGGCCGCATCGAGCGCGGCCGCGACCTGCTCGATGATCTCAACCGCCTGCCGAGCCTCCAGACCCCCGTCGCGGCGCAGGATCGTGTTCAGATCCGTGCCGTCGATGAGCGCCATGTCGATGTAGAAGCGGTCGCCGACAGTGCCGAAGCTGTGTACCGGGACGATGTGCGGTTCACGCAGGCTCGCGACGATGCGGGCCTCTTTCTCGAACCGCGTCCGGTACCGCTCGTCGGTGACGACGTCTGCACGGAGCAGCTTCAGCGCGACTTCGCGCTCGATGACGGTGTCGTAAGCAAGCCAGACCTGGCCCATCCCACCGCGACCGATCGGCCGTTCCAGACGGTAGTGACCAAAGTGCACGCCAGCGGACGACAACGGCCACCTCCCGAAATGTCTAGTTTGATTCGAAAACCATTGTCATCGCGCCGATCCGGATCTCGGCACCGTTTACCAGGAGTGCGTCACCGGAGACGCGCTCACCGTTCAGGTACACGCCGTTCGTCGACTCGAGGTCACGCAGGACCAGGCCAGTCGGACCTTGGAAGATCCGGGCGTGGTGTCGGCTGACCTTGCGGTCGTCGAGCGGGACGTCGTTGTCGGGCGACCGACCGATCCGCACGTTGCCGGACGCGGTGACCCGCCGCCCGTCAGCGAGCAGCAAGAATCCCGAGGTCACCGCCATCGTCTCGGCTTCGGTGACGGTGAGTTCCCGAGCGGGCGAGCGATCGCCGATGTGCGCATCGAGCGGTTCCTGACGCAGGATCTTGCTCTCGACCGCGAGCAACTGAGGTCCCGGATCCACGCCGAGTTCGTCGTCCAGAATTCGACGCACCCGTCGACACGCGTCGAGCGCGTCGGACTGCCGGCCCGAGAGGTACAGCGCCGAGGCGAGCTGGACCCAAAAGGGTTCGCGCAGTGGATGTTCGCTCGTGAGCTTGGTGAGTTCACCGATCACGTCCTTCGCCCGACCCGCGGCGATATCCGCCTCGACTCGAGCCGCGAGAGTGTGCCAGCGTTCTTCGTCGAGCGCGGCCGCGAACGTGTCTGCGAAGCTCAGGCCGCGGAGATCGGCCAGCACTTCACCGCTCCACTCGGCGAGAGCCCGACGATAATGGCCTGCTGCGGCGTCCGGCGCGGCCAATACCCCGGCGGTACGAGCGGCCTCGAACCTGCCGACATCGCAGTTCTGCTCGGCCAGGTCGAAGCGGTAGCCCGGCGCCACCGTCCGAATCGCATCCGCATCAGATCCGTTTTCGCGCAACACCTTCCGCAGATTCGAGACCGCCACCTGCAGGCTCGTCTGGTACGTCGCGGGAGGGTCCTCACCCCACACCGCATCGGCCAGGGTCTCGGCCGACACGACGCGTCGGCGGTGCACCACGAGCAGAGCCAGAACGATGCGTGCGCGACGTCCGCCGATCGCCAGCTCACGACCACCCGCAAGCACCCGAACTGGCCCCAGGACCCGAACATCCATGCGGTGACTGTACTAAAACCGCAGGTCATCGGGCGATAAGCGGACCGTTAGTGGGCGGTTAGCGCGGGCCGCGAACCTTTAGTCACTCCAGGACAAGCGGTCCGAGAGAACGACCGAAAGGAACCACGATGAACACCACCGCCAAGATCAAGGCCGCCGCCGCAGTCCTCGCCTCTGCCGCCACGATCGGCCTGCTGTCGGCCCCCAGCGCGTCCGCTGCCGACACCAGCGAGCTGCTCAAGGCCTGCAAGATCACGGAAAACACCTCCATCCAGGAACTCGCTGTCGATCTCACTCTCGATGAGGGCGACGTCTTCCAGATGATCAACGATTTCCGTGCGGAGAACGGCGTTGCTCCGGTGGAGTTCGACCGACAGGTGGCGAGCGCCGCGGTCATCGCCTCGCACGACAGCATCCTCCGCGGATTCACCCCCTCCGACCACGTCGATTCACTCGGCCGCGGCCCCGGCGAACGCCTCGCCGACTGCGGAATCCACGACGTCTCGTGGGGCGAGATCGCCTACCCCCGGATCGAAGAGGGCGAATCGCCGCAGTTCGAGGTGTCCCAGAGCGGCGCCGGCGCCTTCGAGGCATGGAAGAACTCCCCGCCGCATCGCGCGATCATGCTCGATCCGAAGTACACCAAGGTCGGTATCGCCCTTGGCTACAACGGTGAGATCGGGCAGGTCACGGACTGGAACCGCGTTGCCTGGACGGCCGATTTCACCTCCTAGAAAGCAGTCGCCCAACTGTGGGCGCTTTTGGTTCACAAAGAGCCAAAAGCGCCCACTCCTGCGTTCGTGATCGTTGCGAAATCGGACAAAGCACACTTTTCGTGGCGTTCGTTGTATGGTTTGCCTTACCTAACCACATTGGAGGATTGCTTGATGAAACGCGCTCTCCTGAGCACCGCCACGTTGTCCACGCTGGCATTCACCGCGTGCAGCAGTAGCGAGGCCGCGAAGGTGGAACCGAGCCCCGCCGCTCCCGAAAAGGCCGGCTTCACTTCATCATTCGGCGACAAGGGAATCCTCGCGGTACCGCTGTCGGCAGACGCCAAGAACCGGTTGACGAGTGCCGCACTGGGTCCTGACGGTTCCCTCTATGCCGCCGGGTTCACCACCGTCGGCACCGATCAGCAGTTCGCGGTCGCCCGCGTGACCCGCGACGGCAAACTCGACACCGCCTTTGGCGACAAGGGAATTGCCACCGTCAACGTCAGCCCCGGGGCGACCGGAGAACAAGCACGAACCCTGCTCCCGCTCGCCGATGGCAAGCTGCTCGTGCTCGGAACCGCCGAACACGACGGCGCGGCCGCGGGAGACGCCGCCAAGGACGCCGACATCGTCGCGGTCCAGTTCGACAAGAGCGGGAAGTTGGACCCTGGATTCGGCGACAACGGCATCGCCCGGATCGACCTCGGCGCCGGCACCGCGATCGACGAGAAGACGTTCATCGGCGACGCCGCGACCGGGATCGTTGCTCGACCGAAGGGCGGATACACCCTCCTCGGCAGCACCCTCGCCGGGCCGGGGCGCACCGACGCCGATTTCGCCCTCATCGGCATGACCGACACGGGCGCCCTCGACACCGCATTCGGAACGGACGGTGTTACGCGCGTCGACATCCCGGACACCTCCACCGCGAGCACGAAGAACCTCATCGTCCACAACGACAAGATCGTCGGCACCGGCTACGCCAAGGGTTCCGACGGCATCGTTCGTCCGGTCGTCATCCGCGCTGACCAGGCCGGTGTGCTCGACGCCGGCTTCGGCACCGGCGGATATGCGATGCACCAAGTGCTCGGCGCCGTCACCGAGTCGTACTGGGTGGCACCCCAGGGCGACGACTACGTCCTCACCGGCTACGGCCGCGACACCGAAGAGCAGAAGGTCGACATGATCGCCTATCGGTTCACCGCCAAGGGCGACCTCGACACGACATTCGGCACGAACGGCGTCACCCGCCTCGACCACATCGGCGAGGAAGACCGCGGTCGAAACGTCGCGGTCCTGAGCGACGGACGAATCCTGATCGCCGGATCGGGTACGAAGGAGTCCAAGAGCGGCAACGCGATGGTCGTCCTCCTGACCAAGAACGGCGCGTTGGAGACCAGGTTCGGCGAAGACGGTCGAATCCTGACCGACCTCGGCGGCGTCACCGACACGTGGTTCGCGATCGCGCTCAGCCCGGACGAATCGGTCGCCTACCTGGCCGGATTCAAGGGCGCCGACGCGGAAGGCACCGATCACGACAGCGCCTTCGTCGGAAGCATCACGCTCAACTGATCGACCGGGAGTGGGCAGTCGACCGCTTCATTGCGGTTGACTGCCCACTTTTCGTTTGGGGGCGAGCCGAATTGACCGGGATGGCACGATGAAACTCGTGAGCCCGCATAAGCACCTGCACCCCCGCGTGCTGAGTCAGTCGGAAAAGCTGCAGAACGTGGTCTACGAAATTCGTGGCCCGGTGCATGCACACGCCGCCCGTCTCGAAGCCGAGGGCCACCGCATCCTGAAGCTCAACATCGGCAACCCGGCGCCGTTCGGCTTCGAAGCTCCGGACGTCATCGTGCGCGACATCATCGCGGCACTCCCGTATGCGCAGGGCTACTCGGAGTCGAAGGGAATCCTGTCCGCGCGACGCGCGATCGTCACCCGATACGAGCTGGTCCAGGGCTTTCCCGACCTCGACGTCGACCACGTCTACCTCGGCAACGGCGTCTCCGAGCTCATCACGATCACCATGCAGGCGCTGCTCAACAACGGCGATGAAGTGCTGATTCCGGCGCCGGACTACCCGCTGTGGACGGCGATGACGAGTCTGGCCGGCGGCACGCCCGTGCACTACCTGTGCGACGAGTCGAACGGCTGGCAGCCCGATCTCGCGGACATCGAATCGAAGATCACGCCGAAGACCAAGGCGCTGCTCATCATCAACCCGAACAACCCCACGGGTGCGGTGTACTCGCGTGAGGTGCTCCAGCACCTCGTCGACATCGCCCGCCAGCATCAGCTGCTGCTGCTCGCGGACGAGATCTACGACCGCATCCTCTACGACGACGCCAAGCACATCAGCGTCGCGAGCCTTGCGCACGACTTGCTGTGCATCACCTACAACGGCCTGTCGAAGACGTACCGAGTCGCCGGATACCGCGCGGGCTGGATGGCGATCACCGGCCCGAAGGAGCACGCGCGCGGATTCATCGAGGGCATCGATCTGCTCGCGTCATCCCGGCTGTGCCCGAATGTGCCTGCGCAACATGCAATTCAAGTCGCCCTGGGCGGCCATCAGAGCATCGAGGACCTCATCCTGCCGGGCGGACGATTACTCGAACAGCGCGACATCGCGTGGGAACGGCTCAATGCGATTCCAGGTGTCACCTGCGTCAAGCCGAAGGGTGCGCTGTACGCATTCCCGAAGCTGGACCCCGAGGTCTACGAGATCTACGACGACGAACGTCTCGTGCAGGATCTGCTACTTCAGGAGAAGATCCTGGTCGTACAGGGCACCGGGTTCAACTGGCCGAACCACGACCACATTCGCATCGTGACGCTGCCGTGGGCACGGGACCTGGCAGTTGCCATCGAACGTTTCGGAAACTTCCTGGCGAGCTACTCCCAGTAGCTACGTTTAGTGCGTGGGCCACTCGCACTCGCACAGCCATGACGAGCCGATCGAAATCGCTGATTTCGCACGGAATATCGTCATCGGACTGCTGATATTCGGCGGCATCGTCGTCTTTTTCGGTGCAGTCATGCTGTGGCCCAGCCAGCAGTCGGTTGCCATCCCACTGCCTTTCCAGTCGGCGGGCGGGTCGGCGGTGAAGACCGAAGCGGGCACGATCGTCGATCAGAATGTAGGCCCGTGCGGAAGTCCCGCGAACGGTCGCGCATTCAGCGGCCAACCGGTCGCGCCTCCCGTGGCGGTCTACAACTGTCAGCGGAACATCATCGCCATCGAATCTGGTCCGGACGAGGGCAAACACGTCCTGCTCGAGATCACGAAGGGCCCTGGCCAACCGACGCTCGCTGTCGGCGACAGCATTCGACTCGACCGCGGCGGCGACAAGACCGGATCGATCTACGGGTTCTACGACTTCTCGCGCGGCCCGGCATTGTTCGTGGTCGCGGCGATCTTCGCGATCATCACGGTCGCGGTTGCCCGCTGGCGCGGCTTTCGCGCACTCGCCGGCCTGGTGATCGTCTTCGGTGTCCTCGTCTTCTTCATGATTCCCGCCTTGATGAACGGCGAGCCCGCCATTCAGGTCGCGATGGTGGCCGGCGCAGCCATCTTGTACGCCGTGCTCTACCTCGCGCACGGGGTCAATATGCGCACGAGCGCTGCGTTGTTGGGCACGCTCGCGTCGATGGTGGTCGCGACGATCCTGTCCTACGCGGCAATCGCAGCCACCCGCATCACGGGATTGTCCGAGGAACAGAACAGCCTCGTGCAGGTCTACCTGCAAAAGGTCAGCATCACGGGACTGCTGCTCGCCGGGTTCATCATCGGTTCGTTGGGTGTCCTCAACGACGTCACGATCACGCAGGCGTCGGCGGCATTCGAACTCGCGGCACTCGACAAGAACCTCTCGCGGCGGCAGATCTTCAGTTCCGCAATGCGCGTGGGCAGCGACCACATCGCCAGTACGGTCTACACGCTGATCCTGGCGTACGCCGGTGGCGCTCTTCCTCTGCTGATGTTGTTCAGCATCGCCGGGCGGTCCTACAGCGACGTCCTCACCGGAGACGCAGTCGCCATCGAGATCGTGCGGTCGGCGGTGGGTGGCGCGGCACTGGCTCTCTCGGTTCCACTCACGACCGGCATCGCGGTCCTGCTGGCGCGCGCCAAGGACTGATCAGGGCGCCGGTGGAGGTGGCGGAGGCGGCGCCGCCTGCTGCTGCTGTTGCGGCGGCGGCGCGGGCAGCGGAAGTACTTGCTGCTGTTCCGGTTTCGTAGGCATGAGGAACTGACGCAGCCACGCCCGAAGGTCGCGCGGCGGTTCGAGGATGGGCGGCAAGTCGACCTGGATGACCTTTCCGTCGGGCATCATGACCTCGAGCGGAGTATCCGGGATTTCCGGAGCGCGGTCGTAGGAGTAGTACTGCTGCGCGGTATCCACGGACTCCAGCGACACGCTGTACACGGGTCGGACATTCAGGTGGATCGGACGCGCCTTCGCGCCTCTCGGCGGGGTCGGGAAGGCGAAGGTCGGACCGCCGAACGCGTTCTCCGAGGCGCCATTGAAACCGTTCTGCGCGTAGCCAATCGTCACCGCTCCAGCACAAACGATCGCTACCGCAGCGGCGGCAACCGGCCCGCCCGGAATTCGAGTCGGTCGCCCAACCACAGAGAAGCGTCGGACTGGTTTCCGGTACGCGTGCTCCGCAGCGCCGAGTGCAAGCACGGTTGCGGCGCTCATGAACCCGGCGGGCTTGTTTACGCGCTTGTGGTACGAGGCAATGGCGTGCCTGCGATCGACGATCCGGAAGTTGACGATGCCTTCCTGCCGAAGCGCATCAGTCAACTCGGCTCGAAGACTCGGATCATCCAAGCAGATGCCGAGCCCGGCCAGAGTGGGCATCGCGGCGACCGCTACTCCGATGCATTCGGCGAATGTCGTGACCTGGTCGCCGGTGACTTCGATCGTCTGGTGATGATCTTCGGTGGCCTCAGGCATCGAGTTCACGTCGCGCTGCAGGCCATGTTCAGGCGACATGAGAACAAGGCTTATTGCCTCAGCTCCCGCGTAGACACCTAAAACTGCCGTCACTTCCGCCCCACTCGCAGCACCCTATCGGGACATGGAGGCCGATTCGTCGTCGAATCACCTGCCCGCTAAGTCTATTCCAATAACAGATTCAACACGGGTCAGTTGACTTGTGATAACAATTGTTTAACGGCGTGTCGCGTGATGTTTATTTCATTTTCTGGGGAAATTGAGGTATGACCGCGACGGCGTGGGGCCTCGCTGGCCCTGATATTTCGATCCGACCGCGCTGGAACCGTACGGATGCTCGGCCGGACTCGAAAGTCGGATGAGGCACAACTGCCCAATTTTCATCCCCGGCCACAGCGTGATCGGCAGGTTCGCGACGTTCGACAATTCGAGCGTGATGTGACCGTTGAATCCCGGGTCGATGAAGCCGGCCGTCGAGTGCGTGAGTAACCCCAGACGTCCGAGGCTTGACTTACCTTCCAGGCGTCCCGCCAGGTCGACCGGAAGAGTGCAGCATTCGAGCGTTGCACCGAGCACGAATTCGCCCGGGTGAAGAACGAACGGCTCGCCTTCGTCCGGCTGAACGAGGCTCGTCAGGTCGTCCTGGCGCAGGGCCGGATCGATGTGCGTGTACTTGGTGTTGTTGAAGACCCGGAAAAAGCTGTCCAGTCTCACGTCGACGCTCGAGGGCTGCACGAGGCCCGGTTCGAAGGGGTCGATGCCGAGGCGACCCGACTCGATCTCAGCGCGGATGTCACGGTCGGAAAGAAGCACGCAAGAAGGCTAACGTGCGATCAAAATGTGGGCTGCACCACGTCTGCTACAGTGGCGATCATCGGCCCCACAGGCCCCCTTGCCGATGTAGTTCAATGGCAGAACTTCTGCTTCCCAAGCAGACAGCGCGGGTTCGATTCCCGTCATCGGCTCCACTTTTCGACCACCGGAATCGCGCCTCAGCAGGCCAGTCCAGCCGGAGGCCTCACGCGCTGACGTCCGAATTCGGCCAGGTCAGCGACAGTCCCCGCCCGCGGCGATCCCTCGAACACGTCATGGGTGTCGACGACGTCGTCAACACTCGCGAGCACTCCTTCCGGAAATACATCTCCCGCCGAATCCACCGAATCGCACCCGCTTACTACGTCAGCATCGCCGTCGTCCTCGCGGTGTACGCCGGCACGAAGCCGCTGCCGACCAGCGCGATCGAAGGCTCGCTCGGCTTCTGGAATCTCGGCAGCGTGCTGCTGTTCGTGCAGAACTACGTGCCTGCCGGTCGCATCGCGAAACTTCAACGGCCTGAACAGCCCCTGGTGGACCTCTTCCACGTTCCGATCCTCGCGTGGCTCTCGCAGCGGATCACGCCGACGAACCCGCTCCGGACGCTCGCTCTCTACGCGTCGATCACTCTCGTGTTGTCGGTGCTCTCCGGGACGCTGTCGTGGCTGGTTATCGAACGGGCATTTCTGGTCCGGCACCCACGACCGAAGTGGACGCCAAAGGCAATCGCCGCGGTCATCGCAGCTGCCCTCGTCGGGACCTACGCATGGGTCGCGACGACCCGGCCAGACCCGCTGGTGCTCACGGCGAGCTATTCGCCCGACAAGTAGACCGCTTTGACGGCATCCTTAGCGACTGTTGCCGATGCTCTCCCGCTCAATGTGAAGCCGGGCAAATTCCGCCGCCCGGTCTCCATTTGCTACCAGCACGTCCCGCCGTTTCGGCCACCAGAAAAGCTCCAACAACAGCGCTACCAAGTAGATCGCCGACGCGACGCCGCTGCCCCATGAGCCGAAGATCGCGTCAACGATCGCCTGTCCGAAGCCGACGACGAGAACGAAAGGCACCAGCCATCGGAACCAGCGGTGCCCTGCGACTTCCGCATGCATTCCCGCGCTGTAGTCGATGACCGCTTGGGCCAATCGAGGTTCGACCACGCGCCGTCCCCCTCGGGTGATGCGCACGACGGCGACCCGGTCCTCACCGGAGAGTTTCGTGCCTGTGGGCCACAGCCGTGCCATTCGGCGCGGCATCCAGATGCCGAAGACCAGGAAAATGATGAGGAAACAAAGGAAGCCGATTCGCGGGACGCCGGAGTCCATCCAGCCCAATATGCCGACAGCGAGTCCCATCGCCCCGCCGATGATCATCGCGCGATAGACAAAGCCACCACGCCAGACAAATGCCGCCACCGCGAGCACACCGCAATTGTTTCACCGATTCTCGGCCGGAGAGAAGTCCAACAAAAGGGACATCTACACCCGGTCCGCACCCTTCTCCCACGGCATCCGGCCACCCACGACATATGCCACGACCACGGCAATCGTCGTCGGGACGAGCAGCGCGCTGCCGCTGTGGGTCAATTCCAGAATCAACACGATCGCGGTGAACGGCGCTCGGTGCGTCGTCGCGAGCACCGCAGAGGCGCCGATCATGGCGTAGGCACCAAGAGGGGCTCCCGGGAACGGCATCGACCACAGGCCACCCAGGAAAGCGCCGAGCATGGCACCGGCCGCCAGCGACGGCGTGAGCGTTCCACCCGTCGCGCCGCTCCGGAGACACGCCGCAGTCACCAGCGGTTTCAATACGATGAGGATCGCGAACATCTGCAGGCTCAGCGCACCGTCGAACGCCAGCTGAGCGGGTCCCTTTCCGTTTCCGAGCAGCTGTGGAAAAGGAATGGCCAGCAGTCCGACCAGCGCGAAGACCGAAGTCGTGAGCACCGGCAACCGCCAACCGGTCGGTGGGTGCGACTGGGCGAAGTGCATGAATTTGTTGAGCGCGGACCCGAAGACACCCGCAATCGGGCCCAACAACAAACCGAAGATCACGAGTTTGTCGGAGATCTTGAACGGCTCGACATCGTAGGTCGGCTCGTTGGACAACACCGTCCAAGCCACGGCGACCGCGATCGCCGAGGTGAACAACGCGGCCAGGACATCGCGGAACGCGAACGAGACCAGCAGAATCTCGAGCGTGAACAGGGCGCCGGCGAGGGGCACGTTGTACACCGCGGCCAGACCGGCTCCGGCGCCACACGCCAGCAATCGACGCTGCTGCTCAACCGTGAGCCCCGCCTTCGCCGCGATCCAGACGCCGACCGCGCCACCCATCGCTCGTGGTGCGCCTTCACGGCCGAGCGAGCCGCCGAACGCGACCGCGACGACTTGCAGTACCGAGTCGGCAAGGGTCGTCGGGATCGGCAAGCGCGGGTCCGCTTCCTTCAACCCATCAGTCACCGTTTTCACTCGGCGATAGCTGCGCAACGCCCACCAACCGAGGCCGGCAATGAGTCCACCAATCGTCATCATGACGACGCGACGAACGCCTGACGCCTTCTCGACACCGGTCAGGAACGACGCCTCGGTGTACCCGAAGGCCAAGTGCTGGATGAGATGAAGGAGCAGCGTCAGGGCCGCACCGGAGATTCCCGCGCCGACGCCGACCAGAACGACGACAAAGAACAGCCGCCCCAGTTCAACCCGCGTCGCGGGACCCACCGGCTCGTAGGCTGCGTGCCGTGGGGAGGGCGAGCCTGCCACAGGCCGAACATAACCGATAATCCCTGCATACAAGATTGTTTTGTGCTGCTCGCCCACGGCGAACTCGAACGAATCAGCCTGCCGGTTCCGCTGTGGCTGACGGTCCTGCTTGCGTCGGTGGCGGTCATCGCCGCGTTTGCGATCCCCGCACACCAAGCGGGTGGACGGCTCTCACCGCCACGTGCGGTCCGACTCGCTGCGGTCACTCACTTCTGCCTTCGGATCATCGGACTCCTCGCTCTCGACGTTCTGCTGATCGAGGCATGGACCGGGCGTTCTGCGGTCGGTTCCAATCCGGCGACCACCTGGTTCTACGTGTGGTTCTGGGTCGGATTGGTGCCGCTGTCGCTGCTTTTCGGCGACGTGTACCGGTACGTGAACCCCCTCCGGACACTCGCATTGCTGATATCCGGACTGCGCCGAACGACGAATCGACCCGACGTGCTGAATCGAATCGGCTACTGGCCCGCGGTCGGTGGCCTGCTCATCATTCTCGTTCTCGACGGCGTCAGCCAAGAGGGCGACTGGCCACGCGCGGTGGCTGTCTTCGTCTCCGTCTACACGCTCGTCCACGTCGCCGCTGGCGCGTGCTTCGGTCCGCAGTGGTTCGATCGCTGCGATACCTTCGCTGTCTACTCCGGTCTGATCGCTCGTCTGGCACCATTCAGCCACCGGGGTACGCAGCCGCTCGACGGCCCGCTGGTCGTGTTCGTCTTCCTCGTCGTGGGAGCGTCTGCCCTCGGCGGCCTCGTTCACTTCCCCTTCTGGCCGGGCGTTGACCTGGTCATCAACCCGCCGGACGGAGACGCAGTTCAGTCGATTGCCCTGAGCGCCGTCGTTCTGGTTGCCGCGAGCGGAGCGTTAGGGGGTGTCTATGTGGCCTGCGCCTGGGCGATCCGCCACTTCATGCAGCCAGGCCGGTCCGCATTCACCGCGTTCACGCCCGTACTCGTTCCGGTGGTGGTCTCGTACGCGATCTCGACTCATCTACCGGCCGCGTTGTTCGAAAGCCAGGCCGGCGTCTTGCTCATCACTGGGGGCGGCGCCACCAACTACGAATTCATCTCCCACGCGACCATCGCGATAGTCCAGTTCGTCTCGATCATGAGCGGCGCCGTGCTCGCGGCACGCACCGCACGGGCGATCGCCGTAGACGCGATCAAGCCGCAACTCCGGCGTTGGGGCCAGATTCCTCTCGCCGCGCTCATCATCAGCCTCACGCTGGTCGGAATCACGATCGTCTCCGGATGAGTCATCACAACGAACTATCGACACGGACGCGCATCGGGCGTGTACTTGAGGTGGGACTGGAACGGATTGCCTCGGTCAGTCCGTAACGATGGCCCGGTACTACCGGTTCCCATCAACGTCGGCCGCAGCCGCGAAAAGGATCCCGCGGTGATTCCACCCGGCCCCACTCAACAGTTCGCGCTTGCACGCGGGCTGACGTGTTGGAGACGGCCTTCGCGGCCAGGTGAAATCCAAGTCCGCGTGTCCCGAGATTTCCTTGAAAGAGGCCACGTCCACTCGGGCACGACAACACGGAAAACACGGCGCTATTACGCCGGGGAATGGCACCACGGTTGAGCGAGGTGCCATTCTCAATCCACACGAAAACGGCCGTCACGCGATTATTCGCATGACGGCCGTAAGCGGTTTGTCAGATCAGGCGGCGAGACGCTGACGCAGCGGAGTCGGGAACGGAATGACCTTCCCGGCGACGCGACCAGCACGCTTGAACATGCGGTTCGGCATGTTGGTGATCGTCTGCTTGGTGTCGGCCCAGAAGTTGTTCGGGAACGACAGGCGAACGACCTTGGCCCACGCCTCGTAGACCTGCTTCGGCAGCGGGCCGCTGACGTACGGAATTCCGTAGCGCTCGCAGATCTCGCGAACCTTCGGCGCGACCTCGACGTACCGGTTGCTCGGCAGGTCTGGCCACAGGTGGTGCTCGATCTGGAAGGACAGGTTGCCGGACATGTAGTTCATGACCGGTCCGCCGTCGATGTTGGCGGCACCCATCATCTGGCGGATGTACCAGTCACCCCGGGTCTCGTTCACGATCGTCTTGTACTCGTAGGTCTGCACGTCAGCCGGGAAGTGACCGCAGAAGATAATCGAGTGCGTCCAGATGTTCCGGACCAGGTTGGCGGTCAGGTTCGCGAACAGCGTCGGGATGAACGACGGACCGGTGAGCGCCGGGTACAGCAGGTAATCCTTGGCGCCCTGCTTGGCAATCTT
This sequence comes from Nocardiaceae bacterium, assembly GCA_021372355.1. Lineage (GTDB taxonomy): Bacteria > Actinomycetota > Actinomycetes > Mycobacteriales > Mycobacteriaceae > Smaragdicoccus. The sequence goes on along the minus strand of JAJFUQ010000007.1, from coordinate 54,776 downwards.
GTTGCGAATCAGCGTGAGACGACGCGAACGCTCCTTGGGGTCGAGCTTCTTGTTGCCCAGCTCGGCGTCCTGGATCGCCACGGCGTACTCGAACAGCAGCAGCATGAGCGTGTTGTAGATCGGGCCGCCTAGGTAGAACGGCTTCCACTTCTGCGCTTCGTCCATGCGCAGGACGCCGTAGCCGAGGTCCTTGTCCTTGCCGACAACGTTGGTCCACGTGTGGTGCACCTCGTTGTGGGTGTGCTTCCACAGCTCGGACGGGTTGACGTTGTCCCACTCCCACGTGCTCGAGTGGATCTTCGGGTCGCGCATCCAGTCCCATTGACCGTGCATGACGTTGTGCGAGATCTCCATGTTGTCGACGATCTTCGCGACCGACAGCATGGCGGTACCGAGCAACCAAGCCGGCGGGAACAGCGAGAAGGTCAACACTCCGCGAGCAGCGAGTTCGAGGCGGCGGTTGTTGGTGATGACCGAACGGATGTATTTCGCGTCGCGCTCACCGCGGGTGCTGAGCACCTCGTCGCGGATGGCGTCGAGTTCCTTGCCGAGCGCTTCGATGTCGGCAGCAGTCAGGTGTGCGACCGGGCTGGGCTTGGGCGGGTTGATCGCTCCGCCGAGAGAAACGGGAGCCTTCAATGTAGGGGTCATGCTCTACCTCAGTTCTCGATTTCACATGGGCCGGCAGCCGCATTGATGCAGGTCTGGATCATGACGCCGTCGCCGGGCGCCGCGGTGGTGATGGTTCCGTCGCGCAGGTCGCGCACGGCACCGCTCTTCATCGGGAGCACGCAGCGGTGGCAGACACCCATGCGGCAACCGAACGGCATGATGACGCCGGCCTCTTCGGCCTGGTCAAGAATCGGCTTGCCGCCGTCGAATTCCTTGGTGACGTTCGACTTGGTGAACGAGACAGTTCCGCCGGCACCGGCCTCGACCGCGATGTGCGGCTTGAAGCGCTCGATGTTCAGTCGGTCGACGACGTCGTTCGACGTCCAGTGCGCCTCTGCCGCGGCCATCAGGCCGGCCGGACCGCAGGCCCACACGTCACGCTCGCGCCAGTCCGGCACGATGTCGTCGATGGTCGTGATGTCGAGAAGACCGTCGACGTCGGTGTGCTTCTCGATCAGACGGATGGTTCCGGCGTCGTGCAGAGCGCGCAGTTCGTCACCGAAGATGACACCGTCGCGGGTCAGCGCCGAGTGCAGCACGACGACATCGTCAAGATCGTGGGTGCGCAACATGCCCATGATCGGCGTGACGCCGCTACCGGCCGTGACGAACAGGACCTTTGCCGGCTTCTGCTCCGGCAGCACGAACTCGCCTTCCGGAAGACTCAGATGGACGTACTGTCCGACCTTGGCGTTCTGGACGACGTAATTGCTGACCAGTCCATCCGGGATCGCCTTGATGGTGATCTCGATCAGACCGTCCGACCGGGCGGGGTCGCTGGTGAACGAGTAGGCACGCCAGCGGCGCACACCGTCGATGTCGATTCCGAAGCGCAGGTACTGCCCCGGAACGTGCGTCGTCCAGCCGCGGCCCGGACGAATCGTCAGGGTCACGGCGTCCGCGGTTTCCCGCGTGACTGCTGTGATGCGGCCGCGCAGCGTCGACGTCGACCACAGCGGATTGAACAGATCGACGTAGTCGTCGGGAACCAGCGGAGTCGTGATTCGGTGCGCGAACGCGGCTACTCGCTCGCCCAGCGCCTTGCGCGCCGAACGAGGCTTTTCCACGAGTTGCGTCATGGTCACCAGTTTTTCGATTTTGGCCGTTCAGGGCTTGACCGTCAGCGGTGAATCTGGATCGATTTTTTGTTCGCCTGGTATAAAAGTTCACATGACTAGACCGCCAAGTTGGTCAGTTCGTAACGCTGGGCAACTGAAACTGCCTGAAGAGGCCCGCCGCATGCTGCGTGAAGTACTACCGGATGCAGGCGTCCAGGCCGTGGCGGCGATCCGAGCCGAGGTTCCGGTCTACGCCGGAACGCTGAGCGGCCGTATGTGGGAGAACATTCAGCTCGGTGTCGCGCTGTCTCTGGGGACCTTCATCGACGCTGCGACGGGCGAGCGCGAGGAAGCCGACGCCCTGGCGCCGGCCATCCGCGGTGCCTACGAACTCGGGCGGGGCGAAGCGAACGCGGGCCGCACGATGGAGGGCCTGCACGCGGCATTCCGTGTCGGCAGTCGTGCCGCATGGGTCCGGATGGGTGATTCGCTTCTCGAAGGCAAGGCAAGTCCGGCGGACATCGTCCTGCTCGCCGCTTCGGTCTTCGCCTACACCGATCAACTGTCGCTGGCGAGCGCCGCCGGACATGCAGCCGCTCTGGACGCCGTGGGTCGCGAACGCGAACGGTTGCGGAGCGAACTCGCCCGGATGCTGACGATTCCCGAAACCGCACCTGAATCGCTCTCGCATGCCGCCGAACAGGCCGAATGGGTACCGCCCGAGACGCTGACCGCGGTTCTCATCCCGAGTTCGCAGGCCAATGATGTGGTCGCGTGGATCGATGCGCGATCACTGTTGTTCGAAGGCCCGGACGTGTGGACATTCCTGGTTCCCGATGTCACGGGTGCGGCGCGTGAACGTCTTATCGCGACGTTGCGCGGCCGTCGCGCGGTGTTCGGGCCGCCGACGCCGTGGCTCGAGGTCGCCGAATCGAACCGGCGCGCCCTGCGCCTCCTCGAACTCGTCCGGGACGGCACGATCACCGGTGACCCCGCCGAGGCCGACGTCCATCTCGCCGCGCTGACCGTCCATGCCGACCCGGCATGCCGCCAGGACCTCGCGGACCGAGTCCTCGCACCGCTCGACGACCTGCGACCGGCCGCCCGCGAGAAACTGCTGGTCACGCTTCGATCATGGCTGCTGCACTCGTTGTCCGACGGCCGCCGCGATCTCGTCGCCGAAGACCTGTTCGTGCACCCGCAAACCGTTCGATACCGCGTCGGACAGCTGCGCGAGATCTTCGGCGAACGCCTCGAGGACCCGAACTATGTGCGGGACCTGGTGATCGCGCTTACTTGACCTGCGCTTCCTTGGGAACCTTGGCCGGCTTCTTGTCCCGGAACAAGCCCGACGTGGGGATCACGAGCGCTGCCGGAGCGCCCGCCGGAACCATGGGCGAATTCGGCGCGACGGGATCGATCCGTACGTAAGCCGATCCCGGTGCCGGACGCGGGTCGACATCGCCCTTGTTCGGCCAGAACGACGCGGCGCGTTCGGCCTGCGCTGCGATCGTCAGGGACGGGTTCACCCCGAGGTTCGCCGAAACGGCGGCTCCATCGGTGACGTACATCGTCGGGTAGCCGTACACGCGGTGGTACGGGTCGATGACGCCCTTTTCGGCATCGGCACCAATCGCCGCCCCGCCGAGGAAGTGCGCTGTCATCGGGATGTTGAATGCCTCGCCGATGGTGCCGCCGGCGAAACCGCCGATCTTCTTGGCGACCGCTCGCGTGACCTCGTTGCCCACCGGAATCCAGGTCGGATTCGGTTCTCCGTGCCCCTGTTTGCTCGCCATCTTGCGACCGAAGACACCGCGCTTCGTGTACGTGGTGATCGAGTTGTCCAGGTGCTGCATCACGAGCGAGATGATCGTGCGCTCACTCCAGTTCGCGACCGTTAGCAACCGGGCGAACTGCAACGGATGCATGATCACCGCAAGCAGGAACTTCAGGAACCGCGGCACACTGCCGCCGCCGTCGGTCATCGGTCCTTGTAGGAAGCCCATCGCGTTCGATCCCTTGCCGTATCGCACGGGTTCGATGTGCGTGTCCGGCGTGGGGTGGATGGACGAGGTGATCGCGACGCCCCGGGTGAGGTCGAGTTCGGGGTCGACCTTCCACTTGGCGGCACCGACGATCGACTCGGAGTTGGTGCGGGTCAGCACCCCCAGCTTCTCGGAGATGTCCGGCAGTTTGCCCTTGTCCCGCATCTCGAACAGCAGCTTCTGCGTGCCTCGCGTGCCCGCCGCCATGACGACGTTCGACGCCGTGAAGGTCTTGCGATGCTTGAGGAATTTTGCCCCGGTGCGCCTGGTCTTGATCGTCCAGGAGCCATCCTTCTCCGGTTTGACCTGGGTGACCGTCGTCATCGGGATGACCTCCGCGCCACCCTTTTCGGCGAGGTAGAGGTAGTTCTTGACGAGCGTGTTCTTCGCGTTGTGCTTGCAGCCGACCATGCAGTCGCCGCACTCGATGCAGCCGGTGCGGTCCGGCCCGGCACCACCGAAATACGGGTCTGGGACGGTCTTGCCGGGCTCGCCGAAGAAGACGCCGACCGGCGTCATGACGAACGTGTCACCGAAGCCCATGTCGTCGGCGACGGACTTCATGATCTCGTCGGCGGGCGTCATGTGCGGGTTCTTGACGACACCGAGCATCTTCTCGGCCTGCTGGTAGTGCGGAGTCAACTCCGAGCGCCAGTCGGTGATGTCTTTCCACTGCGGGTCCTGGAAGAACGGCTCCGGCGGGACGTACAGGGTGTTCGCGTAGTTCAAGGACCCGCCGCCGACACCGGCACCGCCCAGAATGAGCACGTTGTTGAGCAGGTGGATCCGCTGGATGCCGTAGCAACCGAGCGCCGGCGCCCACAGGAAGTTCTTGATGTCCCAGCTGGTCTTCGGGAGTTGATCATCCTCGAAACGCTTACCTGCTTCGAGAACCGCGACCTTGTAACCCTTTTCGACGAGGCGCAGCGCGGTGACGCTACCGCCGAACCCGGAACCGACAATGAGGACGTCGAAATCTGTTGCGGCCATCGGTCTTCCCTCCGCTTGATGGATGTGACGCCGGCAGCGCTAGGTCTGACATTACGACCGCAAAAAAGAAGATGGGGGCCGATTCGGCCCCCATCTGTCAGACGTCGTGGTTAGTGGTCACGACCGGCGGTGCGTAGTACCCGACCGGCTCCTTCTCCTGCGGAATCACGATCCACAGAATGAGGTAAATGAGGAACTGCGGCCCCGGCAAGAGGCACGAGAGCAGGAACACGAGACGAACGACAGTGGTGTCCCAGCCGTAGGTGCGTGCAATACCGGAGCAGACACCGGCGATCATCTTGCCGTCGCGGGTTCGCTGGAGAGTCGACATGACCCCTGACCTTTCGTCGTGATCGCCAGTCCATCTGCGCGATCAATGACAACAACGTTAGGGTCGGCGGTCCGCGCGGGCATCGGGGATTGCCCCGATATCGGCCCTGAGATATGGGGCGCGTTTAATGTCGACTCGTGGCCGGTAGACGTCTTTCTCCCCTCGACATGCTCTTTTTGACGGTCGAATCGCAGGAGACCATGCTCCACGTGGCAGGTCTGCTGCAGTTCAAGCCCAGAGACGGTGCCCGGGCCGAGGAAATCACCGCCCAGATGCGTGACGAGCTCGCGACCGTTGCCGTCGAACCGCCGTGGAACCTCAAGCTCGCCTACCCGAACTTCCTGCTGCACCCGCTGCAGCGCTGGGTGACCGACACCGAGATCGATCCGACCTATCACGTGCGTCGATCCGCCCTCCCGAGCCCCGGGGACGAGCGCGAACTGGGCGTGCTCATCTCTCGGCTGCACTCTCGCCCCCTCGATCTCTCGCGTCCGCCGTGGGAAGCGCACCTGATCGAAGGGCTCGAGAACGGCAATCTGGCGCTCTACGTGAAGGTGCATCACTCGCTCGTCGACGGGTACACGGCCGCGAAACTGCTCAGCCGCGCTCTGTCGAAAGACCCCAGCGACACCGAAACACCGCTCTTCTTCGCCGTTCCGCCGACCCGGCGAGAGCGCGCGTCGTTGCTCGATTCGGCCTCCGCACCGAGCCTCGGCGGCGTGATGGACACCGTCCGCGGCGGGTTCACGTCGCTCAACGACGTTTTCCAGGCCCTCCTCAAGGTCAACAAGTCGCGCCGGGACGAAACGAATGCCCTCGTGCCGTCACTTCAGGCCCCGCGCACGATCTTCGATAACCGGATCAGTCGCAACCGCCGGTTCGCGACGCAGCAGTACGACCTTGCGCGCCTCAAGCGCATCGCCGCGGCCGCGGGCGGAACGCTCAATGATGTTCTGCTCGCGATCTGCGCGGGCGGCTTGCGCCGCTACCTGAGCGAGCTTGGTGAACTCCCGGACAAGCCCCTCATCGCGTTCATCCCGGTCAACGTTCGACCCAAGGACGATCCGGGCGGCGGCAATGCGGTCGCTGGCATGCTCGCCAATCTCAGCACGCATATCGACGACCCGAAGGAGCGCATCGAGTCGATCATCGCGTCGACGCGCGCCGCGAAAGAGCAGATGGAGGGGATGACCCGCAACGCCATCCTCGCCTACACAGCAATCCTGTCCGCGCCGTTCGTCGTCCAGACCAGCACGGCGCAGGCCGGACTCGGCCAGGTGCTGCCGCCGACCTACAACGTGATGATCTCGAATGTCCCGGGACCGACCGAACCGCTCTATTTCCGTGGCCACAAACTCGAATCGGATTACCCGGTATCGATCCCCATGCACGGGACCGCACTCAACATCACGTGCTTGAGTTATGCCGGAACGTTGAACGTCGGGTTCATCGGCTGTCGCGACAACGCACCCCATTTGCAGCATCTCGCGGTCTATTCCGGCGACGCGGTAGTTGAGCTCGAGAACGCTTTCGGAATCAAATAGCCACTTACACCAAGGGAATTGGACTTCTCGTAGGCGCCGATCACGGTCGGCCAACGATCAGGTCTCATCCACGGATTGGCCTAGAACCGCCCCATACGCTTGAGCCAAGCCACTCGGGTCCGCGTATGAGGAGCCTGCAGTCGAGTAGTGCGGTTGCACTCCATCAGCGATCTATGGCGATGTGTCCTGTGTTTGTCGAAAGGAAGATGCAATGCAAATCCTCGCCGCAATCCTCGGCATGGTGATGAATGGCGCCGGTTTCGGCGTGAATCTCGTCACTCTGCTGACCGCACTTGGCTGAGTCGGAATCACGACGGGTCGCCAAACGACACCGTTTGGCGGCCCGTTCTTATCCTCCACCCAAAACTCGCGGCCCTCGGGGGTCTGGACAACTGGCCTGATGAGAGGGTCCCATTCGCGAGCCCCTGCCCCGGATCCCGCCCGACCGCCTCAGCAGATCGCACAAATGTTGCGATTCCGCATTGATTTGGTCATTTTGACGAATCGCCTGTAACCGAACGATTGCGATTTCTCGAGAACAGCGCATTCTGGAGGCATGGCTATCGTCGTCGCCTTCATTCTGTGGGCACTCGTGGCGCTGCCGATCGCGATCGTGCTCGGCAGGCTTTGCCGTGCAACCCCGCCCTCGGCAGTACCCGCAGACCGAGCGGTCGACCTTCGCGAGAAGGTTAGGACCAACTAGGTTTCATTTCATGGATGCGCAAGCCTGGGACGACCGCTACGCATCTACCGAACTCGTGTGGGGCGCCCCGCCCAATCCCGTCATCGTGTCGCAGGTCTGGCCCCTGCATCGCGGTCGCGCGCTCGACCTCGGCTGCGGCGAAGGTCGCCATGCGATATGGCTCGCCCTGAACGCCTGGACTGTCACTGCCGTCGATTTCTCCCGGGTCGCGCTCAACAAGGGCGCGACCGTCGCCACCAAACTGCCTCGCCGGAGTCGCGATCGGCTCACGTGGGTCGAGGCCGACCTCACCACGTGGGACATACCCGGCGAATTCAGCCTCATCGTCAGTGCCTATCTCCACTTTCCGGAGGCACAGCGACGCGACTTGATGCGTCGCTGCGCCCAGGCGCTCGCACCGGGCGGAACCCTCGTGGTCCTCGGCCACGACTCGACGAACATCGCCGAGGGCGTCGGCGGCCCTCAAGACCCTGAGGTTCTTTACACCCCGGAGGACATCGCGTCCGACGTCGAGGGCCTGCTGACGATCGACATCGCGCAGAAATTAGAGCGCGCAACCGAAAAAGGCGTCGCGATCGACTGCCTCGTCACCGCGCACCGGTCTAACTGAGCCAGCGCTCCAACCACGGGTCGACCGCGGCCCGGATCGCGTCCCGCGACTTCTTGAACGAATGCGCCTCACCCGGCAGGACGTGAACCTCCTGCGCATCGACCGCATCCGGAATGCCGAACGGATCATTCGCTCCGTTGACGACGATCACCGGAACGCCCGCTCCCCGCAACTCCTCGACACGCGAGTTCTCTGGCTTTCCCGGCGGGTGCAGCGGGAAAGCCAGAGCCAGTACCCCAACCGCCTCGACCGACGTCGCCGTCCGGCACGCCACCCGCGCCCCATTGCTTCGACCGCCTTGCACGAGCGGTCCCGGAAAGCGCTGTCGCAGTTGCAGAATCACTTCGATCCAGGCCGGATCCTGAACCGGCGGGCGCGGCGGCATCCGACGGCCGGCGACGATGTACGGCTGGTTCACTCGCGCGACCACCGCGCCGCGCGCCAGTGCTGCATCCCGAACCGCGTGGAGGTCGAGAGTTTCGATGCCGCCGCCGGCGCCATGAGTGAGAACGACAAGTCCACGAGGCTCGTCAACCGGGGTATCCACGACGACAGATGCGTCACCGGCACTGGTCGTGACCAGCAGGTCATTCCGCATGAGACCTACGTTACGGCCGGGTCGGTGTTTCGCATCACAGCCTTTGCGGAACTCTTGAAGTGGAAAACTACTGGCCAGTAACATTGACGCCAAGTTACCGGTGGGTAGCACCCTGGGCGGAACTGAAAGCTAGTCCGCACCAGCTCAACGAAGAGCAAAGGAATACGGGTCTCAAGATGAGCCACTACAAGTCCAACGTTCGCGACATCGAATTCAACCTGTTCGAGGTCCTTGGTATTGGTGACGTTCTCGCTGCCGGCGGTTACGGCGATCTCGACGAAGACACTGTGCGCGAGATGCTGAAGGAATTCAGCAAGGTCGCCGAGGGTCCGATGGCCGAGTCGTTCGCCGACACCGACCGCAACCCCCCGACTTTCGACCCGTCGACCCACACGGTTTCGATCCCCGAAGGCTTCAAGAAGTCGTACCGCGCCTATGCCGATGGCGGCTGGGACCGTGTCGGTCTGCTGGAGGAGCTCGGCGGTATGCCGGCACCTCGCGCCGTCACCTGGGCCCTGCAGGAAATGGGCCTCGGCTCGAACCCGGCGATCATCATGTACGCCGCTGGCGCCAGCTTCGCCCAGATCTTCCACCACAACGGAACCGACGAGCAGAAGAAGTGGGCCGAGGTCGCAGCTGAGCGCGGCTGGGGCGCCACCATGGTTCTCACCGAGCCGGACGCCGGTTCGGACGTCGGCGCCGGTACCACCAAGGCAGTCCAGCAGGCCGATGGCACCTGGCACATCGAGGGCGTGAAGCGCTTCATCACCTCGGCCGACGCTGACGACCTGTTCGAGAACACCTTCCACCTCGTGCTCGCTCGCCCCGAGGGCGCTGGCCCGGGCACCAAGGGTCTATCGCTGTTCTTCGTGCCGAAGTTCCACTTCGACTTCGAGACCGAGACCCTCGGTGAGCGCAACGGCGCTTTCGTCACCGGCCTCGAGCACAAGATGGGCCTCAAGGCTTCGGCCACGTGTGAGGTTTCGTTCGGTCTGCACGGCACCCCGGCCGTCGGCTGGCTCGTCGGCGAGGTTCACAACGGTATTGCCCAGATGTTCGACGTCATCGAGAACGCTCGCATGATGGTCGGCACGAAGGCGATCGGTACCCTGTCGACCGGTTACCTCAACGCGCTCGAGTACGCCAAGAGCCGCGTCCAGGGTTCGGACATGACCCAGATGATGGACAAGACCGCTCCGCGCGTCACCATCACCCACCACCCGGACGTCCGTCGCGCTCTCATGACCCAGAAGGCGTACGCCGAGGGTCTGCGCGCGATCTACCTCTACACCGCCGCTCACCAGAACGACGACACCGCTCTCGCCGCTTCGGGTGCGGACCACGACATGGCGTTCCGCGTGAACGACCTGCTTCTCCCCATCGTCAAGGGTGTCGGTTCCGAGCGTGCCTACGAGAAGCTCACCGAGTCGCTTCAGACTCTCGGTGGCTCGGGCTTCCTCCAGGACTACCCGATCGAGCAGTACATCCGTGACGCGAAGATCGACTCGCTCTACGAGGGCACCACGGCCATCCAGGCCTTGGACTTCTTCTTCCGCAAGATCGCCAAGGACCGCGGTGTCGCCCTCGCGCACGTCGCCGGCCAGATCACGAAGTTCATCGACAGCGAGGCCGGCAACGGTCGCCTGAAGAACGAGCGTGCGCTGCTGAAGACCGCTCTCGAGGACGTGCAGGCCATGGCCGGCTCGCTCATGGGACCGATGTTCGCCGCCAAGGACAACCCGGCCGAGCTGTACAAGATCGGTACCGGTTCGGTGCGCTTCCTGATGGCCGTCGGTGACCTGCTCATCGGCTGGCAGCTGCTTCGCCACGCCGAGGTCTCGCTGGCTGCTCTCGACAACGGCGCTGCTGGCGCGGACAAGAGCTTCTACGAGGGCAAGGTCGCGGTTGCGCAGTTCTTCGCTCGCAACTCGCTGCCGCTGCTGACCAGTGTCAAGAACGTCCTGGCCACGCTGGACAACGACATCATGGAGCTCGACGAAGCCGCGTTCTAATACGTCACACGACAAGGCTGGCTTCCGGAATTCCGGGAGCCAGCCTTGTCGTGTTTCTGCGGTCAGGACTTGGCAGCCGTCGCGCACGTCAGGTTGCCGGGATCCCTGAGGTCGCGCAGATAGGCGATGACGGCATCGTCGATGCACTTGCCGGAGTTCAGGAACGCTCCATGCTGAGTGCCCTCGTAGGTGAGCAGCGAGGCGCGGAGTTGGCGAGCGAGGTCGACGCCAGCCTGGTACGGCGTTGCCGGGTCGTGCGTGGTCGAGACGACCACGATCTTGGGCATGCCGTTCGTTGTGAGGTCATGTGGCTTCGAGGTCGGCGGAACGGGCCAGAATGCGCACGCGTCCAGTGCGGCGAGACCGGTGCCGCGCCCGTCGTCCAGGAACGGCGCCGCCTGACGCCGTTGGGTGTCGAGCTTGCCGAGTGTCTCCCGGTCTGTGACCGCGGGGTCGTCGACGCATCGAACGGCCGAACGAGCATCCATGTCGTTGGCGTAGCTACCGTCCGCGCGGCGTTCGTAGTAAAGGTCGGCGATGAGCTGCAACGTATTACCGCTGCCCTGCTTGAGTTCGATCAGCCCCTGCGTGAGGTAATCCCACAACGCCGGTGAATAGAGCGCCTGGATCGCCGCCGTCTGGGCATCTCCATAGCTGAGGCCGCGTCCATCCTTGGTCTCCGCCGGATTCCCGTGCAGCGGCTCGACCAGCGAGCGGTAGACCGCCACAGCCACGTCCGGATCCTGACCGAGTGGGCACGCCGAATACTGCGTGCAGGACCTGGCGTAGTCGTCGAAGGCCTTCTGGAATCCCTGCATCTGCTTGACCCATTCGTCCGAGCTGTTCTGCCGAGGGTCGAGAGCACCATCAAGAACCATCGCTCGAACCTTGTCCGGGAACAGTTCCGCGTACGTCGCTCCCAGTCGGGTGCCGTACGAATAGCCGAGGTAGGTCAGTTTGCTGTCGCCGAGCACAGCGCGGATGACGTCCATGTCCATCGCGACCTCGCGCGTGCCGACGTGCGCGAGAAGATTCAGCCCGGACCGCTTCACGCACTGGGAAACCCATTCCTTGGTGCTAGCCTCCTGCGCCTTGATACCGCTGGGGGTGTTGTCGTAACCGTCGCTCTGACGATTGGCGTCGATCTCGGCGGCGGTCGTGCACTTGACTGCGGGGGTCGAGGCACCGATTCCGCGCGGGTCAAAGCCGATGATGTCGAAGTTTTCGCCGAGCGTCGACTGATAGCCGGCCTGCGTGGGCATCGACAGGCCCGATGCGCCTGGCCCGCCGGGGTTCACCAGGATCGAGCCGATCTTCTGGCCGGTCGCGCGGGATCTGGAAATCGCGATCGAGGCGGTTGCACCATCGGGCTTCGAGTAATCGAGCGGGACCGTGACCCGGGCGCATTGCAGTCCGTGGTTGAGCGGTTCGCCACCCATCTCGAAGCCGTGACAGGAACCCCACTGGATCGACTGGTTGTAGAACTTGTCCAGTGGGCCGGCCGGCGTCTGGAGCTGGTGACTCAGAATCCCGGAACCGACCAGAGTCGAAATGCTGATCAAGCCGACCACCAGTCGCGATCTGCGTCCGCGTTGTCGCCGTCTCTCCGGCGTTCCTTGCGTGACGGGAAGGTTGGGGACGTCGAACGGCAGGACGGGGGTGTCGAACGCCAGGGTGTCAGTCATCAGGACTCCTACAAGATGCAGCGGCCGAGCACTCCGCTGCCTCCCTCAAATGTCCGGTGTGACGGGCACCACAAGAAGCCACCCTAGGGCTCGCATTCTCACCCCTTTTCAGGCCATTTACCTGCGAAAACAGCAAAACCTGGCCCCCGTTCGGGGGCCAGGTTTTGGGGTCGCTCAGTGCGTCAGACGGTCACTCGCCGCCGCCGCATAAGAAGCTGTCGTCGGCGTTGTTGCACCAGAACATCCCGCTGAACATCTCCTTCAGGTCCGATGCCTTGTCCGCTAAGTGCAGGACGGTCTTGCTGCTGTCGGGGTCCTTCTGGAGTGCGCCGTGCCAGATCTTGCCGACCTTTTCCGACCCGTCCTTGTTGACGGTGATCGACTTGATGGTGACCGTGATGCCGGCACCTTCGGGGGCCCAGGCGATGACGTACTCCGAGTCGTCCAGCTTCATCGTGCCGTTGCCGTCGGGGCTCAGGGTCATCGTCCGTCCCCCACCCTTCCAATCCCCGGGGTAGGCGCCGGTCGCGGCCTCCAAGGTGGGCCCGCTATCGGAGCCACCGGAGCCGTTGTCCGAATCGTCGTTTCCGCTGTTCGAATCGTTGTTTCCGTCCGGCGGCGAATTGAAGTCGCTCGGCATCGAGAAGCCGAACGGGTTGTCCCCGTCCGAACTCTTGGTCGTGGTCGTGGTCGCAGAAGTCTTTGACACCGAAGCGTGCGTCGTCGGCATCGTAGGACCATCGTCGGTCGAACTCGAGCACCCGATGACCAGCATGCTCGTTGCTGCGCTGATCATGAGAGCGAAGGCTTTGGTGCCCTTACGGTTGACCGACATGATGTCCCTCTCGGCCTAGTGATTGTCTTACGAGTCAATGGTGCGGCCGCGTGACAGAGACCAGATAGGACTCCTAGGGGTGGAGCATGCCCACCCGAGACGATTCTCAGGTTCGCCTGACGGTGCGATGATGGTCACAGCTGTTCAAGGAGCAAACATGCCTCCGAAATGGGATTTCCTGGAATCCGGTCCACCTCATGCGCCGCACGCCGCATTGCTGCTTCCGGGCGGTTCATGCGCGGCTCGGTCGTACGAACTCGTCATGGCGGAACCAACGTTGAGCGCTGTTCGGCTCGTCGCCACGACGCTGCCCGGCAACGCGGGCGCACCGCTGGGTCCGGACAATCACACGATTCCCGCGATGGCCACGGAAGCCGCAGCGTTCGCGCGGGCCCACGGTTGCGACGTGCTGGTCGGGTTCTCCCATGGCGCGTCGGTGGCGTTGGAGATGGTGCTTTCCGGACAGTTCGCCGGCCCGACCGTTCTGCTCGGCATCAGCCTCACGACACCGGATGAATCCGTGTTCTTCCGGCGCATCGTGCGGTTGTCTCAGCGGATCGGACCATTCCCCATGAGAGCGCTCATGTGGGCAACCGAGCTCATCATCCGGACGGCGAACATCGAGGCCGGCCACGCGCAGAAACTGCGCGCGGACGCGCGAGCGAACCGCGCCCGGGACATCACGCGGATCTGCGCGGCCTACCTGGACTATCTCGAGAGCGACGACCCGGCGGGTCGCCTCGTCGCCACAGGTGTACCCGCCTGGGTCGTACACGCGGAGAAGAACAGCGACGGTGGCCTCACCGACGCGGAGCGTCACACACTCGAAGCAGCACCGCACATCACGCTCGTCACGATTCCCGGGTCGGTGTTCCTGCTGCCGAATGAGGTTCCGGATCAGATTGCCGCGGTGATTGCCGCAGCCGTTGCCCGCGCGGGCTAGCTCCGAGTGAAGGTCACCTTCGCGACCAGCGCTCGGTGATCCGAACCTTTCACGTCGACGGTCCGGATATCCGTTGCCACACCACCCGACACGAGGACGTGGTCGAGCCCCACTGCCGGCCCAGTCCACTTATCGGTCGGATATGTCAGGAGATAGCCGGCGCCGGCCTGATCTGTCGCGTCCTCGAACCGACCGAGCAGCGCCCGGAACTGCGCGTGATCGAATGTCGCGTTGAAGTCGCCACCGGCGATAGCGGGCCGACCCGGATTGGTGCTGTCGAGAATCCCGCGTAGACGATTCAGCTCGGAGACCCAATCCTGCGATCCATACAACGGCTGAACCGGGTGCAAGGCGTGCACTGTCACGGGACCCAAACGTGGAACATCGACGCTGGCCGACAGCTGATTCATCAAGTAACCGCTGTGCGAAACCAAGTCCGACAAGGGGAATCTGCTGTAGATCCCAGTGCCGGTCGCAAAGGTCGCGGGCTCGATATAGCGATAAGGCAGGACTTCCCCGAGGCCGGCCTCCGCGAACGCCTCGGCGGCACCCGGGGTCAGCTCGTCGACCGTGAGGATCTCGACGTGGTGGTCGCGAACCTGACGGACGAATGCGTTCGGGTCAGCGCCATCGAACAGAACGTTCGCCTGCATGACGGTGACGCGAATCCCATGGTCGGGAACGTCGGACGCGAGGAACAACGGAAGCTGTGTGCCGATTCCGATGAGCGCAACCACGCCCGCAACGATCGCTTCTCGACCGCGCCTCAGCAAGACCAGGCCGACGAACCCGATCACTCCCGCCAGGACCAACAGCGGAACGCCGGACGCCAGAACAATGACCAGTTTGTTCTGCAGTCGAACGAAATGCAGTGCAATCCCCGCGGCTCCCGCGCCGACCGCGAGCCAACTCCCGAGGCGCACCAGCCCGCGCACAAAGAACGGCGACACCCAACGGGTGCCGCCGTTCTTCATCGGCTCGATCAGACGCACGCGATCTTCGGCTTGGGGCCGTACTTCACGTCGGTCTTCTCCCGCGCGATCTCCTTGCCGGTGTCGGCATCGGTGATCACTCGCGTTGCGGTCACGGTGAAGCCCTCGGCGCCGTCCGACCACACACACGTCGGGCCCCTCGGGATCTGCTTGAACTGCGCATAGGTGATGTCGTGACGGTCGCTGGTCTCGAGGTCGACGTCAACCGTCTTCGTGCCCCACAGCTTGACGCTGACCTTCGAGGTCGTTGCGTACACCTCGATCATCACGCCATGCTTGGAGTTGTTCTTGATCTTCAGATCTGCACCTGCTCCGTCGACCCACGCATCCATACCGACCGGCATCATCCCGTCGTAGTACGGTGCGTTGCGACGCTCGGTGATCTGCAGACCCGACTCGAATGCCGCGTTGTAGATCGCCCCTGCCAGGAAGCTGACGCCACCGCCGGCGGCCTTGCTCGGTCGACCGTCGACGATCATCGGCGCTGCCGCATAGCCTTCGTCGGCAGTCCGTGGACCGGTCACGTCGTTGAACGAGAACGTCTAGCCCGGCTTGATGACCGTGCCGTTGAGCAGGCTTCCCGCGGTACGGATGTTGACACCCGACCACCAGTCCAGCTTGCCGATATTGAACTCTCCGATGACCTCGCGAATACCCAGGTCGTTGGCCTGCTGCTGAGTCAGTTTCGGCTGAACCTTCTTGTAGATGGCGTCGGCCTCACGCGTGCCGATCGTCTGCTGCAAGAGGTCCGGCAGCTGGTCGAGGGTCTTGGGCCAGTCGACGATCTCGCCCTCGGCCGACTTCGTGACCTGCACACCACTTCCCGTGGAGATGAAGGTCGCCTCGGTGGCCTGGACGTCAGTGCTGGCGAGTTGCGGCGCCAGGATCTTGACTGCCGCGTCGTAGTCGTAGACGGGCTTGAGACCGCCGCCACCGTCCGGCTCGAACCGCAACACGCTTCCGATGTCGCTCTTCTCGAGCGTGGCCTTCTCGCCGTCCTTGCCCTTGAACGAGACGTCCGAGGTCGCGGCCGGGTTCGCGATGCCGTTGATGGCGAAGTTCACCGCGTCCTGCGTGACTCCGGTGGGGTCGACGTGGACGGGCAGTCGAATCGGTGCGTCCTCGGCCCAACCGTCGATCAGCGCGGTCCGCGCCTGGTCCTCTTCGAGGTTCTGACCGTTCAGCGGGTAGATCGGCACGACGCGTCCGTCCTTGATGCGGACCGACCCTTCGACCTTGTCACGCTGCGCGACACCCTTGATCTTGTCCATCGCCTTGTTGAGCTTGGACTCGTTGACCGTGGTGACGAGGTTGCCCTCGGTCGTCGTGAAGTACGACGCGAAGCGCGTGATCGGGTTCCATGACTGCTTCGGCAAGCCGGCGATCGTGAGTTCGTAGTTGACGCCGAGACCGGCCCGCGAGGGGACGAAGTTCGTGTCGACTTCACCCGCGATGATCTTGTGCGATTCCTCGAGCTTGCGGTCGAGGTCGTGGCGGAGAACAGCGTCGACCTGCTGCGCGTCGAGCCCACCGACATCGATTCCGGCGACTTCCACTCCACGAGGTATCTCGCCGGTGGTCAGCGCCAGGTCGAGCGAGTAAAGAGCACCCGCTGCGACGAACGCACCCGCGGTGATCATCGCGACGCGTGACGGGCGCGGAATCGGGACCTTGATCTCCGGAATGATGCGCCGCGGCGGTGGCGGTGGCATTTTCGGTTTGGGGTCCGAATATCCCCCACCGGTATACGGAGGAAGGACGTCAGTGATTTCCTCGATGGCTTCTCTACCGCCTCCAGGCGGCAACACACGCGCGCTCAGAGTTCCTCCAATGCCGATCCCAACTCGCTGACCGCAAGCGTAGGTCGGGCGAGCTGCTCAATCGCGGACCAAAACGGCAGGTACAGGTCACGGGTTGGCTGCATTTTTCGGAGAGCAATCAAGAATGGAGGAATCCGCTCCACAAAATTGGAATGACCCCGTGGGGCTGCCGGGTCGGGGGTCAGGCAGCAACACGGGGTCACCGTAAGTATCGGATGGCGGAAGGTGTCTGTTACACCGAATGCGCCAACCCGGCACTAATTAGGGACTTAAGCCTCCACGATCGCGACGGTGCCTCCACCGCCGGCCTCGCAGAGCGAAACGAGCGCGCGACCGCCGCCGTTCTCCTTCAGCATCTTGGCCGTCTGAGCCAGGATGCGGCCACCGGTCGCAGCGAACGGGTGTCCTGCGGCGAGCGACGAACCGTTGACGTTGAGCTTGCTGCGGTCGATCGAACCGAGTGCACCGTCGAGGCCCAGACGCTCCTTGCAGTACTCGTCGCTCTCCCACGCCTTGAGGGTCGCGAGAACGACCGAGGCGAATGCCTCGTGAATCTCGTAGAAGTCGAAGTCCTGGAGGGTCAGGCCGTTGCGGGCCAGCATCTTCGGCACTGCGTAGGTCGGCGCCATGAGCAGGCCGTCGCGGCCGTTCACGTAGTCGACGGCAGCCGAGTCACCGTCGACCAGGTAGGCCAGCGGCTCGATGTTGTGCTTGGCGGCCCACTCCTCCGACGCGAGCAGCGCGGTCGACGCACCGTCGGTCAGCGGAGTCGAGTTGCCGGCCGTCATGGTCGGGTTCTCGAGGTTGCGGCCGAAGACCGGCTTGAGGGTCGCGAGCTTCTCGACGTTGCTGCCCGGACGCAGGTTGTCGTCGCGGGTCAGGCCCAAGTACGGCGTGATGAGGTCGTTGAAGAACCCACGGTCGTACGCGGCAGCCATGTTGACGTGGCTGGCGGCAGCGAGCTCGTCCTGCGCCTCGCGAGTGATTCCCATCTCCTGCGCGGTGATGGCGGCGTGCTCACCCATCGACAGCCCGGTGCGGACCTCTTCGTTGGCCGGGATGTCCAGGCCGAGGTTCGCCGGCAGCTGGCCGATGAGCTTGAGGCGCTCGAGGGTCGTCTTCGCACGGTTGAATCCGAGCAGAACCTCACGGGTGTTGTCACCGAGCGCGATCGGAGCATCCGAGGTGGTGTCCGAACCACCGGCGATACCCGACTCGACACGGCCCGCGGCGATTGCGTCGGCAACGTTGATCGCTGCCTGAAGTCCAGTGCCACAAGCCTTCTGGATGTCGTAGGCCTGGGTGTACGGGCTCAGCGGCGAGCCGAGAACGCACTCACGGATGAGCTTGAAGTCGCGGGCGTGCTTCAGCACCGCGCCGCCGACGACGAGGCCGACCTCTTCGCCCTGAAGCCCGAAGCGGGCGACGAGTCCGTCGAGGGCCGCGGTGAACATGTCCTGGTTCGATGCGTGCGAATACGCACCATTCGAGCGCGCGAACGGAATGCGGTTACCGCCGAGGATGGCGACCTTCCGAAGCTGCTTAGCCATTGTTGTTTTTCTCCCAGCGTTACGAGGGCTGTACTCGACAGTGAACTTACTCGGGGGTAAGTTACTTGTCGATACAGGGGGATCACCCGCCCTGTTTAAAGTGACCCACAAGACAACCGCAGTATTCCAACAATCCAACGCAGAAGAGGGTTTTTCGTGGCCTCGACCAAGCGTGCCGCTGATGGCGGCGCTCCCCAGCTCTACGGTTCCTTCGTTCACTCCGCCATCGGTGGATTCGTTGCCAAGAAGGCCGGCCTCCCGGTTCCCCCGGAATTGCGTCGTTACGTCCCGGGTGAGCCGCCGCTCAACGGCCCGGTTCTCGTCGGCGGCACCGGTCGCATCGCCAAGGCGATCCCGGGCCTGCTGACCGACTACGTCTTCGCTGAGGGCAACGACGAGAAGTACGGCGCTCTCGTCTTCGACGCGACCGGCATCACCACCATCGCCGGCACCGCCGACCTCTACAAGTTCTTCCAGCCGGTCATGCGCCAGCTCACCGCATGCGCTCGCGTCGTCGTCATCGGCACCACGCCGGACGAGACCAAGAGCGTCGAAGAGCGCATCGCGCAGCGCTCGCTCGAGGGCTTCACCCGCTCGGTCGCCAAGGAACTCCTCAAGGGCTCGACCGCTCAGCTCGTCTACGTCTCCCCCAAGCAGAAGGGTGCCGGCCTCGAGTCGACCCTCCGCTTCCTGCTGTCGGCCAAGTCGGCATTCGTCGACGGCCAGGTCTTCAAGGTCGGCGCCGGCGACTCGGCCGCTCCCGCTGACTGGGCCAAGCCGCTCGCCGGCAAGGTCGCGGTCGTCACCGGTGCCGCTCGCGGTATCGGCGCGGCAACCGCCGAGGTCCTGATCCGTGACGGTGCGAAGGTCATCATCGCGGACGTTCCGCAGGCCGGCGAGGCTCTCGCCGAGACCGCCAACAAGATCGGCGCGACCGCGCTCGCTCTCGACGTCACCGCGGCAGACGCTTCGGACGTTCTCGCCAAGGCTGCCGAGCGCTTCGGCGGCAAGATCGACATCGTCGTGCACAACGCCGGTATCACCCGCGACAAGCTGCTCGCCAACATGGACGACGGCCGCTGGAACTCGGTTGTTGCCGTGAACCTCGCCGCCCCTTACGCCATCACCAACGGCCTCGTCGAGAAGGGCGTCCTCACTGAGGGCGGTCGCGTCATCGACATCTCCTCGATCGCCGGTATTGCCGGTAACCGTGGCCAGACCAACTACGGCCTCACCAAGGCCGGCGTCATCGGCATGGTCGACGGCGAATCGATCGAACTCGGCAAGAAGGGCATCACCATCAACGCGGTGGCCCCGGGCTTCATCGAGACCGCGATGACCGCCGCCATCCCGGTCGGTACCCGTGAGGGTGGCCGTCTGCTCTCCACCCTGCTCCAGGGTGGTCTGCCGGTCGACATCGCCGAGACGATCTCCTACTTCGCGAGCCCGGCCTCGGCTGCCGTCACCGGCAACGTCGTCCGCGTTTGCGGCCAGGCCATGATGGGCGCCTGACCGTGGCTACCGTCAAACTGACTGAACTGCCGAACCTCGGCGGCCTTTACGCAAAGGCCGCCCTGGGCGCAGTCCCGATTCCGGGCAAGTCGAAGCCGAAGACGCTGCCGGACACGGTTATGGAGCTCGACGGCCTCAAGGTCGACCTCGACAACCTCTCGGACTACGTCAAGGTCACCGACCTGCGCCTGATCGACGCACTGCCGGCCACCTACCCCTTCACGCTGACGACGCCGCTCGTGGTGTCGCTCTTCGTGGGCGGCGAATTCCCTTTCCCGGCAATGGGTCTCGTGCACTTCGAGAACGTCATCACGCAGTACCGTCCGCTGTCGGTGCGCGACGTGCTCGACATCGCCGTTCGCGCCGAGAACCTGCGCAAACACCCGAAGGGCATGCTCTTCGACATGGTCAGCGAGATCACCGTCGGCGGCGAGCTGGTGTGGAAGCAGGTTTCGACCATGCTGAGCCAGCAGAAGACGTCGCTGTCGGGTGGACCGAAGGGCGAAAAGAAGCCGGACGAGGTTCCGCCTCGCCCACAGAAGGCGCTCAAGGTCACCCAGAGCACGATCAGCCGCTACGCGGCCGTCTCGGGCGACCGCAACCCGATCCACATCTCGTCGATCGGCGCGAAGGCTTTCGGCTTCCCGTCGACCATCGCACACGGCATGTGGAGCGCAGCGACCATCCTGCAGGCGATCGAGGGCAAGCTGCCCGACGCGTTCACCTACACGGTTCGCTTCAACAAGCCAGTCCTGATCCCGTCGAAGATCAACGTCTACGCCGACAAGGCCGACGGCGGCTGGGACCTCGCGGTTAAGCACCCGAAGAAGGGCTACCCGCACCTCACTGCGACGGTGCGCGCGCTCTGATTTCGAGCAACGTCAATCGCCCGCGGGTCTTCGGACCGGCGGGCGATTGACGCTTCTGAGGCCAACGTCATCGACTCTGTCGGCCATGCGAATGATCTTGATCGGTTGCGTGAATGACATCGAAGTTGAATATTGAACCGGCTGTCGGCGTATGCCTGAGCATCATCCCGAGCAAGCGCTCATTCACCTTCGGATTGGAACAACATGTCACCTCTGAGCAAGCAGCTTCGCCGGGCAGCGCTCATCGGAACTGCCGCAACAGCATCGATCGCCCTGCTTGGCAACGGAACCGCACTGGCTGCGACCACCGCGCAATTGTCTGGCGGCAACAACACCATCACGGCCACAGTTACGGACATTCCGGGTGCCAGCGAGTACTACACGTGTCAGCTCGACGCACAATCTGCAATTGGCCAACAGCGGATCACGGCATCGGCATCTGGTTATGCAGTCAAGAGCCTGACCGTCACCGCGCGAGCCGCGACCGGCGTCTACAACGTTCAGGTCACCTGCAACAACTATTACTACTGGTGGAGTTACACCAGTTGGGAATGGAAGTCGACAAACAAGATCGTCACCGTCACGCCGACGAAGACCGGCGTCCCAGTTCTGCCTAGCCAATAGCTGTCGATTTCATGACGCAACGCGGTCGCGGCCCCGCTAGGCGAGTGGGCCGCGGCCGGGGTGCGAGCGTGGTGGGCCGACACTTGTGACTAGGCACGCAAAAAGCGCCCGACGGGGGATCGGGCGCTTTTGCGCTGAGAGTCTGGGCTTGGAGGTCCTGCGATCACATTTTGCGGCCTAGCTAGGGTCAATGTGTCGTTGTATGGAGGACCAAACCGTTCTACGGCTCTTCTCCAATATTTGCGGACGCGAAGCACGCTAATCCGTATTTTCAACCTTCTCTAATACGTTATTCCGGTCCCCCGGGGTCATCGTTTTCCGGTTTCGATGGCCGGGCACTTGGAAAGTGTGAATCCGTCTGCAGTCGGTTTCACCGCATTTCGAGCTGGTTCCCTCATATTACTGTGACCCACCTCACAGTGCAACGAAAAATTAGGAATCCCGTCGCCGGCCGGAAAGGCCACGCCACGCGAGGTTCTGCAGGACGGTCGCCGCACGTTCGACGGAGACCGTCCCATCGGCGATTCGGTCGGCGACGGCCTCACCTGCGCCGACAAGCGCGACGGCCATCAGCGCGAAGTCTGCGTCCTCTTCCGGGTTCCGCGTACTCGCTTGCAGGACGTGGGACACCAGGTCAATCAGCCGTTGCCGACTCGCTGCCACCTGACCCGCGAATGCTTGCAGACCAACCGCCTGCCGGTACAGGACCTGCCACGACGCGCGGTGCTCATCAACGAACTTCAGGAATCCGACGAGTCCCACGTTGACCTGCTCGAAGGGCGACAACTGCGGATCACCGGCACCCGCGATCGCCTCCAGAAACCGGACGGTCTCGCGCGAGATACACGCCGCGAAGAGTTCGTCCTTCGAGCCGTAGTACAGGTACAACATCGGCTTGGAGACGCCCGCGGCAGTCGCGATCGCCTCCATCGACGTGCCGTGGAAGCCGAACTCGGAGAACACCTCGACCGCGGAATCGAGCATCTGCTGCTCGCGGATCGCACGCGGGAGCCGACGTGCACGATTCGTCATCTTCGACCTCCCCAACTCGGAAGGAGCCTACCTTACTCATCAGTAAGTTAGGCGATGCGCGGACCGTCGATCAACAGTTGGTGGCGTGTTTGAAGCGCGCCACGCGCAACACCGACGCGTCGACCTGACTTTCCGGGAATCGGCCGGACGTCATCTCGTCCTCGAGCCGATCGAGGACCCGAGTCACCTCCGCCGTCGAGATCCACAACGCCACATCGGCACCGGCCTCGAGCGCCGCCACGACCGCGGACGGCAGATCCATACGGTCGCTGATCGCCGCCATGCCGAGCAGATCGTCGGTGAAGATCACGCCATCGAACGGCGGTGCGCCGTAGCCGTCGCCCTTTCGGAGCAGTTCCATCACCGCAGGACTGACGCTCGCCGGAAGCCCGTCGGTCGTCAGGCCAGGAACGGTGAGGTGCCCGACCATGACGCCGACGTTGTCGTTGACGAGCTTGCGGAACGGAACGAGGTCGACCTGCTGCAGGTCAGCGAGCGGCGGAGTGGTCACCACGCCGGCGCGATGCGAGTCGCCCGACCCGTGTCCATGGCCCGGGAAGTGCTTGATGACCGGACGGACGCCGGCTTCCTCCATGCCACGTACGTAGGCATCGGCGTAAGTGGTCGCGACCTGCGGGTCACCCGAGTAAGACCGATCCCCGATCACTTCGCCGTCGGCCTGGTCAGACACGTCGACAACCGGCGCGAAGTTCACGGTGATCCCGAGTGCCGCGAGATCCTTCCCGCGCTCGAGTGCATTCTTGTACGCAGCGTCCGCAGGCATCGTGCGGGCGATCGTGCGCGCCGACGGAACCGGGCCGATGAGGTCGGCGACGCGCGAGACGCGGCCACCCTCCTCGTCGATCGACACCAGGAGCGGAACATTCGCGGCGGACTTCACTCGATCAAGCGAGGCCTTTGCGAGCAGACCGTGGTCGGTCCAACCACCGATGAAAATGCCACCGACGTGCTGCGTTTTCACCACTGCCAAGGCATCGTCGAAGCCGGTGACACCGACGGTGAGCAACTGCGCGAGCTTGTCGCGACGGGTCAGGCGACCGAGGAAGTTCGCTTCGCAGGAGGCCTTCGCGGCGGCTTCGGAAACCATCTCCGAATCGGAGGCGGCAAGGCTTGTGTCCTGTCCGGAAACGGTGGTCGGAGCGGCCGAGCATGCCGTGACCACCACTGCCACAGCAGCCACCACAGTCCGTGTCAACCGCTTCACTCGGTCAACCGTATAGGCGAACCCACCGCAAACCGCGGAACCAACACCCATGGGACGCGTCACATCGCTCGGTTCCGAGCGCATTCTGCGAGGTAGGGTCGGCGATGAAATGGACGGATTTCTTTTGGCCCGAGCGGGCAGTGTCGTGCGAGCCACGGGCGCGCGCGAGACATTCCAGACCGTCCACGAGGCCGGCGCCGCGCTTCGCACCCAACGGGATGCATTCATCGCGGGCGCATTGCCGTTCGACCCCGGTCATCCGACCGCGCTGTTCAACGCGGGTGAGGTGACGCGGGAGTCGATCACCCCGGTCCAGCACGACCCGATCGCCCTGTCCGTCGTCGCGGAGAACCCCACTCCCGCCGAACACAGCGCACGGGTGGCGGGTGCAATCGACCGAATTCGGGCTGGCGAGCTGCAGAAAGTCGTTCTGGCCCGGTCGATCGACGTCGCTGCCAACGCCGTGATCGACCCCGTCGACTTCGCACTTCACGCGGCGGTTCGATACCCCACCGGGAACGTCTTCGCGGTCGATCTCTCGGCCGCCGGCGCCGAACACGCGGGCACGACCCTCATCGGCGCGAGCCCGGAAGTGCTCGTCAGCAGACGCGGACGCAGCGTCACGTTGAAGCCACTTGCGGGCAGCACTCCCCGCGGGACCGACCCGGAATCTGACGAGGCGAACGCACAGAAGCTCCTCGACTCCGACAAGAACCTCGAAGAGCACGCATACGTCATCGACTACCTGCGCGACCGTCTCGGCGGGGTGTGCACCGAGATCGACGTTCCGACCGGTCCGATCCTGGCCAGCACACCGCATGTGTGGCACCTGGCAACCCCGATTCGCGCAACGCTTGCTGAACCGGCGACCACCGCCCTCGATCTGGCCGCACTGTTGCATCCGACGCCGGCCGTCGGCGGGACGCCGACCGATTCCGCACTCGAGGCGATCCGCGAGATCGAAGGCGACCGCGGCTTCTACGCAGGGGCCGTCGGCTGGTGCGACGCCCAGGGCGACGGCGACTGGATCGTGTCGATCCGCTGTGCGGTGTTGTCCCCGAACGGATTACGGGCCCGTCTCTACGCCGGCGGCGGGATCGTCGCGAGTTCTGATCCGGCCGATGAGCTGGCCGAAACCACCGCCAAGCTGCGCACACTGCGCGGACTGTTGAGCTTCGCCACGGACTGAACTGCTACCGTGGACGCCATGGACATCGTTCGACCCGGACTTTTGAGCGCCCTCGCCGGAGGTGTGCTCGGTGTTGCTCTCGTGCTCGGCATCACCGTCGCCGTGTCTGACAACACCCGCCCGGACATCGACCGCAGTGCCAACGCCGAGTCCTCGCTGCTCGGAATCGTCACGTACGGCAGCCGCTGATCCCCACGGCCGCGTAATACGCAGCGCCGTTGTCGAGTTTACGTCGCGCCAAGGCCAGGATTCCGGCGACCGAATCCGCTGCTTCGCTCGCCGAAGTCGACCGATCAGCCTTCGGACGCCGCCACCTCGCCGGCGCCGCAATCGCCTTCCTGATTCTTGCGTTCTGCCAAGACCCCGGAAAGATCGCCGCTGACACCAAGTACGACCTGAGCCAGAATCCGATCGGATTCCTCGCGCGGGCGGCGCATCTGTGGAGCAGTCAGGCGCCGCTGGGCCAGGTTCAGAACCAGGCCTACGGATACTTCTTCCCGCACGGCGCGTTCTTCAGCCTCGGTCATCTCCTGCATATCCCCGCGTGGATCACTCAGCGGCTGTGGTGGGCGATCCTGCTCACGGCCGGTTTCTGGGGAATGATTCGCCTCGCCGAAGCGCTCGGGATCGGCAACCGCGGATCGCGCGTCCTCGCGGCGATCGCCTTCGCGCTGAGTCCGCGCATCCTCACGACGATCGGCCCGATCTCGTCTGAGTCGCTCCCCATGATGCTGGCGCCGTGGGTGCTGCTTCCGCTCGTCCGACTATGGAATGGCGACCTTACGCCCCTTCGGGCCGCGGCCCGAAGCGCCGTCGCCGTCGCGTTGATGGGTTCGGTCAATGCCGTCGCGACTTTCGCGGCCTGCGTTCCCGCCGGGATCTGGTGGCTCCTGACCAAACCCAACAAGATGTGGCTGCGCTTCACGGGCTGGTGGGTGCTGTTTCTGGCCCTCGCGACCGTCTGGTGGCTCGTTCCGCTGCTGCTGCTCGGTCGGCTGAGCCCGCCGTTCCTCGACTTCATCGAATCGGCCGGGGTCACCACGCAGTGGAACTCACTGGTCGAGGTCCTGCGCGGCACCGACAGTTGGAGTTCGTTCGTTTCGCCGGATCGGATCGCCGGTTCCGTCCTCATCACCCAGCCGTCCACGGTGCTCGCCACGGGCGCGATCGCCGTGGCCGGCCTCATGGGCTTGACTCTGACGTCGATGCCCGCCCGCGGGCGCCTCACGGTCATGTTCCTGACCGGCGTCGTCATCTTGACGGTCGGCTATCCAGACGCGCTCGGGTCCGCGATTGCGGAGCCCGTTCGGCACTTCCTCGACGGCGCGGGCGCACCCCTCCGGAACGTCCACAAGTTCGACCCCCTGATCCGCCTTCCGCTCGCGTTGGGGCTCGCACATCTGCTGGCGAAGGTGCCCCTACCGTTGGCCACGCCGTGGCGCCGGCTCGCGAGCCTGCTCGCCCATGTGGAACGTCACCGCGCACTCGCGGGCGCGGCCCTGATTCTGGTTGCCGTCACCGTGGCAACGGCCGTCGCCTGGACTGGTCGTCTGGCGCCCCGCGGCACCTATGACGAAGTGCCGCAGTATTGGCACGACACCGCCGACTGGCTCGCTGACAACGCCCCGCACACCCGCGCACTCGTGGTCCCGGGTGCACCCTTCGGCAGCCAGTCGTGGGGCCTGACGCGCGATGAACCGCTGCAGGCTCTGGCCCGCTCGCCCTGGGCGGTCCGCGACGCGATCCCGTTGAATCCACCGGGCGCGATCCGCGCTCTCGATGCCATCCAACGCCTCTTCGCCTCTGGACAGCCGTCTCCGATGCTCGCGGCGGCGCTGCGCAGCATGGGTGTGGGGTATCTCGTCGTCCGCAACGACCTCGACCCCGAGACGTCTCAGTCAACGCGGCCACTGCTCGTGCACCATGTCCTCGAGTCGTCACCGAATCTGCGCAAGGTCGCCGAGTTCGGCGAACTACCGGACACCACCAAGCAGCCGGGAATCGTCTACGACACCGAACTTCGACCGCCGTACAAGCCCGTCGAGATCTACCGGGTGCTGCCGCAGGACCCCGATCCCACGGACCCGTACACGGCGGCTATCGCGGACATCCCCGTCGTCGACGGAGGCCCCGAAGCACTGATCCGCATGGGCATGCCGACCGCCCTGCTGGCCGCGGATGCCGCGCGCGCGGGCGTGAGCGCACCGCTCGTCACCGTCACCGACACTCCCCTCAACCGGGAGATCGACTACGGCCGCGTCGACGACCACGCCTCGGCCATCCGCGCAATCGACGACCCGCGCCGAACCCTCAATGCCAGGGCCGACTACCCCGTCGACGGCGCTCGGCTGATCTCGGCCGAATGGGTCGGAGCCCAAGTCACCGTGTCCAGCTCGGCCGCTGACGCGGTCCAACTCGGCGGGGTGTCACCGAGCAGCTCGGCAGGCAGCGCGTTCGACGGCGACCCCGGCACGAGTTGGGTGAGCGAAGGAAGCAAGGGCGCACTCGGCGAGTGGATGCAGCTCAACCTCGATCACCCGATCACGTCCGGCATCCTCTACATCCGAACGAGCGCCGCTGCGTACGGCTCGCGCGTCGCGGACATCGAGATCTCGACCGATATCGGCAGCACCGGCGCCCGCGTCTCCGCACCCGGCACGCCGGTTGCGATCGCTCTACCGCCCGGGCGAACGACGTGGATCCGTATCACCGCCAAGGCCACGGTCGACGGCACCGTGGGAAACCAGTTCGGCCTCGCCGAAGTGTCGCTGAAAGACTTCGCCGACGCCGACAACCCCGTCTTCGTGCCCATCTACCAGCACGTCATCGTTCCCGCACCCGGCGCCGGCAGCACGATAGCCGGCTGGGATCTCGGGCAGGAACTTCCGGGGCGGCCGGCTTGTTTCGACAGCAGTGACAGGGTTCGGTGCAGCCCGGCCCTCCTTCTCCCACCTGAGGAAGAGCACTTCGCCCGGACACTCGACGTGCCGTCGACGGTGACGGTCTATCCGGTCCTCACCGTCCGGTCCCGGCCGGGCGCCGAACTCGAACGGATCCTGACCACGTTGCCGCTGTCCACGATCGGCGGCGCCAACGTCGCGGACGTGCGAGGTTCCGCGTTCGCTGCCACCGACGGAGACGTCCGCACGACATGGACCGCGCCGGACAGCACTGTCAGCACCACCGGCGGCCGAGCCACGATCACCGTTCTCCTGCCAGCGCCGCGTCTCGTCACCGGAATTCGGCTGACGCGCAGCCTCGGTCAGCTGCCCGCCGCTCCGCAACACGTGTCGGTCAATCTCGGCGCGGGCCCCCAGTCGCTCACCGTGCCCTCGAGTTCGACCGCCACGATCGCCGTACACCCGCAGGTCACCGACCGAATCGACATCTCGATCGCAGACTGGCGGCCGACGCTCGACCGCACGCCTGCGGGATTCAACGTCTCGCAGGCGCCCGGCATCGCCGAGGTCGCGCTCATCGGAGAAGACGGTGCGGTCATCCGTGCGACACCGCAGCCCAGCGATCGAGTCATCGATATCCCATGCGGTGAAGGACCGACGATCACCATCGGCACGACGGCCATCCCGACGAGCGTTCGAGCGACCGTTGCCCAGCTCAAGTCGAACGAAGTTCTCGAAGCATCGCCGTGCCTGGGGAGCGCGGAACTGCCGGTTGGGAATGCGAACGTCAGGGTCGAAGCGGGTCCGCTGTTCGTCACCGACCAACTCCGGCTCAACACCGGCACCCCGGTTCCCGACCCGCGGCATGTCCCGGTCACGAAAGACGACTGGACGAACTCCCATCGCGAGGTCGACGTTCAGGCATCGCCGCAGGCCCAGGTTCTGGTCGTGCCCGAGAGCACGAACGCGGGTTGGACCGCGACGGCACACGGCAAGAACTTGCAGCCAATCACCGTGAACGGCTGGCAGCAGGGATGGATCGTGCCGCCCGGAGTCACTCGGGTGACGCTCGAATTCGCCCTCGACACGTGGTACCGCGTCGCGATCTTCGGTGGATTGTTGCTGCTCCTGCCGCTGTTTGCACTCGCCCTGGTCGGCGGCCGGGGTCGAACATCGATCCGACTCAACACGCCGACGATCATCTGGCTGGGTGCGATCGGTGTGGTTGCCGCGTGTGCAGCGATCTCGGGCGTCGTCGGCGCCGTAATCGGTGTGGGTGCGCTCCTGGCGGAGCCCTACGTTCGGCGCCGCTGGCCGCGATGGGTTTCGGCGGCGGTCGGCATCACCTACGGGCTCGCCGTCGCACTGCTGTCGCGCGGGCCGTGGCAGTCAATGACCGGGTACCTCGGTCACTCGACGACTATTCAGTTCCTCTGCCTGGTCGCCGTCGCCGTGACGGGCGCGGCTGCGGTCGGAGCGCCGGAATGGCTGCGTTCCCAGCGGCGCGAGGCGACCCGCAGCGGTTCCTCGACGAGCGCGTAGCTCGCGGCCGCGATCAGGATCGACAAGCCGAGCGTCACGACTGTCACGAGGACGAAATGGCCGGAGAACGGCGCGACCGCGACGACGGGGAGAACGATCGCCAGAACTCCCACGTGCCAGATGAAGATTCCGTACGACCAGCGTCCGAGGGTCTGCATGACTCGACTGTCGAGAAACCGATGCGGACGATCACTCGCGACGACCGGTGCCATCAGCGCAAACGCCAGAATCGCCCCCAGCGCGACTTTCGTGCTGAATTCATAGGTTTCCAGGATCACGAGACCGCCGGCGCCCGCGACCGGCGTCGCCGACAGGCAGAACGTCAGCGCCGCGACGACGTAGAAGATCCACGGTTTCGCCATGAACCGCGTGACCAACTCCGGCCACCCGATCGACAGTTCCGCCAGCAGCATGCCCGCACCGAACCACGACAGATACGCGGGCGGCATCGACGACGGGTCGACGCCCTGCGGGAGCGGCAGGTTGAAGTGCGCCCAACCCAGTGAAGCCAGCGAGACGCCGAGAATGATCGGCGCCCGCAGCTTGGCGAGGTCGTCGCGCAGCGGACGCATGGCGATCGCGATGAGCGGCAGTGCGACGTAAAACGCCACCTCGACCGCGAGGCTCCACATCTGGGTGAGGCCGGTCGTCAGGGTGAACGGAAAGTAGAGCTGCGTGAGGGTCAGGTTTGCGAACCACACCTCGAACGAGCCGCCGGCGACGAACAAGAGGACCACGCACACCGCGACCCAATAAGCGGGAAGGATGCGAACCGCACGGTGACGGAAGTAACGGCGTACCGAAGGTGGAGTCGCGAGTCCGCGAGCCGCCGCCGCGTGCACCCGCCACAACAGGTAACCCGAGATCGCGAAGAACACCGCGACCGCAAGATCCAGCCGGCCGAGCAGCGGACCGATGACCGGCCACGAGATGGCATCCGTTTGGAAAGCCGTGTGCGTGAGAAGAACTCCGATCGCAGCGACCGCTCGCATCCCCTCGACCGCGGGCAGATATCCCGATGGGCGCGTGGTCCGGAGGCCGTGAGATGCCGCGGAGGCGGCGGGCGGGGCGACGAGAAGCTGCATGGCACACCCAGTGTGCCCGTGCCCACAACCAGCCGTCTAGCCGTGCGGTGTCCCTGCTCACTCAGCCTCTGCTGATACCGTCGAGGCGATATCCGTAATTTGAGGAGCAGAGTTATGGCACGTGGGCGCTTGGTGACGCTCATCCTGTTCGGACTGGGTGCGTTCTTCCTGGTCGCCGCGGTCCTGCTGCCCACCTTCACGTATTCACAGTTGGCGAAGACTCCGCTCGACCTCGAAGCCACGACCGTCGCGACGACCGACGATGACGGCGCCGAACTGGTCGACCCGCGGACGACGTCGGGCTCGGCGGTTCTGGGCACGTCGAAGAAGGTCCCGCTGGTCATGCAGCGGTTCATCACTGTCGAAGACCCCGCCGACAGCAGCGTGGCGACGTTGCAGTGCGGTCAGACAATGCGCCGGACCGACCGCCAGGGTGACACTGGCTTGTTGTACGCCATCGTCGACCGCGTGACGATCGACCGCACGACCGGCGAACCGACCGACCCGGTCGGATCGCTGCAGGACAACGGTCTCAAGCCGCCGACCGAACTCAAGCACACCGGTCTGCAGTACCGCTTCCCGATCGGCACCGAGAAGAAGGCGTACCCATACTTCGACCTGACCGCCCGCAAGTCGTTCGAGCTGCAGTTCATCGAGGAAACCGACATCGCCGGCACGACGGTCTACCACTTCCACCAGAAGATCGACCCGGTCGACCTCACCACCGTCGATAAGAGCAACAGCGCAACGTTCAGCGCAGACAAGTGGGGCATCGACGGCGGAAGCACGAAGGTGACTATGCCGCTGTGGTACTCGAACGAGCGCGACCTTTGGGTCGAGCCGCGCACTGGCACGATCGTCAAGGCCGAAGAGAAGATCAACAATTTCTACGCCCGCAGCGCCAGCGAGCCGGTTCTCACGGTCTTGAAGGCGAACCTGACGTTCGACGAAAGCACTCTCGAAACGCTGCTGTCGACCGCGAACGACTTCTCCGACCGTCTGAGCCTGTACAGCCGCATCCTGCCGGTGCTGCTGGGCCTTGCGGGGGTTGCCGCACTGGTCGTCGCCGGTCTCCGCATACGCAATGGCGATGGCGGCGGTGCGGACGACGCCGTTGCGCCGTTCGACGACGAGCCGGAATGGTCGACGTCGTTTAACTCGACGAGGTCCACGCAGACCGCGGCGCTGCCGACCGAGCAGCCGTGGTCGACGAACCCGTTCCACCCACCCACCGGCCAGTTCCCGCCACCGCCACCATGGCCGCCCGCGCAATAGCGCGTCAAACGCGGCGTGCGTGCACCGCGATCGCCACGGCCACGGTCACAGCGGCTACGGCCGTCGCACAGGACACCGCGATCGCCAGAACGCGCTCGAGAGAGCCGTTCGCGACGGTGAGGATCAACGCAGCTTCGATGGCCAGCCCGAACCAGGCCACGAGCGCGGCATGCGTGCGGTCGACGGCCACGGCCGCCGTCAGCGCGCACTGAACGATCGCCAGCACGGCGCCTTGCAGCGCGAACAGCCACAGGACGCCCGTCACCGGCTGGTAGTCGCGGCCGGCGACCATCGGTGCCAGCGGTGCGCAGACGGCGATGCCGACGACGACGAGCGCCCCGATTCCGGCGAGCATGAGCAGCGCCGATCGCAGTGCTCGGGCCGAGCCCGTTTCGGCGGCGAACTGCGGATACAGAACGATCGATATCGCCTGCGGCAGCCAGAAGGCGACCTTGGACGCGACCGCGCCCAGTCCGTAGATACTCGCATCGGTCTCGGTGAGCACACCGCGCGCGAGCAGCAGGTCGAGTGACGTCAGCACGATCATCGCCAGTTGCAGCTGCGAGGCGGCGAGAACCGTCGGTAGTCCGACTGTCAGTCGCACCCCGGTCCGCTCACTTCGCCGGTTCCACAGGCGGGCCGCTGCGGCCGCCACCGTGGTTCCCGCCGCAGCCGCCATGAGCGCCGCGGAAGTACCTGCACCGACCGCGAGCATGGTCACTGCCGGAACCACCCGCAGGATGCCCCCCACGGTCAGGAATCCGCCCAGCTCGCGGAACCTGCCCTCGCCCTGCATGATCCCCTGCTCGCCGGCGAGCAGAACGTAGACCGGCGCGGTCAGCAGCGCCGCGAAGGCCGCGACGGCCCCCACCCGCAGCCCGGCGACGACGCCTGGCACCGCGATCAGCGCCAGCAGGGCGACGAGTGCCGCGCACCGGGTGGCCAGAAGTCGCAACTGTGCGGAGTCGACCCCGCGCACGCGTTCGCGAGCCATGACGTTCTGCAGGGCCAAGGCCGGCACGGCGAGAACCAGCTGCGCGGCAAGCAGGGCGGCGAACTCGCTGTAGCCATCGACCCCGAGCCACCGTGAGGCGGTCACGTGCATGAGGTAGCCGGCGATGTTCGCGATCATCGACCCGGCGGTGACGAACGTGAGCCCCGCGGCGGTGGTCGAACCCCGGACGGGTTCGACCTGAGGCGGCTCGGTCACGCTTCCACAATCGCACGAGCCCGGGAACCAGAAGGCTCCCGGGCTCGCGATGAGTTGTTTAGATCAGCTCAGTCGGGGCGAAATGTAGCTCCAGGCCCGAACGAGTTCGGCGTAGAACAAGCCCCACGTGTGCGCACCGTTGGCGTAGTAGTACAGCCCGTGCCGTACGCCAGCGCGGTTGAGGGCGTTCGAGAAGTTCTGGGTGCACGTCTTGGTGATCGCCTCGACCGCGGCCGGGCCACCGTACATCCCCGGGGTGACGACATCGTCCGGTGCGCCCGGGACGCCGGAGGCAGCGGTCAGGTAGACCGTCTTGCCGCGGTACCGCTCGGGGTGCATGGTCGGGTCGTTGTACGCCCAGGCCGGGTTACCCGGCGCCCCGTACATGTTGAAGATGTTGCGGCCCACGCTCATGTCCTCGGCGGCGTGCATGAACGTCGTTCCGATGTCGGCGGTCTGCGGGCAGCCGGACAACGATGCACCCGCCTGGAACATCCCGTACTTGCCGAGCATGTTCATGGCACCGAGGCCCGAGTGCGACAGACCGATGATTCCGTACTTGCCGTTCGAGCTCACCATTTTGTTGAGCACCGGCGGCAGTTCCCTCGTGAAGAAGGTCTCCCACTGTTGGCTGCGGTCGCTCTGCCAGTTGGCGTAGAAGCTGCCCGAACCGTCGATGACGTTGATGACCGTGACGTGCTTGTTCGCAAAGAACTTGCGAGCGGGCGCAGAGCGACCCCAACTGAGGCCATCAGTGCCACCCTGCATGCCGTTGAGCAGGTACAGGATCGGGCCTCCGCCGGCATTCCGCCAGATCTCCGTCTGGATGGCACGACCCATCGACGGCGAGTAGATGTAGTGGGTTTCCGCACCCGAACCCGGCCACGCCTGAGCGGAACCCGGCGCAACGGCAAGCGCGGCCACCGCCGCAGCAGCAGCCAGCACCGGCGCGACCAGACGGCGCACGGACAGACGAGAAAGCTTCACGATCAGATCCTTCGAACGTTGGAGGCCTGAGACTGCAGAGAAGACTAGCTACGCAAGTGAGTCGTGGTACCCATGAGTTTTTGGATTGAATCAATGACGGTTCACGATCGTGATCTTCGATGGCCGTGACAGACTCGAACCGTGCGCGACCGTCCCGCGTGGCTGCCACCGGCCTTCTGCCTGGCCCTCGCCGCCGTCATCTGCGCACCGTTGTTCGCACCGGGTTACCTCCTCCACCGCGACCTCGTCAGCACCCCGCGCTCGTACCTGACGGACGTCGCACTCGGTGCGACCGAAGGCGCCCCGCGGGCGGTGCCGCAGGATGCCGCGGTCGCGCTGCTGTCGGCCGTCGTCGACGGCGGGCTGCTCGTCAAGATTCTGATCTTCGCGGCGCTGGTTTTCGCGGGCCTCGGCGCGGACGCACTCGCCCGCACCGTTCTGACCGGGCTCCAGACTGGCTATCGCCTCGTCCCCATCACCGTGGCGGTCTGGAACCCGTTCGTCGCCGAACGCCTCTTACAGGGGCATTGGAGCCTGCTCCTGGGCTACGCCGGCATGCTGTGGGGTGTCCGCTTCGCCTACACGCTCCGGCTTGATGCGCGCGATCGCACGGCGTGGTTCGGCGTGGCCTTGAGCCTGGCCGCGGCAGCCCTCACGCCGACCGGCGGCATCATCGCCGGCATCGCGATTGCGGTCGCCCTGGCCGATCGAGGACGCGTTTTCGTCGCCGCTTCGGTGGCGTGGATCGTCGCGAACTGCCCGTGGATCATCGCGTCGTTCGGCGGCGCGGTCCGCTCCGATCCCGATGCGGTCGGCGCGTTCGCGGCGCGTGCCGAACCCTGGCTCGGCACGATCGGCAGCCTGGCCGGACTCGGCGGCATTTGGAATGCCGAAGCGGTCCCCTCCCCGCGCGATACGCCGCTCGCACTGGTCGGCACGGTCGTTCTGCTGGCGATCGTGGCCGTTGGTGCTCGGCAGGCTTGGCGGGCGGGCGCGGTGGCCCGACGGATGGGGATCCTCGCCGCCGTCGCCATCGTGGTTCCCGCACTTGCGGCTACCGGATGGGGCATCGAGGTACTCAAACTCATCGTCGACACCGTCCCCGGCGCCGGGCTGCTCCGCGATACCCAGAAGTTCGTCGCCTTGGCAGTGCCGTTCTACGTGCTTGCAGCCGCGGCGGGCTGTCGACTGCGACTGCGTTTGCCGATCCCCTCGGTCGCGAAGGTCGCCGCCCTCATCGTGGTTCTATTGCCGCTCGCGTGGGGCGTTGATGGTGCGCTGCGGCCGGTTCGCCTGCCGGATTCGTGGAATGCGGTCGCCCGAATCGTCGACGACGGACCCAGCGGCGATGTCGCAGTGTTGCCCGCCGGGCAGTTTCGGGTCTTCGCCGGAATGACCGTGCCGGTTCTCGATCCAGCACCTCGAATCCTGCCGCGCAACGTCTTGCAGACCGGGGAGTTACTCGTCACGCGCACCGTCATCGCCGGTGAGAACACGCGCGCGATCCGCGTCGAGAAGGCGCTGCTCGACGGCGCGGCACCGTCTGACCTAGCGGCCCAAGGCGTGCGCTATGTCCTCGTCGAGTCCAGCCCGGGGCCGCTGGGCGATTCCAGCCGGACGCTCAGCCGTATGACGCGCGAGTTCGACGACGGCACGCTCGCGCTCTATTCGGTATCGGGAGAGGTCGTCGCCGAGCCCTCGCACCGCGTGTCCGCGATCGTCGCCCATCTCGTGTGGGCGCTCCTGCTGCTGGTGTCCTCAGGCGGACTGATAGTTGGCCTCGTCCTCGGCCGCGCTCACAAGTCCACTCAGGGGCGACCCGGCGATTGACGCCTCGAGGACGGCGGTGACCCCGTCCGCGCATGCGTCCCACGAGAACTCGTCACTGCGCAACGCGGCCTTGCGGCCCATCGACCCGCGCAACGCGTCATCGCGCAGCAGGTCGATGGCAGCGGCACACAAGTGGTCGTGATCGTCGGCGAGGACTCCCGTGACACCGTCGATGATCGAGTCCGTGAGACCGCGTGACGACCGATATCCGATCGTCGGAACCTCGTGCTGAGCTGCCTCGATGACGGCTAGCCCCCAGCCCTCCTTGCGCGAGGGCATCACATGCAGCCACGCACGTGCGAGGAGTTCGTGCTTGCGTTCCTCGGACACATGACCGTGGAACGTCACGCGATCGGCGACGCCGATGGCCTGCGCGTATTCATGCAGGTTCGGCGACCACCAACCGTCGCCGATGACGTCGAGACGCACGCCCGGCACCTGGTACCGAATGCGTCCGACGAGGCGCAGGGCATCCTCGATCTGCTTGTGCGGCACGAGTCGCGACAGAACGCAGATCGTGGGTTCCGCCGCCTGGTCGCTGACCGCAACACCGGCGGGAATGGATTCGATGCCGTTGCGCACCACCGCGATGCGGCTCGCGTCGACGCCGAGGGCGGTCAGTTCCTCGGCCGACGGCAGCGACACGGTGAGGTACTGCGACTCCCGGTGTGCGCGCGGCGAGAGGACCGACTCGATGAACCACCCGATGCGGCCGACGAGACGGCCGGCGACCGGCCACTGCTCGCGGTGACCGTGATGGACGAGAACGGTGACCGGCACCCGGGTGACCAAGCGCGCGAAGAACGGCATTCCGTTCTGGGTGTCGATGATCGCGTCCGGTCGAACGTCGCGCATTGATCCGAGTCCGAAGCGTCCGAGAACGAGCGCTGCCATCGCCAGGACGTAGACCGTGAACCGTCCACCCGATCGGATGATCGTGATGCCGTCGCGCACTTCACGCCGGGCAGCGCCGGGATGATGCGCGGTGCGCAGCGTGACTTTGATGCCGCGAGAAGCCAGCCGAGTGCCGACCTCTTCGAGGTATCGCTCGCTGCCACCGCCCTGCGGATGCGTCGAGTCGCGCCAGCACAGAAGTAGTACTTCGCGCACAGCCGGGCTCCTCAGGGTCGATCGACTTCCCAGGATAGCGGGGTGATTGCGCGGCTCAGCTCCGGCGCAGGCCGCCCTCAGCGTCTCCTCAGTAGTTCATCGCCCGATCGGGCCTGCGTGTGACACGCGCTAGGGTCGTGACGTGAGAAGACGATGCAGGACGCAGACGTTCGCCCGCCGGGCCACTCTTCGTCGCTCCTTCGGTTTGCTGGCGAAGTTCAAATACGAACAGCCGCAACCGCATATCTTCTACGGAGCACTCGCCGAAGACACCGCGGCCATGTGCGCGGACCTCTACCTCGACGGCTCCGGAAACGATCTCACCGGCCGCAAGATCGTCGATGTGGGCGGCGGTCCGGGGTACTTCGCGGAACAGTTCACGTCGGCCGGAGCGTCGTACATCGTTATCGAACCCGACCGCGGCGAACTCGAGAAGGCCGCAGATTCGCCCGGAATCCGGGTGCAAGGGTCGGGGCTCGAACTTCCTTTCGCCGACTCGACCGTCGACGTGTGCCTGTCGTCGAACGTCGCCGAGCATGTCCCGAATCCGTGGGACATGGCCGAGGAAATGGTTCGCGTGACCAAGGAAGACGGCCTCGTCGTCTACTCGTACACCGTGTGGCTGTCGCCGTTCGGCGGGCACGAAACCGGACGATGGCACTACTTCGGCGGTGAGTTCGCCGCTCGTCGCTACGCGCGCAAGATGGGCAAGGAGCCGAAGAACCGGTACGGGGAGTCGCTGTTCCCGATGTCGGTGAAGTCCGGACTTAAGTGGGCCCGGTCGTACGAAGGCGCGGAACTGGCGGCAGCGTTCCCGCGGTACAACCCGTCGTGGGCGTGGTGGGTGGTGAAGGTGCCGGTACTTCGCGAACTCTTCACCGCCAACCTCGTGCTGGTGTTGCGCCCGAAGCGCTAAACGGAAAGTGGGCGCTCCACCGCACTGAGTACGGTGGGGCGCCCACAATCGTTCAGAGACCTAGCCCAGGCGCTGCTTGAGTGCCTCGAACTCGTCGCGGATGCCCGACGGCAGCTTGTCGCCGATGAACTCGAACCACTCCTCGATGAGCGGGATCTCGGCCTTCCACTCGTCGGCGTCGACCTTCAGCGCTTCCGCGACGTCGGCGAGGTCGACGTCCAGACCCTGGATGTCGATTTCGTCGGGCGTCGGGACCGTGCCGATCGGGGTCGTCTCACCGGTCGCGGTGCCTTCGATACGGCCGGCGATCCACTCGAGGACGCGGCTGTTCTCACCGAATCCAGGCCACAGGAAGCGGCCGTCGTCGCCACGACGGAACCAGTTCACGTAGAAGATCTTCGGCAGCTTGCTCTCGTCGGCGTTCTTGCCGATGTTGATCCAGTGGTTGATGTAGTCACCCACGTGGTAGCCGAGGAACGGGATCATCGCCATCGGGTCGCGGCGGACCGAGCCGACCTGGCCTTCTGCGGCCGCGGTCTGCTCCGAGCTCATGGTGGCACCCATGAAGACACCGTGCTGCCAGCTCAGCGACTCGTTGACGAGCGGAACCGTGGTCTTGCGACGGCCACCGAACAGAATCGCCGAGATCGGCACACCCTGCGGGTCGTCCCACTCGGGAGCGAGCGTCGGGCACTGCGACATCGGGGTGCAGTAGCGCGAGTTCGGGTGGGCGGCGTTCGTCCCGGACTCCTGGGTCCAGTCGTTGCCGAGCCAGTCGATCAGGTGCTCCGGCTTGCCCTCGAGGCCTTCCCACCACACGTCGTTGTCGTCGGTCTTGGCGACGTTGGTGAAGACCGTGTTGCCGGCGTCGATCGTCGCCATGGCGTTCGGGTTCGAGTGGTGGTTGGTACCCGGCGCGACACCGAAGAAGCCGAACTCCGGGTTGACGGCGTACAGGCGGCCATCCTTGCCGAAGCGCATCCACGCGATGTCGTCACCGAGGGTTTCGGCACGCCAGCCCGGAATGGTCGGCTGGATCATCGCGAGGTTGGTCTTACCGCACGCCGACGGGAACGCTGCGGCGATGTAGTAGTTCTTGTTCTCCGGGGAGATGAGCTTGAGGATCAGCATGTGCTCGGCGAGCCAGCCCTCGTCGTGTGCCATCGCCGAAGCGATACGCAGCGAGTAGCACTTCTTGCCGAGGAGCGCGTTTCCGCCGTAGCCCGAGCCGTAGCTCCAGATCTCGCGGGTCTCCGGGAAGTGGGTGATGTACTTCGTGTCGTTGCACGGCCACGGAACGTCGGCCTGACCGTCGGCGAGCGGAGCGCCGACCGAGTGCAGTGCCTTGACGAACGGACGGTCGGTGCCGAGCGCCGCGAGGGCGGCCGCACCCGCACGGGTCATGACACGCATCGAGACGACGACGTACTCCGAGTCGGTGATCTCGACACCGAGCTTCGGGTCGTCGGCACCGAGCGGGCCCATGCAGAACGGGACCACGTACATCGTGCGGCCCTTCATGCAGCCGCGGTACAGCGGCGTCATCGTGGCGCGCATCTCATCGGGGGCGACCCAGTTGTTGGTCGGGCCGGCGTCCTCTTCACGCTCCGAGCAGATGTACGTGCGCGACTCGACACGGGCGACGTCCGACGGGTCCGAGAGCGCCAGGAACGAGTTCGGCTTCTTCGCCTCGTCGAGCTTCTGGAACGTGCCCGCGGCGACGAGCTTGGCAGTCAGGCGGTCCCATTCTTCGTCGGAACCGTCAGACCATACGATCGCGTCCGGTTGGGTCAGTTCAGCGACTTCCTGGACCCAGGCGAGCAGCTCAGCGTGCTGCGTCGGCGGTGTTTGGACGGTCGCTGAGGTCATGAAACTCTCCTACACTTTCGTGACGCGGAAGGATGGTGCGGAAACTCCGCTTGAACGACACGGGGTTAACTCAGTGGAGAGTAACCCTGAGCGGTCTATTTACAGCATCCGACCACGGCACAACTTTGTGATTGATTTCAACCGCGCCGATTCCCGAATGGCGGGAATGGCGCGGTTACTCTGCGAGTTTACCCCGGTCGACCTCGTGCCAACGGTGTCCTGTGGCATCCGCCTCATATTCGAAAGACGAGAACTCACCGTTTCCGCCGACGATCTTGAGGGTATCGGCGGTCCCATCCTGATCGGTATCCGTCGCCACGAACATCGCGGCTTCGTGGCCGATATGAAGCGAACCGACGACCGTATCGAGAATGCCGTCACCGTCGACGTCGATCGTCGCGTGATCCATGTCGAGGGGCCCGGCGTCGAGATAGCCATCGCCGATCGCCGACGCGATCGCATCGTCGTGCGAGGTCGGGTGGAGGAACTCTTCGGCGGGCATGTCGCGATTTTCCCTAGCTCTCCGGGAGCATGCAACTTCCGGATCCCGCTCGGCGCAGCGCCGCGAGATCGTTGGTGAGCTGCACTCGACGTTCGGACAGCAGCGGAAGCTGCCGCCGGAGCTCCGCTTCGACGTGCGCCAACTCCTGGTCGACCGCCACCGCCTGCCGGGTACTCGATGCCATCGCCTCGCTCGCCAAGGTGGTTTCGAGCTCCACCAGACGGGCGTGAACGATCTGCTCGAGCTGTGACTTCATCGACGCCAAGGCATCGGTCGCCCAGGCCCGAACGTGCATTCGGTCCGCACCGAGGGAGCGCATCCGGACGAACCACCACGCGACCGCCCCACCGAGTCCCAGCGCGACCGGCATCGATGCGATATCCGCTGCGGGCACCAGCGACAGGGGCGCGACGGCCAGCCGGCCGATGCCGAACCCGGCGGATGCACCCAGCACGACCATCAAGCCGTCCTCCGCACCCCGATTCCGGCTGTGCGGCGGTTCCGGCATGCGAACCGTCGACAGGTCGAGGTCGCGGGCACCCAATGGAGCGAGCCGCTCATGGGCCCGCCGATGCACCTCCGCCAGCAGTTCGTCGGCACACTCGGACGCCAACTGCTCGCCGGCGCGCAGTTCCTTCGCGCTCGCGCGGTCGATCCGGTGTCGAAGCCGCTGTCCCGCAGCGCGGATCGCGTCGTTGACGTCGTGCAGCAGACCGACCCGAGCCAGCTGGATCTTGGCCTTCGCGGCCGCCAACACCGCGGCCCGGCCACCGTCGCGCTGCCCGACGAGATCGATGCGGCGGCCCCGCAGGCCGGACTCGGTCTCCTGCGTACGCCCGATTTCCCGCTCGACGTTCGCAATCGCCTCCGCGACGACGACCGGAAGTACCCGGTCCCCGGCGAGCGAGGCGGCCGTCGCGATCTCCTTCACCAGGCCGGCCAGCCCGCTGGGCAGGTCCGTCTTGGTTTGCCGGGCCAGCTGCGCGAGCAACGCCGAAACACCCACGACGGGAATCTGGGGGTCGACGCGGGCGACGCGGGCCGCGGTGGCGGCCAGTGACGACTTCCACTCGGGGTGCACGTCGATCTTGTTGACCGCGACGACGATCGACTGCCCGCCGGCGGCCAGACCCACGAGTTCGGCGAGCTCGTCATCGGTGATCGGTGCGGCAGCGTCCACCACGCAGACGACGACATCGGCCGCCGCTTCCGTGCAGTCGATGCCGTCGACTTCGTTGAGCTCGGCGCCCAGGGCCGATGCGCCTGCCCCGGCCGGCCCACGCACGGTGACGAGCCGCCCGGTGCCCGCTCCGGCGAGGCGAGCGAGGCCCTGGGGGTGCCAGCGAGCGAGCAGATCGGACAGCTCCACGGTCATGCTCGAAGCCCTGACGTCGCCCGATCCGCCGATCGACGCGCGAGCGCCCGCTCAGCGCGCAGCGCCACCCGTCGCTCACTCGCCGTTCCCAGCGTCGCGCGCGACCGCAGCTCCGCGACCGACTCTCCCGTCCAGCCCGCGGCCCGCAGCGCGAGCTCGCCCGCTTTCGGTCCGGCGAGGAAGTCCTCCACCTCGTCCCGAGCCGATGACTCAGCCGCACAACGATCGAGCAGGTCGAGAAATGCGCTGCAGTGTTCGCGGGTCGCCCACGCCGCACGCTCGTGAATCGCAGCGCGGACGTGACCGAAACCGCTGAACGCCTCGAGGACCTTCTGCACACCCATCGGATCGAGATCTGCAGTCCGGCGCAGCGCACTCACCGCGACCGCGACCGCGAGCGGTCCCCATGCCCGGACCGGAGAGTCTCCGGACACGATCGTCGCGACCTGTGAACCGGCATCGGCAGCGGACGCGAGCTCCCGCAGGTATGCGTACTGCGCACCGCTCACGGCCGCACGGGCGATGTGCGCGGTCAGCGGCAGGACTGTGGTGTGCAGCGTCCGTGACACGGCGGCGCATACCTGCTGCACTTCTTCCGGATCGGGCGACACCGCGTCGGCCTTGTTAAGGACTACCAGCGGATTCGACAACTGCTCGATCGCGGCTTGGTCGACCGGGCGCAACGAACCCGGCAGAACGTAGAGCGTGCAATCGGCCGGGCCGTCGACGACCGCGAACCCGTCATCGGCCAGCAGCGCCGTGACTGTCGAAACCCCAGCCCACGGCCGCCCGAGCACCTGAATCCGCGGCGGCGCCGACACTGCCGCCCACAATCGCCGAGCGTGCGCCGCGTGCTGGGCAGCCGACTCGTCCAGGACATGCAAAAGCCGGGCAATATCGTGATTCAGTGATTCACCTGCCCGGCTCTGCATATGGAATTAGTGGTGCTTGGCCTTCAGCTCGGGGATTCCCTTACCGATGATGCGGTCACCGCGGTCGTTGTCCTTCCAACCGCCGGCGTCGTAGCCCTCCATCTCGAAGCAGATGTCGGCGAACTGGTAGCCGAACAGCGACAAGTAGATCGACCGGTAGACGGTCGTCGCCTTGTTCGTCTTGGCCATCGCCTCCATGCATCGCGGCTGGCACTCGATGAGTGAGTACCGGCGGAAGTCCGCCACCGGCTCCTCCGAGAAGCGCAGCAGGCCGAGACGGTTGAGGTTCGCGA
The DNA here is from genome assembly GCA_021372355.1 of Nocardiaceae bacterium. GTDB lineage: Bacteria > Actinomycetota > Actinomycetes > Mycobacteriales > Mycobacteriaceae > Smaragdicoccus. Next base: position 12,111 of record JAJFUQ010000007.1, on the reverse strand, counting down.
AGTAGACGTGGTCACGCTCCGGGTACAGGCAGCCCGCCATCTCACAGATCATGCTGATGCCGCCGGCCACACGCTCCGAGCCGACACCGAACGGCGTCTTGGTCCGGACGTCGACCACCGGCTGGGACCCACACGCGGCGAGGAAGCGGATCACGCGCGCCTCGTCGTGGGTGATCTCGTCGAGGATGCGGGAGAACGCCGGGTGCTGGTCCTTCGGCTGAACTGCGGCGTTCCACGACTGGTTGATCAGCGCGGTTCCGCGAGCACGAAGTTCCTTGCGGCTGGTGCCCTTGATGATCTTGCGACCAGCGGCATCTTCGATGCCCATGAAGGACGCCGCGCTGTGGCGGGCGGACTCGATCTGCTGGTCGATGACCTGCGTAACAGGCGCGCCCTCACTGATCTGTCGAGCCGCGGTCGCCGCCTGCTCGAGCGATCCCTTGGCGAACCCGGACATCGCCTTCATGAAGCCGGTGCTGGCCAACCTGGCGAGACCGGCTGCGTCACTCGGGCTTCCGGTAGCGCTCCGGGCGAGGTCGCCGACGAAGCCGCCGCCGCCCGAAGACGCCTGGCGAGGTTCGGCAGCAGACGCGGAGGTCGCCGTCGGAGGAGGCTCGATCGGGGCGGGAGCCTCAGTGGTGATGTCGTCGCCTTCCGGCGCTGCGTGGGTCATTTTGCGTCACGCTCCAAAAATCGCGATGTGAACAGCACCGACAACGATGCCGAGGAGACCGCCGTGGGCATAAAGCAGCCAGGCGTCCTGCTCGATTGCCGAGTAAAGCATGTCCATGAACTCGTCCGGCGGAAGTTCCCGCAGCTTCTGAGTCATGAAGTCGTCAAGCTTCTGGGCCTGCCGCTTGTTGAACTCGAGGTCGGCCGCGAGGTTCGGCGCGAAGCTGATGGCCTGCGCGCCGGCGCCTTCCATCAGGCTGTCCATTTCCTTGGTACCGACGGCGACGCGGACAGCTGCCTTCATCGGTCCGAGAACCTTGTCGATCTCCTGGGACACGACGTGCTTGAGCAGCTGCTGAGTCTTGTCGCCGGCGGGGCCGTGCAGGAGCTCGTTCGCCAGGTTCTGCAGGGTGATGACCTTGTACGCGAGAGCGTGTCCGAAGTCCGCCGCGGCCTGATCCTGACGCTTGGCGAACAGCGCCTGCTTCCACAGGTACTTGTAGCGCGGCTGCGGGATACCGGGGAAGAACACGACCTTGATCGCAATGATGTTGACGATGATTCCGATGAGGGCGGCGCCGAGGAGCACCCACAGCCACATCGGGAAGAAGTGCAGCCAGGTGTTGAGGAAGCCCATCCACTCGAGGTTCAGGTAGTAGCCACCGAACTCCTGGCCGTGCTTGGCGTGCTCGCTCGAGTAGTGGACGAACGACAGCCACAGCGCGAGGATGAGACCCATCGGAGCACCGAGCAGACCGATCTTGACCATGAACTTCAGCTCCGGAGCACCGAGGCCGTAGATGATGTCCTTGAGGACTTCCGGGTTCTTCCGCAGGTACCCGACCGTCATGAGCTTGGCATCGACAAGCTGGTCGATCTTGTCCGCGATCTGGTCGAACGTGCGGTCGACGATCGCCGGCAGATCCGCCTCGAGGCGGTTGTAGAGCGTCTCGCGCATCTGCGGCGAGAGGTCCTTCCACAGCTGCGGGTGCTGCGTGGTCATGACCTCTTCCATCATCTGGCGGAGGTTGCCCTTCGCGATGACAGTGACGTTGGCCGCAATGCTCGCCGGGTCCAACTCCTGGAAGAAGTCCTTGACGTTTCCGAGCTTGAGGAGAGCCTTGTCACAGCAGAGGCTCGCCATCTTCTCGGCACGGGCCGGGATGAATCCCTGGAATCCGACGATTCCGCCCGGCGCCCAGATCGGCAGGACCTGAAGAATGCGAGGGAGGAACGGGAAGATCGTCTTCGCGCCGGGCGTGTAGAAGCCACTGAACCGCACCGGAGCGAACAGCATGATGACGCCGGTCCAGTTGGTGATCAGACCCGCGATAGCGCTGAAGATCGGCACCGTGACCAGGTCGATGACAAACCTGGGCCACCCGGTGAATTCCGTCCAGCTGAACGTCCCGAAGAATCCTTCGAGAGCTAATTGGTTCATCGCCGCCCCTCACGTGCCGCCTTGCACATCGATCACCGACCGGGTGTGATGCCGGCCACCGCTAAGTTCTACCCTGTCGCGTTACTCCATGTTTGAGCTTTGAAGCTTTCCTCTCAAGTTGGCCCGGTGCCCCACGGCCGCTGGTACTTTCGGGATCGGTGCCGGGATTTCGGCTCTTCACCTGCGTCAACGGGGAGGAATGGCCACATGGCGGCCTATTCAGAGGTTTTGATTGCCACCGACGGCTCGAAGTCTGCGGACAACGCGGTCGCAATCGGGTCGCGCATCGCTTATCGCTTGGGCATTCCGGCGATCATCATCACCGCGTACAAGAACGCTGACGGCAAGGCCAACGCCGAGGCTGTCACCCAGTCGTGCGCCGCGTCCGCGACCAGCGACTACAAGGTCTCGAACGTCTCGACCATCGAGCGTGAGGGCAACCCCTTCGACGTGATCGTCGACATCGCGGAGGAGCACCCGACTGCCCTTCTCGTCGTCGGTTCCCGTGGACTCGGAAACCCCGCACAGCGCCTGTTCGGCAGTGTGTCCAACGCGCTGTCGCACTCGAGCCCGATCGACATCCTGTTCGCCCACCAGAACCCGCAGGCATTTGGTGCGGTCGGGCTGACCACGGATGGTTCGGACACCTCGGTTGTCGCGGTGCGGAAGGGATATGAGGTCGGCAACGCGCTCAAGGGCAACTGCTTCCTCGTCACCGCCGCCAAGGACCGCGCGTCGGGCGAGGCGATCCTGGACAAAGTCGAGTCGCAGCTTCGTACCGCAGACCCGAGCATCGAAGTTCTGCGCGATGTCCTGAGCGGTGTCGGACCTGCGGAAGCGCTCGTCAACGCAGCCTGGAAGTACGACCTCATGGTCATGGGTAACCGCGGCATGAGCGGCTTCGCCCGCATGATGGGATCGGTCGCAAACCGTGTCGTCCACAACGGCGACGCGAACCTGCTGCTGATCAAGACTGTCGACAAGTAACAGCCTCAAGAGGCGCTCACAACCCAACTGTGACCCATAGCCGCAAGGACCACCTGCGGCTATGGGTCACAATGTTTCGGTGGTAGAAGCCGAAAACCCTGTAGAGAACCCGATGATGTACCACCGTCGGGTCACGAGCTTCCGTTCTCGGCATGGCTCCCTGAAGGACTCGCAGCAGCGCACGTGGGACGAACTGTGGCCGATTCTCGGCGCCGAGGTCTCTGAAGAACCGCTCGACGACACCGCCTGGTTCGGCCGATCGGCACCCTTGGTGATCGAGATCGGATCCGGCACCGGCACGGCGACGGCCGCCATGGCCGCAGCCGAGCCCGAGGTGAACCTCGTCGCGGTCGAGGTGTACCGCCCGGGAATCGCGCAATTGCTGAAGCACATCAAGAATGGCGGCGTCAGTAATATTCGCATTCTCAAGGGCGATGCCTCCGAAATGCTCAATCACATGATCGCGGACAACTCGGTCACCGGATTCCGGGTTTTCTTTCCCGACCCGTGGCCGAAAGCGCGCCACCACAAACGGCGATTCCTCCAGACCGAAACCATCAGCAAACTGGTGGACAAACTCCGGCCGGGAGGCGTGCTGCACATCGCCACCGACCACGCGGATTATGCCGAATTCATCGCCGAGGCGAGCGCCCCGGAAAAACGACTGGGGCCACTTTCGGGCCCGCCCCCGATGACCTTGGAACGGCCACAAACCAAATTTGAAATCAAAGGGATACGTGCCGGGTCCACTATCACGGAGTTCATCTGGGAGAAGATCGAGGAATGACCACCGCAGGTTCGGCCATCGATGCAGCTGGTTCGTCCGCTGCGTCCTCCGTGGCGTCGCTCACGAACGCACACGGAGTCGGTCGCATCCTGCTGATCTGGGACGCGCCGAACCTCGACATGGGGTTGGGTGCGATCCTCGGTGGTCGCCCGACCGCCGCCCACCGGCCGCGCTTCGATGCGCTCGGCCGCTGGCTCCTCAATCGCACTGCAGACCTGTCGCGTCGACTCGAGCGCCAGGTCGAACCCGAAGCGACGGTGTTCACCAACATCGCGCCGGGTACGGCCGAACTGGTCCGACCGTGGGTTGAGGCCCTCCGCAACGTCGGTTACGCCGTCTTCGCCAAGCCGAAGGTCGACGATGACAGCGATGTCGACGCCGACATGCTCGCGCACATCGAACTGCGGGCGACCTCCGGTGGACTGTCCGCGGTCATCGTGGCGTCGGCCGATGGCCAGGCTTTCCGGGAGCCGCTCGAAGAGCTCTCCGCTCGCGGGATCGACGTCACCGTGATCGGATTCCGGGAGCACGCCGCTTGGGCGCTGATCTCGGACAAGTTCGAATTCATCGACCTCGAGGACATCCCTGGGGTCTTCCGTGAACCGCTACCGCGAGTCAGTCTCGACTCGCTGCCTGATGAAGGCGCCTGGTTGCAACCGTTCCGTCCGCTGTCTGCGCTGCTCAGCAGTCGTATGGACCCAACTCGTCAGGGAGCTTCGTCGTAGTGTTCGAGGTTTGGGGTGGCCTGGTCTACCGTGCGCGTCATCTGGTCATCGGAACGATGGTGGCCCTACTGCTCGCGCTCGGCAGCTATGGCCTGACACTGAACGACCACCTGAGTCAGAGCGGCTGGGATGACCCGGGCTCGAACTCGGTGGCCGCCGCCAAGCTGGCCGACGAGACGTACGGTCGCGACCACAACTCCGATGTCATCGCGCTGTACACCGCGCCGGACGGCAAGACCGTCGACGACCCGGAGTTCGCGGCCAAGATCGTCGCCAATCTGGAGAAAGCGGTCCGCGAACACCCGACCGAGATCATGCGGATCAACGCGAGCTACTGGATGATCCCCGGGGCACTGTCGAACACGCAGCTCGCCGACGCGGACCGCAAGCACGCATTCGTCTCGATCGCGATCAACGGCAGCAACGACACCGAGTCGACCCGCAACTTCAAGGCGGTCAGCGACGTCTTCTACATCGACGGCATCGACGTCGAACTCGCCGGCCTGCTCCCCGTCGCGCACGGACTCAACGACACGATGGCCGAGGACATCCACCGTATGGAGGTCCTCGCGATCCCGGCGGTCGGAATCCTGCTGTTCTTCGTCTTCGGCGGCATCGTCGCAGCGTCGCTGCCGCTGGCCATCGGCGCCCTGGCAGTGCTCGGCGCGTGGGGAATCGTCCGCATCATCACCCACTTCACCGAGGTGAACTCGTTCGTCTCGCCGGTCGTTTCACTGCTGGGCCTCGGTATGGCGATCGACTACGCGCTCATCATGGTCAGTCGATTCCGCGAGGAGATCGCGGGCGGTCGCAGCACCGAAGATGCGGTGCGCCGGACCGTCGTCACCGCCGGCCGGACGGTCATCTTCTCCGCGACGATGATCATCGCGTCGATCGGCGGTCTGCTGATCTTCCCGCAGGGCTTCCTGAAGTCCGTCGCGTACGGTGCCATCGCGACCGTGGCCCTCGCCGCGATCACCGCGTTGACGATCCTCCCGGCGATCCTGAGCGTCTTGGGCAAGAAGGTCGACGCACTGAGTTTCAAGCGCCTGCGCAAGACCAAGACGGCCGAAGAGGTCGAATCCGGGATCTGGGGTCGGATGACGCTGTCGGTCATGCGTCATCCGCTCAAGATCACGGTGCCGATCGTGGTGGGCCTGCTACTGCTGATCATGCCGGTGAGCGGCATCAAGTTCGGCGGCATCAACGAGAAGTACCTGCCGCCGACCAACCCGACTCGAGTCGCGCAACAGCAATTCGACGAACTATTCCCGCTACGTCCGACACAGCCGATCAAGCTCGTCGTGGTCACCGAGTCGCCCAGTCAGATCGGTCCGGTCAAGAGCGAGGCGTCGAAGGCGCCAGGCCTTCGGGAGAAGTTCAAGTCGGACCTGTCCGTCGTCACCAAGAACAACGTCTTCGTCATGAACGGCACGCTCGACGGGAAGACCGACGTCAAGGAGACGATCGACTACCTGCGGAACATGGACGTTCCCGAGGGCGTCAAGGTCTACGTCGGCGGCACGCCGGCCCTCGAGCGCGACAGCATCACCGCGCTTCTCAAACTGCTGCCGATCATGCTCGTCGTGGTCGCGGCGTTGACGACGCTCCTGATGTTCCTGAGTTTCGGATCGTTGGTGTTGCCGATCAAGGCCGTGCTCATGAGTGCGTTGGGCCTCGGCTCGACGTTGGGCATCCTGACCTGGATCTTCGTTGACGGTCACGGTTCCCATCTGCTGAATTTCACGCCCGGTCCGATCATGTCTCCGGTGCTCGTGCTGATCATCGCGATCATCTTCGGCTTGTCGACCGACTACGAGGTGTTCCTGCTGTCGCGCATGGTCGAGGCCCGCGCGCTCGGGGCCCCGACCGCGGAAGCCGTCCGCGTCGGTACCGCGAACACCAGCCGCATCGTCTCCGCGGCAGCTTTGATCCTCATCGTCGTGACCGGTGCATTCGGGTTCTCGCAGCTCGTGATGATGAAGTACATCGCCTTCGGCATGATCGCCGCGCTCGTCATCGACGCGACGCTGCTGCGCATGTTCCTCGTGCCCGCGGTCATGAAGATGCTCGGCGACGACTGCTGGTGGGCACCACAGTGGATGAAGCGCCTGCAGAACCGCATCGGACTCGGGGAACCGATTCCGGAGGAGGACCGGATTCCGCACGACGCTCCGGAGCTTCAGGTCACGAGCTCGGTCTGAGACGGGTGACGACGCGATGTGGGCCTCAACGCGGGCCCACATCGCAGTCACGGTGGCGTGTCGCCCAATCGTTGTTGGGCGGCGATGACGTCTCCGAGATCAGCGAGGCGATCCAGTCCGGCCAAAGGCTGACGCATCCGATGATTACCTGCCAGGCGGTCGCGATTTCGAGCCAGGAAGGCCCAATAGCCGCTGGTGAACGGGCAGGCGTCCGCGCCGGCCCGATGCCCGGGCCGGTACCGGCAGCCGCCGCAGTAATCGCTCATACGGTCGATGTACGCGCCGCCGGAGGCGTAGGGCTTGGTCGCGATCAAGCCGCCGTCCGCATGTTGCGACATTCCGACCACATTTCCGACCATCACCCAGTCGTAGCCATCGACAAAGCTGCGGTGAAACCAGTCGGTAACCGCGGCGGGATGCCAACCGCGTTGCAGCGCATAGTTCGACAACACCATCAGGCGCGGAATGTGGTGCACGTACCCGTGGTCACGCACCTGTTCGAGCACGCTCCGCAGGCATCGTGCCTCGACGGCGTCGGCATCAAGTTCCGCGAACCATTGCGGCAGTGAGTGGTGCGCGGCGAGCATGTTGCGGTGCCGATAGTCCGGACCGAAATGCCAATAGGTGTGCCAGATGTAGTCGCGCCAACCAATCAGCTGCCGGATGTACCCTTCGACGCTGGATAACGGGGCATTTCCAGCCCGGTATGCGTCTTCCGCGGCATAGGCGCACTCCAACGGATCGAGAAGGCCGAGATTCATCGGTGCCGATAAGGCGCTGTGCGCCATCCAGCGGTCCGCCGTCAGCATTGCGTCCTCGAACGGTCCGAAGTCAGACAACCGGTGTTGCACGAAGTGGTCCAGAGCGGCGAGTGCTTCCGCGCGGGTGACCGCGAATTCCCGGGGACCGTCGCGGCCGACGAATGACGCATCGCCGTCCTTCTCCCACTGGTCCAGATCAGCTCGGACCTGTTCGTCGATCTCGTCCTCGTCCGGCAACCAGGGTTCGCGCAGGCCGAGGCGGCCGCTCTTCGGCGGCGGTTGGCGGTTTTCCGCGTCGAAGTTCCAGCGCGATCCAGTCGGTTCCGTCCCGTCCATCAACAGGTCGAATCGGCGCCGAGCGTCACGATAGAAATGCTCCAGTTGGAGGCGACGCTGCGACTGGGCCCACGTCTCGAATGTCGCCCGGTCGGTCGCAAAACCCCGAGCCGGCACCACGTCGACGGCGGGCATCGTCCGAACGAATCGGTCGGCTTGCCACGACGTGGGCTGACAGACACTGATGCGCCCCACGACGTGGCTCAGCGCTTCCCGGTAGGTCCGGGCCTGCACGAATTGCGCTTGCGCACCGAGTTCGGCCGCTCGGTGACGCAGCGCCGACAGCACCAGGTGCGCCTTTCGACGGTGGAATCGGCGACGCCCGAAAACCGCGCGCGACTCGATCAGCAGTACCGGCTGGTCCTCGACGTCCAGAAAGTGCGGACCCAGCTGATCCGCGAAGCACCATCGGCGAACGCTGTCCGGCCGCACGCTAGAGCAGACGTCGAGACGTGATCGGCGCGGCGTGAGCGCCCCATCGACTACGCATGTTCGTCTCGCTCGGCGAACGCTCGGGCGTACTTCGTGCCCGCGCCGAGCAGGAGCAAACCGACTCCGAGGAACGCGATCGCGCGGGTCAGACCGCTGAGCATCGCGAGATCGAAGAGGAACAGCTTGCCGACGGCGGCCGCGGTGAGGGTGAGCCCGAGGAACAGCGCCAAGTGTGCGGACGCCGGTGACTTGAGCCCATAGAGAAGGACGAGCGTCGCGGCGAGCATCCAACAGACCGTTGCGGCGCAGTGCCCAGCGGTGAATCCGCCGGAACCGCCAACGCTGACGCCAATGGCCACGAGCGCCGCGGTGAAGGCATACACGCCGGCGATCCCCACCACTGCCCCGATCGGTGGCAGCTGATTCTGCTCGAAGACCTGTAGTCGAACACCCTGCCAGACCAGCGCGACAAGCGTCGCGATCAGCAGCACGCTCGCGACGACGGTGAACCCACCGAGCCCGATCACTGCTTCCCGCTCGTCGACCAATTCATCAACGGACGCAAAGCTCAGGAACACCAGGGCGTTCAACAGGGCCAGCCCCGCGCCGACCCAATACGCAGCGCGGGCCTTCGTCGACACCGAAGCACCCAGGAAACTGAGCGCCGCGAGGGATACCGCGATCGACGGGCCGCCGTCACCCGGCACGGTGAAGCAGAGCTCGACGACGGCCAGGACGCCCGCGATCAGCGCCGACAGTCGCGCGGCGGAGTTGAGTTGCGGCACCAGCGCCACGGTGAGGAGGACGCCTGCGGTGACCGCGGCGATGGCGATGTGTGCGTTCGTTTCGAAGAGGACGCCGACCATCAGCAGCGGGATCGCCGCCACGCCGAGAACCGCGCCACCGAGCGTGTCGTGCGGCCGCCGCACGACCGATGCGGCAGAGGTCGCGATCCCGACGACCGCCACCACGGCCGCGCCCGGCAGTTCGAGATAGGCGCGATCGATGGTCGAGGAAAGGGAGTCGACTCCGATCGCCGCCATCAAAGCGAGGACGACCGGAGCGGTGCGGGTGACGTGCAGCGTCGGCCAGTGGCGGAACCACTGCGCCGCCCACCCCACGACCTGCAGGATCGTGAGGAACGCAATGAGCGTGGCGTTCGGTTCTTTGGTGATGATCGGTGCGAGCAGGGCGACACCGACGATCACGATCTGCGCCAAGGCGAGTGCTTGCCAGCGTGCGGCGAGCGCAAGACCGGCGGCCGCGATGGCGAGCGCGATCGCCAGGCCGACGACCGGGTGGAACCACTCGTAGATCGACGTGATGGCGATGACGTCGAGGTAGGCACCCGCGATTCCGGTGGCCGCGAGTGCGACGGCGCCGATCTGTCCGCCCGGCCGCGCATGGACGCGGAACGCAAGGGCGACAAGCACACCCGACAGCACGGCACCGGCGATGACGCGCGCGACCGGACCGAACCACCCGGCCTGAGCCGCCAACACGACCATGAGCACGACACCGATGAGCGTCACGCCGGCGCCCGCGACCGCAAGCACCCGGCTGACCATCCCCTCGCGCTCCCACCACGGCTGGCGGGGCGGCCGTGGCGGCGTCGGCCGCCACTGCTGCTGGGGCGCGTACTGCGGGACCGTCGGGCGCACGACGGGCGGAAGTGGCTGAATCGGTTGGCCCGGCTGGGCGGGCATCTGTGGTGGCATCGGCTGGGCCGGTTGGGCCGGCCACGCGACTGGCTGAGCGGAACGCTGCAACAGCGCGACCGTGTGGCTCAAAGCGCCCACTTGTCGTTGCAGCCCGTCGAGCTCCGCGGCGAGGCGGGCCAATAAGGCGGGATCGACGTGCGGTGGCGAGTCCATCTACCCAGAGTGCGGCATTCGACCGGATTCGGACAAGATCAGATTCCCGCCACGCGCTTATCGGCCGAAAGCCCGCCGAAATGCTGTGCCGAACGGGTGCTTTGCGGTGACTGAGCCGAATCGGGTCCGACCGCGGACGACGAGATGCAACGGGCCCATCGGCGGACCCGAGCGGGTCTTGTTCTTCGTCGAGCCACCGATCAGTTCGAGGTTCGAGAGGTCGACGGTCGCGACCGGCGGCACGACGAGAACCAGCGAGCTCAGGTAGTCATCGACGACGATCTCGACGACCTGCGTCGACATCTGCGCCGAGGTGAAATCGAGCGTCACGCCGCTGAGCCACGAATTCACGTGCAGGGTCGGCGGCGCGAACCAACGGCCGCGGCGGGTGATGTTGGTCAGTCTCGCGCGAACTCCACCCAGATCGTGCCCGTACCCGGGCAGGTGCTCCGGGAAGCTCGGCGCGGTCGGCACCGGAGGCGCCATCGGTGCGGGGTGCTGATACACCGGGAACGCCAGCGGCTGGTGTACCGGCTGTGGTGGTGCGGCACCGATGAGCTGTACCCCGGGCAGGTCGACGAGAACCGAGTTGAGTTCGCCACGGGTTCGCGCCGCAAGCGCGGTGTCGAAGCGTTCGGTGAACTCGGAGAGCGTGATCATCCCCTGCCCCACCGCGCGCTGCAGCACCTCGCCGACATGTGCGCGCTCGGCATCGGAAACCCGGAGATCTCTGGCGTCCACGGAACCAGGATATCGGCGGTTCGGGACCGTAGGGGATGTCGAGTGATCGCCATCGATACCTCGACTAGAAGCCTTGGCAAAAGATGTTGACGGCTACCGTTTCACCGCCGGACAGGTCGCCTGCTCCGGCGGGCAGGTTTCGGAAGCAACCTTGTATCGACCCGGCGGCACCGAGAATGTGATTCGTCCCTGAGCGTTCGTTCTTCCACTCCAGGTTTTTCCGTTCGACGCTGTGACAGTCACGCCCTTGTTGGGTTGATGGAACCCGATCTTGGCTTCCTCCCCGTCGGGTTCAAAAGCTGCGACGAGTCCGACATGCACGTTGATCGTTGCGTCCGCATGGCTCGCAGTTTGGGCTTGGCAACCCGAGACCATCACCGCCGATGCCGCCGTGGCCACCCGCACTGCCAGGCGGATCAGCATCGGCTCCGGTCGGTTGCCCTGACTCGGGGCTGTGACGGCTTCGAAAGAAGCGTACGAGAAACCAGATCCCCAGCACGAGTGCGATCCATCCGGCGCCCATCTCCAGCAGGAGAATTGTGAACCCACGATTGAAGTCTTGTGCGCACGTTGGGTTTTCAGAGCATTCGCTCAAACCTGCCTCGGCCAGCCAGACAACCGTCCCACTGATCATCGGTGCTCCCATCCTGTCGAGCGAGCTTAGGCCCCTGCTGAACTATCCGGACTCCAGTTGGTCAACGCCTCAAGGTGACGGAGCTTGTCCCGTTCTTTGATGGCGAATCACCTCCTGTCGGGCGAATTCGCGACTACCTTTCGCGGCTCTCCCGCAGGTACTTGCTCGAGCCCTTTCAGTGCTGCCCTTTCACAGTGGGCGACGACTAAATGACGGGTGGTGCGGTGGATTCGTACGTGTGTCCGGTCGGGGTTCGGGTCTCGAAGGTGTGCCGGTCGCCGTTGATGGGTTTCTCGCTGAATCCGGGTGCTTCCTTGTTGTAGTTGCATCGTTCGCAGCGGCCGGCACCGTCTTCGGCGCTGGTCGGTCCGCCGTGGCGGGACCGAACGATGTGGTCGTGGTGTTTGATCGGCGCCCCGCAGTAGGGCGTGCGGCAGCGGTCATCACGCAGGTCGAGGAACTGCGCGAGGGGTTTCGGGAAGATCCTGCGGCGCGAGTCCATCGCCACGAGTTCCCC
>JAJFUQ010000266.1 GCA_021372355.1 Nocardiaceae bacterium | reverse complement strand
GATGAATTCCTCGCCGTCGCATCGCCATCCGTGCGCTTGGTGTTCGAGTTCCGGAATCCCGAATGGCTCCAGGAACCGATCTTCGACGTGCTGCGGCGTCACGGCGCCGCCTTGTGCATCCACGATCTGATCGCGGACCATCCGCGGGTGCTCACGACCGACTGGACCTATGTGCGTTTCCACGGTCCGAACGCCACCCAGGCGCCCTATCACGGAAGTTACGGCCGGGAGCGCTTGCAGGAGTGGGCCTCCTGGCTCGGCGATCTCCGCGAACAAGGGTGCGATGTCTACGCCTACTTCAACAACGACATCGATGCCGCGGCAGTTGGGGACGCGGCACTCTTGAAAAAGCTCGTCGGTTAGGTCGCGCTCCGCTCGCCGGCGACCATGGCATCGAGGACGGCCATCCGGCTCGTGTGGCTTCCGCTGATCGACGACGGTGGAAACCCTCTCGTCAGGTTCTGCCGCCAGCGCTGCTGGTCATATTCGGCGGGGCGCGTGGTTTCGAGGAACTCGTCGACGACGCGAACGAACCGAGCCGGGTCGTCGCGGAACGGGAAGTGTCCGGAGTCTTCGAACAGGTCGAGCCGGGAGCCGGGGATCGCCGCGTGCGCCAGTCGGGCGTGTTTGGACGGAATGATCCGATCGTTCCGTCCCCAGATGATCTGCACCGGAACGCCTTGCAGCAGGTATGAGCGGTCGAGGAACGTGATCGCTTGGCCGCGCCAGTCGGCTGCGGCGCGCAGGACTCGCTGGAAGGCCTGCTGGCCGCCGGATTCCGCCTGGTCGGCGAGCACGCGAAGGACATCGACTGCGTCGTGGAGGATCGTGGCGGTGGTGAAGCCGGTCGTTTCGTAGAAGGTCTTGAGCTGCATTCGCAGACCGTCCAAGAAAGGACCGACGCCGGGCAGTTGGAGTGCTACCAACGCCGAACCCAATACGGGTGCGCTCGCGAAGCGAAGCAGCGGATGTACCTCCGGGCCGGCGCCCGCCGGACACACCAGAATGAGTCGCTCGACCAGTTCCGGGAATTGGTACGCGAGTTGCGCTGCGACACCGCCACCGAGGGAGTGGCCGATCACGGTCACCCGTTCGTACCCGAGAACGGACAGCAGATCCCGCATGCCGTTGGCATAACCACCGACGGAGTAGTCCGCGCGCGGTTTGTCGGACGCGCCGTGCCCGAGCAGATCGGGTGCGATGACCGTGTACTTGGTGGCAAGCCGCGGGATGACGTCCAGCCACGTTTCGGAGTTGTCGCCGATGCCGTGAATCAGCAGCAGGGGAGGACCATCTCCACAGACCCGGACCGCGCGTCGATACCCGTGGATGCGGCGGAATGTCAGTTGCGATTCAGTGCGTGAAACGCTGCGCAGCAGCGGCTTACCCGGGCGAGACATCGCGCAACCCCCTTCATCGGAGTGGTTGCGTTCGACGCTATGCCGCCGGTGTTGTCACCGGATGTACTGGCGTTCCAGCTGCGTTAACTTGCTGGCGTTCGCGGAAGACGGCGAAACGCATGGCGCAGTAGAGGAATGCGCCCTCCATCAGGGCCGCGGCCAGACGGGCGATCTGGAATTCCACGCCGAGGTAAACCAGCAGGCTGACCACACCCAGGACGAACACCACGTAATTGATTCCGACCGCGACCGCGAACTTTCCGGCCTGCTGACCGAAGTGTCCGTGGACATGAAAGTTGAACGTTCGGTTCAGCACGAAATTCAGGATCAGAGCGGTGCCGTACCCGGCGCTGGCCGCAACCGGCACGGGCCAATGCAGGGAATTGTGCGCCACCGTGAGAATCAACATGTCGACGCAGAATGTGAAAAATCCGATGAGCGCGTAGCCGATCATGGTCCGGTCGATACGCACGGGCTCCAGTTTTGCACAGGTAGATGGACACGCGCTTGCGAGCGGACGACGGTTGTCCGAATCTGTCGGTGGTGCGTGGAACACTGGGAGCATGCGGCTTTACCGGGACCGGGCAGTGGTGCTTCGGCAGCACAAGCTCGGCGAGGCCGATCGCATCGTCACCATGCTCACTCGCGAGCACGGTCTGGTCCGCGCGGTCGCCAAGGGAATTCGCCGTACCCGCAGCAAGTTCGGCGCCCGCCTGGAACCGTTCGCGTACGTCGACATCCAGCTCTATCCGGGCCGCAATCTCGACACCGTGACCCAGGTGCAGACGATCGATGCTTTCGCTACCGACATCGTCAACGACTACGGTCGCTACACCGCAGCGTGCGCAATTCTCGAGACCGCGGAACGCTTGTCCGGCGAGGAGAAGGCGCCGGCGCTCGCGTTGCACCAACTCACCGTCGGCGCCCTGCGTGCGATCGCAACGCAAGCTCATGCCGTCGGATTGGTCGTCGATGCCTTCCTGCTGCGTGCCATGAGCATTTCCGGGTGGGCTCCCGCGCTGGACGACTGCGCCCGCTGTGCGGCCCCCGGGCCGCATCGTGCCTTCCACGTCGCCGCTGGTGGGGCAGTGTGCGTGCACTGTCGTCCGGCGGGTGCAGCCGTGCCGTCGACGGGTGTGCTGGATCTGATGGAAGCGTTGACGCGCGGGGACTGGGCCTTCGCCGAGGAGACGCCGGAGATGTTGCGTAAGCAGGCAACTGGACTCACCGCGGCGCACTTGCAGTGGCATCTCGAACGTCAACTGCGGACACTGCCGCTCATCGAACGATCGGCTCCGCACAAGGCCCCGCAAACCGTGGGGTCGGTTTCTGAGTCGATGGTGGTCAGTGCAGGATAGACGGGTGCCCCGTTCTTCAGTTCAGCGCATCGTTCGACCGCCGTTCCCGCACGAAAGTGGTGCGACTCCGCCGGAGATCCCTGCCGAGCTGGTTCCGCAGCATGTTGCTCTCGTCATGGACGGCAACGGCCGCTGGGCTCAGGACCGCGGACTTCCGCGTACCGCTGGCCACGAAAAGGGCGAGGCCGTCCTCCTCGACGCCGTCTGCGGTTGCATCGACATCGGGGTGAAGTGGTTGTCGGCGTACGCGTTCTCGACCGAGAACTGGCGTCGTAGCGCCGATGAAGTGCGGTTCCTCATGGGCTTCAACCGCGACGTGATTCGTCGCCGCCGCGATGAGATGCACGCGATGGGTGTCCGGGTGCGTTGGGCCGGTCGCCGGCCGCGGCTGTGGCGCAGCGTCATCAAGGAACTCGAAATCGCCGAGGAAATGACCAAGGACAACACGGTCATGAATCTGACGATGTGCGTCAACTACGGCGGTCGCGCGGAGATTGCCGACGCGACGCGGGAAATCGCACGTTTGGCCGCCGCCGGGCAACTCGACCCGAACAAGATCGACGAGTCGACCATCGCACGTTTCCTCGACGAACCGGATATGCCGGATGTCGACCTGTTCCTTCGTCCTTCGGGTGAATTCCGGAGTTCGAACTTCCTGTTGTGGCAGTCGGCCTACGCGGAGTTCGTCTTCCAGGACAAGCTCTTCCCCGACTTCGATCGCCGGGACCTGTGGGCTGCGTGCTTGGAGTACGCGAAGCGCGATCGCCGATTCGGCGGGGTGAAGTAGCCGCTAGCTACATTTCGCGCACAGCCCGAAGATCTCGAGAGTGTGGCTGACGTCGGAGAAGCCGTGATCGTCGGCGATCTGGCGTGACCACCGCTCGACGGTCGGGCCCTCTACTTCCACGGTGTATCCGCAGTTGCGGCACACGAGGTGGTGATGGTGGCCGGACGAGCACCGACGGTAGACCGATTCACCGCTGTCCGTGCGCAGGGTGTCGACGGTTCCGGCTTCGGCAAGGCTCTGGAGTGTGCGATACACCGTGGTGAGGCCGATGGGGTTTCCGCGCTTGCGTAGTTCCTCGTAGAGGTCCTGGGCAGAGCGGAACTCGTCGATGTCGTCGAGCAGGGACGAGATCGCACTGCGCTGCTTGGTGCTGCGCACGCCGATGGCGGCGGACTCGCTACTGTTGTCGGACACAGTTCAAGCATACGAAAACCTGCACGTACCTCGCGTTCAGGGCAGGTTCAGCCGCCGTCCGGCTATGGCGATAGTCACAAGAATGATCAAGTGTGACCTGTAACTCTTTCTGAATTCTTCTGGGCGGCAACGTAATTCAAAATCGGAAACGCGGGCCAGAATTTTTTGCCCGTCAAATCGACTACATCCCGCCAAAAATGCGCACCGTATCGTAGCTCAAGGTTTGCGCCGAAATGCGCAAATCGGGGGAAATGTTGTTGTGCAGTTCTTGGAGGGGCACCCATGGCGAACGAGCGTCTCGGTGAGGGAAGCGGCATTGCGCGGAAACTCGCGGCGATCGGTGCGCTGCCGATGGCAGTCGCAGTTGTTGCGGCAGGCGTTGGTGTAGCGGAGACCGTGCAGCCGGCTGCCGACCCGGCGCCAGCGGACAACGCTCAGGCTCAGACCCAGGTCACCGAGCCGACGACCGACACCAAGGTCGGCGCAGGTGTCTCGGCAGGCAGTGAGAACACCGTCGTCCTGGCCGCGTCGTCTACGCCGCTCGGACCCGCGCCGCTGACCCCGGAACAGCAGCAGTTCGTCGACAACGGCCAGGCTGCCGGTTCGACGGTCGGCGCCACCGGTGGCGCTGCCGCCGCCGGCGCGCCCGCCGCAGCCGCGGGAGCCGTAGCGGGAGGCGCCATCGGAACGGCGGTTGCCGGTCCGGTGGGGACGATCCCGGGCGCGGTCATCGGCAGCGTCGCCGCCGGTGCGATCGCCGGTTATATCGGTGCTTCGTATGGCTCGGAGATCGGGGGAAACGTCGGCGCGAAGGTCGCCGAAGACCAGGTACGCAGCGAGAACGGCGAGACCGCCTCCGGCAATGGTTCGTTCGGCGACGCTGTCGCCGGGATCCCGCTGCTGGCGCCGTAATGACCAACGAGCAGAACCGCGACCACGCAGGACCGTGGTTCCCGCCCGTCGCGGTACCGCCCGCGCCGCTTCCGCCGCCCGTCGAGGCGCCGGCGGAGATCCGCGTTCCCGCATGGCTCGTCGACTTGCCGGAGCCCGAACCAGAGCCGGAGCGGGTCGTCGTATCCGCTACCCCGCGGAAGAATCGACGTCGCTGGCTGATTCCCGGCGCGGTATCGTTGGTCGCTGCCGTTGGCCTGGTTGGAATCGGTGCGGCTTTCGTGCTGTCCGGTGGAACGGATTCGTCGACGCACACGCTCGCCGAACCGTCACTCCAGAGCGTCAATGAGCTCACGCCGTCGGACTGGTGTCCGGAGATCAACGAGCCGAAGCACATCATGGGTTCTGGCAAGGGCGATCTGCGCACCGGAACCGGCCTGATCATGTGGTGGGAGCACGCCTATTACGTCGAGCGGGACCCGGACGCACTGCATTCGGCCTTCGCGCCGGGAGCGCCGGTGGCATCGCTCGAAACCATGCGTCGCGCGGTCGACGCGGTGCCGGTCGGGACGAAGTACTGCGTCGAAATCGTGGTGGAAGCGCCGCAACGATTCCGGGTCCACATAGACGCTCTCGAACCGTCCGGAAAAGCCGTAACGTGGGGCCAAATCATGATCGTCACTGACGTCGAAGGCCGCCCCATGATCAGCGCTGTCCGTCCGATTGATGAATAGTTCGGACACTTCCGACGCTCAGCCCGAGTGGATGCGGGAATCGGGCTTGCCGCCGGTGACGGCCGTGCCCGATCCGCGTACCGCCGCCATTCGAATCTCCACCGGTGCTCCGCTGCCGCCGCCCGTTCTGGTTCTCGGTGGGAGCGGAGGCTCTGGATCGACCACGACGGCGGCCGGGCTCGGTTCCGTCCTCGCGGCCGACGGCCACGCTTCGGTGCTCGTCGACGCCACCCCCGCGGGTGGGGACGCTGCGCTTCGAACCAGTGACGAGTCGCGTGGACTCGCCAGCGTTCAGACCTGGTTGGCGTCGGGGGAGCCGTATCTCCCGGAATCGATCGATCAGGCGTGCGGGAAGTCGAAAGCGGGGATGCGCGTCCTCGGCCGCGGCGATGAACCGTTTCCGGGCCGCGAGACGATGGTCTCGGTGCATCGGCACCTCACCGCCGCGGGGCACGTACCGGTGTATGACGCCGGCGCCCCGGCGCAATCTCGTCTCATCCGGCCACTGCTGTACGACTCGCGTGTTCCGGTCGTCATGACGGTTTCGGCCCGCGCCGACGCCGCCAACCGACTGCTTCCGGTACTGCAATGGCTCGACCGCGAGTTCGGCGAGTTCGTCGTGCGGGACTGCGCGATTGCGGTCACGGCGCAGGCGCCGGATGCTGCGGATATTGCATCTCACCTGCGGAAGCACCTCGATGGCTGGGTGCGTTCGGTCGTTGCGGTCCCGTACGACCCGCATCTGGCGTCGGGTTCGCTCATCACCTGGAAAGAACTGCGCGCCGAGACGCGAACGGCGTACTCGGACCTCCTCGCCGCGCTCCGATAGGCATTACCTCTGAGGTAATTGCTCGGTTTACCTCTCGGGCGGATCGTTGAGGCATGTCCGAAACCGAAGTTCCTCGTTGGCTGCATCTCGTTCTCTGTGCCGACCGCGACGGCTCGTCCTGGTATGTCGGCTGCGGGTTCTTCTTCGCGCCGATCCTCGCGCTGGTCTCGCCCTGGCCCACCGTCACCACTGTGCTGTGGGTGATCGTGAGCCTGTTCGGGTTGTGGCTCGGCCTGCTGGGGATTGCCATGGCCACTGGATTCGCCATCGTGATGCGATCCCACGGTCAGATTTCCGACGAATATTGGGCGAAGGCCCTCAAGCTGTGACCATGACTGCCGGACCACTCCTTCGCCAGTGGCGGGAGCGTCGCCGAATGAGCCAGCTCGAACTCGCCACGAGCGCAGGCGTATCGGTTCGGCATGTCAGCTTTGTCGAGACGGGACGGTCCCAGCCGTCGCGCGCGCTCCTGCTCAAACTCGGCGAGCACTTGGACATACCGCTGCGCGAGCGGAACTCGCTGCTGCTCGCCGGTGGGTTCGCGCCGGTGTTCCCCGAGAGCGCGTTGCCTGTGGCGGTCATCTCCGATGCGATCCGGAAGATTCTCGATGCGCAGTTGCCGTGCCCGGCGATCGTGGTCGATCGGCACTGGAACATGGTCGACGCGAATGAAGCGGTGGCGGCGTTCACGCAGGGGTGTGCGGCGTTCTTGCTCGAGCCGCCGATCAACGTGCTGCGGCTGAGTCTGCATCCCGAGGGCTTCGCACCGCGGATCGCGAATCTCGGGCAGTGGCGGGCGCACGTTCTCGAACGGCTGGCTCGACAGGTCGCGGCCAGCGGAGACGCCGAACTTGCGGCGCTGGAGTCCGAGCTCAGCGACTATCCCGGTGCCTCGGACGAGGTGCATGACACCAATCCGTTGGTCGTTCCGCTGGTTCTCAAGGACGGGACGTCCTTCTTCACGACAACGACCGTTTTCGGCACGCCCCTCGACATCACGCTTGCCGAACTCGCGATCGAGTCGTTCTTCCCGGCCGACGCCGCGACCGCTGCCCAGTTCCGGCGCTGAGCCGAGTGGGGGCAATGGCCCCGCTACCGATACGCTGGCACGAGTTGTTTTTGCATCTGACGCAGGAGAGTTTCGTCGTGGCTGTGAAGTCCCAGATCGACACCGTCGCCAACCTGGCCAAGCGCCGTGGACTGGTCTACCCATGCGGTGAGATCTACGGCGGGACGCGGTCCGCGTGGGACTATGGCCCGCTTGGCGTCGAACTCAAGGATAACATTAAGAAGCAGTGGTGGCGCTCGATGGTCACCAGCCGCGAAGATGTTGTCGGCCTTGACTCTTCGGTCATCCTGCCGCGGCAGGTGTGGGTTGCCTCCGGTCACGTCGGCGTCTTCAACGACCCGCTGGTCGAGTGCCTGAACTGCCACAAGCGTCACCGCCAGGATCACCTGCAGGAAGCGCTAGCGGAGAAGAAGGGCATCGCCGAGCCCGAGTCCATTCCCATGGACGAGATCGTGTGCCCCGACTGTGGCACCAAGGGCCGCTGGACCGAGCCGCGTGACTTCAACATGATGCTCAAGACCTACCTCGGCGTCATCGAGTCGGAGGAGGGTCTGCACTACCTCCGTCCCGAGACCGCGCAGGGCATCTTCGTGAACTTCGCGAACGTCATGACGACCGCGCGCAAGAAGCCGCCGTTCGGTATCGCCCAGATCGGTAAGAGCTTCCGCAACGAGATCACGCCCGGAAACTTCATCTTCCGCACGCGTGAGTTCGAGCAGATGGAGATGGAATTCTTCGTCAAGCCGGGCGAGGACGAGACCTGGCACCAGTACTGGATCGACACCCGCCTGAAGTGGTACACCGACCTGGGCATCAACCCGGAGAACCTGCGGCTGTACGAGCACCCGAAGGAAAAGCTGTCGCACTACTCGACGCGCACCGTCGACATCGAGTACCGCTTCCGGTTCGCCGGTAGCGAGTGGGGCGAGCTCGAGGGCGTCGCGAACCGCACCGACTTCGACCTGACGACGCACAGCAAGCACAGCGGCACCGACCTCAACTACTTCGACCAGACGACCGGCGAGCGCTACACGCCGTATGTCATCGAGCCGGCCGCCGGCCTGACGCGTTCGCTCATGGCGTTCCTCGTCGACGCGTATTTCGAGGACGAGGCTCCGAATGCCAAGGGCGGCGTCGACAAGCGCACGGTGCTCAAGCTCGACCGTCGACTCGCGCCGATCAAGGCCGCGGTTCTGCCGCTGTCGCGCCACGCGGACCTGACGCCGAAGGCAAAGGACCTTGCGGCTCAGCTGCGGCAGTACTGGAACGTCGAATTCGACGACGCTGGTGCGATCGGCCGTCGCTACCGCCGCCAGGACGAGGTCGGAACGCCGTTCTGCGTGACCGTCGACTTCGACACCCTCGAAGATCAAGCCGTGACCGTGCGTGAGCGGGACACTATGACTCAGGAACGCGTCGCGCTGTCGCAGGTCGAGGACTACCTGGCTACCCGTTTGAAGGGCTGCTAGCGGACTTCGAGTAAGCACCCCGGAATCCGCGTTTCCGGAATGTCCGAAATTGCCAGGTATCTTCAAGGGTGACGAAAGGGCATGGGTGCTAAAGATTTTTGGGTGGTCACTGGGCATCAGCCTCCTGGCTCTCGTAGCTGGCTTCTGGTACGGCGGCTGGGAAGCGTTCGTTCTCGTCCTGATTCTGGGCGCGTTCGAGGTGTCGATCTCGTTCGACAACGCGGTGCTCAACGCCACGATCCTGCAGCGTATGAGCGAGTTCTGGCAGAAGATCTTCTTGACTGTCGGCATCGTGATCGCGGTGTTCGGTATGCGACTGGTCTTCCCGCTCGCGATCGTGTGGGTCACCGCTGGTCTTGATCCCGTACGGGCGATCGATCTCGCGCTGAACCCACCGGCGAACGACGCGCCGACCTTCCCGGACGGTTCGCCGAGCTACGAGACGATCCTCACCGGGGCACACCCGCAGATCGCTTCGTTCGGTGGCATCTTCCTGCTCATGCTGTTCCTGAACTTCGTGTTCACGCAGCGCGACATCACCTGGCTCACGCACGTCGAGAACTTCCTGGCCAAGATCGGCAAGCTCGATCAGTTGGCGGTGGTCATCTGCGCAGTGGTGATCCTGGTGATCGGGTCGATCGCGCCGGCCGACGAGCAGGCGACGGTGCTCGTCTCGGGATTGGTTGGTCTGGTCACGTTCATCGTGGTCGACGGCCTGGGCAAATTGTTCCATCCCGAGGATCAGCCTGGTCCCTCCAATGCAGCGGTGGCGACCGGCAAGGCCGGGTTCTTCCTGTTCATGTACCTCGAAGTACTGGATGCGTCCTTCTCGTTCGATGGCGTGATCGGTGCCTTTGCGATCACCTCCGACCCGGTGATCATCGCGTTGGGCCTCGGACTCATCGGTGCGATGTTCGTCCGGTCGATCACGGTGTTCCTCGTCCGCAAGGGCACGCTAGGCGAGTACGTGTACCTCGAGCATGGCGCCCACTGGGCGATCGGTGCGCTGGCCTTCATTCTGCTGCTGTCGATCAAGGTGCACGTGCCCGAGATCGTGACCGGAATGGTCGGAATCATGCTGATCTTGGCCGCATTCTTCGCCTCTGTGCGACGCAACAAGAGGGAAGAAGTCGAAGCTTAGGACCTCTGCACCCTCAGGTCCCTTTTCGAACTCGAAAAAGGGGACCTGAGGGTGCACAGTCCTATTCGGGCTGCCAGCCTTGCTCGCGTAACGCCCTCTCGACCCGTTCCGCGAGCAACCACGGCGACCTGAGCAAGTCTTTCGTCACCCGGATGACCTTCCAGCCGAGTCGTTCGAGCACGTAATAGCGCTCGACGTCGATGACCAACTGTTCGTCTTCATCGTGCTGGCCACCCTCGTATTCGATGAGAATCCGCCATCGGCGGTATCCCATGTCGCAGCGCCCGACAAAACCGTGAAGACCGTCGCGCACAATAATTTGCGTCTCAGGCCGGGGGAGTCCGTACTCGACGAGCGTCAAGCGGGTCCTGGTCTCTTGGGGTGATTCCGCGCCGGCATCGATGGCCTGCGCGACCGTGCGGACATGATCGCGCTTGCTGTGGTGTGGGTGGGCGTCGAGAGTTTCGATGATCGCGTCGCCGGTGAGTTTCGTCGCGTGGGCCAGAGAATCGACGGCGATGACGGCCGGATCGAAGGCGAGTTGCCGGGCGAGGTCATATGCGGTTCTCGCCGGGGTGGTGACACGGAAGTCGGAGACCTCCATGATCTCCTGGCTCAGGAGTGTCTGGCGCCGAACGATCAGCCCGTCATGACGGCGCCAGCGCCCGGTCGAGGTTATTTCCGCAGGTAGCGCGTCATCGATCCACTTGGCGCCGTGGAGCGCCGACGCTGAGAATCCGGACAGCACGCCGCCTCCTTTCGTCCAGTGAGCGGCGGCCAGGGATCGGGTGTGGAAGTCGACTGTCGCGCGCTTGTCGATCCAGACGTCCGGGAAGATTCGCTTGTGGCGGCACTTGAGTTGCTTTGGCGTCATTCCTGCCTGGATCGCCCAACTGCCGGGGAACGGTTCGAACTCCATGGCGAGATAGACGCGGTAGAGCGCGGTTTGGACCCATCGCCGAATGCTGTCCACCGTCAGGTCCCTTTCTCGCCCGCGAATAGGGACGTGACGGTGCAGAGCGTCTCCGCGTCAGAACTTTCGCGGCTACCTGGCACACTGGTGTGGTGAGTTTTTCGCCGACCGACGAATACTGGGAACCACACCCCGAGGCTCCGCGCCGGTCGTTCTTCGGCGGTGTGCTGACGTGGTTCGTTCGCCTGCTGGTGGGCGCGATCGTGATGGCCACGCTCGTCGTGGGCGCGACCGCGGTTCGAACGTGGCAGGTCGCCCGCATCGACGATCGAACGCACGCGGACGCGATCGTGGTTCTTGGGGCAGCTCAATACGACGGAACTCCGTCCTCTGTTTTCGAGGCGCGACTCGAGTGGGCGAAGATGCTCTTCAACGAGGGCGTGGCGCCCGTCATCATCACCGTGGGCGGAAAGCAGGTCGGTGACAACTACACCGAGGCGCGCTCGGGTAGGTCTTACCTCGAGAAGGCCGGCATCCCGGTCAACAACCTCATCGCCGTCGAACATGGTTCGGACACACTCGAGAGCATCGAGGCCGTGAAGAACGAGATGGACACACGCGGGCTGAAGTCCGCCGTCCTCGTCAGCGATCCCTGGCACTCGTTGCGGACGCGGACGATGGCTCGCGATCTCGGGATCGACGCCTGGACCGCTCCCACCCGACAGGGCCCGGCGGTGTTCACGCGTGAGTCGCAGCTCCACGGAATCATCCGGGAGACAGGCGCATTGCTCTGGTACCAGCTCACCCATTCTTCGGCAGATTTCCAATACACTGCGGCTCAGTGAGCCTCTACAACGACCATGACCATGAGCGTGTGGTCGATGAGCAGCCGAAGACCGCAGGTCTGAGCAAGCCCTATCGGCGCACCGACTTCGCGCGCGACCGCGCCCGGGTGCTGCACAGTGCTGCGTTCCGGCGCCTCGCCGACAAGACCCAGGTCATGGGTCCGCGCGATGGCGACACCCCGCGCACGCGGCTGACGCATTCGCTGGAGGTCGCGCAGATCGGTCGGAGCATCGCCGAAGGACTGGGCTGCGATCCCGACCTCGTCGATCTCGCCGGACTCGCCCACGACATCGGGCACCCGCCATATGGCCACAACGGTGAGCGTGCCCTCGATGAGTTCGCTTCGGGCTACGGCGGGTTCGAAGGAAACGCACAGAACCTGCGAATCCTCACGTACCTCGAGCCGAAGGTGCTCGACGCGGACGGCAACAGCGTCGGCCTCAACCTCACGCGGGCTTCGCTCGACGCGGTGACGAAGTACCCGTGGGTGCGCACCGCTACCGGTAAGAAGTTCGGTGCCTACGCGATCGACGGGCATCAGCTTGCGTGGGTTCGTGACCGCGCGGATGGCCAGCGGCAGTGCGTCGAGGCCCAGATCATGGACTGGTCGGATGACGTCGCGTACTCGGTACACGACGTCGAGGACGGCATCATCGCTGGACGAGTGTCACTGCGGGCGCTCGCCGACCCGACCGAGCAGCGGTTTCTCGCGGCCATGGGCGCTGGCCACCACTATGACGTCACGAGCGACGACCTCATCGACGCGGCGCAACGGCTGTCGGCGCTGCCGGCGGTCGTCGACGCGGGCCGCTGGGACGGAACGCTCGCCAGCCAAGTCGTCCTCAAGCGGATGACGAGTGAGCTGGTCGGTCGATTCGCCACGGCGGTCGTGACGTCGACGCGGAACAAATACGGTCCGGATCCGCTCACCAGGTACCGCGCCGATCTCTGCGTACCCAAGACGGTGGCGGCCGAGGTTGCGCTGCTCAAGACCGTCGCGTTGCGGTTCGTCATGAGCAATGAACAGCATTTGCAGCGTCAGGAGCGGCAGCGGGAGCTCATTCACGAGGTCGCGGACCGCATGATGCAGTGGGCGCCGGTGGGTTTGGACGCGATGTTCCTTCCGATGTGGCAGGCCGCGAGCACCGAAGCACAGCGCGTCCGCGTCGTTGTCGATCAGATTGCGTCGTACACCGAGAGCCGGCTCGAACGCATGGCCGCCAGCGGCGGGTAGCCTGTTCGAGTGGCTGGCCGGATTCCTGATCGTGACATCACGGCGATTCGCGAGCGCGCCCATATCGAGGACGTGGTCGGTGAGTACGTCGCATTGAAAGCGGCACGTGGCGATTCGATGCCGGGTCTTTGCCCGTTCCACGACGAGAAGACCCCGTCATTCCACGTCCGCCCGAGCGTCGGCACGTTCCACTGCTTCGGCTGTGGCGAGGGCGGCGACGTCTTCACATTCCTGCAGAAGATGGAGCACATCGGCTTCATCGAGGCCGTGGAGCGTCTCGCGGACAAACTCGGCTACCAGATCACGTACGAGGGCGGCGGAACGTCGGTCCAGCGCGACCGCGGGACCCGTACGCGACTCGTCGCAGCCAATGAAGCAGCACAGAAGTTCTACGCTGAGCAGCTCAATTCGCCCGAAGCTTCGGTTGCACGCAAGTACCTGACGGAACGCAACTTCGACGCCAACGCGGCGCGCTTGTACGGCTGCGGTTATGCGCCGGCGGGTTGGGACACGCTCACCAAGCACCTGATTCGCAAGGGCTTCGAGTTCAAGGAACTGATCGAAGCCGGCCTCGCGCTACAGGGCAAGCGCGGACCGATCGACCGGTTCCACCGGCGGTTGCTGTGGCCGATCCGGAATCTGTCGGGCGAGGTCATCGGCTTCGGTGCGCGCAAACTCTTCGACGACGACACCATGCCCGGCAAGTACGTCAACACTCCCGAGACGGTCCTGTACAAGAAGTCGCAGGTGCTGTTCGGCATCGACCACGCGAAGCGGGAGATCGCCAAGTCTCATCAGGCCGTTGTGGTCGAGGGCTACACCGACGTCATGGCGATGCACCTCGCCGGCGTGAAGACGGCCGTCGCGTCGTGCGGCACGGCATTCGGCGAGGACCACTTGTCCCTGCTGCGCCGATTGCTC
Source organism: Nocardiaceae bacterium (assembly GCA_021372355.1). Taxonomy (GTDB): domain Bacteria; phylum Actinomycetota; class Actinomycetes; order Mycobacteriales; family Mycobacteriaceae; genus Smaragdicoccus. The sequence continues at coordinate 13,630 of JAJFUQ010000266.1, read as the reverse complement.
ATGGACGACTCGTGGTACCGCGGCGAGATCATCTACACCTTCGACGGTGACGAGGCTGGTCAGAAGGCCGCTCTCAAGGCGTTCGAGGGCGATCAGAAGATGGCCGGAAAGACCTACGTGGCCGTTGCCCCCGACGGGATGGATCCGTGCGATCTGCGCCTGAAGTCCGGCGACGCAGCCGTCCGGGATCTGGTGGCTCGGCGCGTTCCGATGTTCCAGTTCGCGGTCAAGGCCGCGCTCGCCGAATACGACCTCGACAGCGGCGAAGGTCGAGTCGAAGCCCTGCGTCGTACGGTGCCGATGGTTGCTCGCATCAAGGACCGGGCGCTACGGGACGACTACGCGCGCCAGTTGGCGGGTTGGGTCGGCTGGGACGACATCAACGCGGTCGTTCGACGGGTCCGTGAGGTCGCGGCGAAGGACGAGGGCGCTCCGGTCCAGGCCCCGGTTCGCAAGCCTGCGGCGCCGTCTATGCCCGACGCCAAGGACCCGTCGTTGCGTTTGCAGCGGAACTCTCTGAAGTCGGCGTTGCAGTACCCGGCGATCGCGGGTCCGGTGTTCGATTCGTTGCCGGTGGAGGCTTTCACGCATCCGGCATATGCCGAGGTCAGGCGTGCGATCGAGGCGGCGGGCGGTACAGCGGCGGGATTGAGCGGCAGCGGGTGGATCGCGGCGGTGTCCGGGAATCTCCGGGACGATGCGTTGAAGCAGTTGCTGAGCGGGCTCGGAGTCGAGCCGCTCGACGTCACCGAGGACGCGATCGACCGCTACGTCGCAAGCGTACTGGCGCGGCTTCAGGAAGTGTGGGTGGGGCAGCAGATCGCGGATCTGAAGTCGAAGCTGCACCGCATCTCGCCGTCTGAGCAGCCGGACGATTACTACGCGATCTTCGGCGACCTCGTCGCGCTGGAGCAGTACCGCCGCAGCCTGCTCGAACAGGCCATGGGCAATAACGTCAACGGGCTTTAGCGCACTCGCAGGTGCTCGTGGGGGACCAGGATTGTGGTCTCCTCATCGATCGTGTGCAGCGGCTCGAGTTGTGGCTGCGTGCTGATCGACGCGGCGATCTTGTTGCGGCCGGCGTCTACCATCGCCCGCGTGACTTGACTGTCACGCACCGCGCGGCCGACACGGGCAATCTGCTCATAGCGCGCCCGCCCGGCCTTGGCTCCGAGAACGTAGCCGATCGAGAGTCCAAGCATGAGGCGAAACATGCGGACCATACTGCCCCACGACCTGCGGTCTGCCAACGATCGACCGGTCGCTTTAACGAAGTTGGAACCCGGCCGCCGCGCCTGTCCACGCGATTTGGGAGAGCCGCCGCGCGTGCGCTAAAGTCACATGCGTTCCCGAGAGGGACATTCCTCCGTAGCTCAATTGGCAGAGCTCCCGACTGTTAATCGGGCGGTTACTGGTTCGAGTCCAGTCGGGGGAGCAGAGTAAGTACACGTCAGGGCGATAGTGCCCTGACGGAGCGGCGCCTACGCCACTCCTACGCCACTTCGCCCCCAAAATCGGCCCCACCGCATCGAGCGGGAGGGGCCATTTCCATGTCAGCGCGCCGTCGGTCTCCGCTGATGTCCTCGAAGCGATCGAGGCGGAGGCCGTCGAGGCGCGCGACTGCCGAACGTCAGGGCGATGCACCTAACAGAGCAGGTCGTTCAAGGGTCCTCCGACCGCATAGCCGAGCACCCGCGGTAGCTTCAGCCTACGAACCGCAGTAGGCAGCCGAACGACATCCGAGTGCACACCGCGTCGCCAGGTTCGAACCAAGCTCTGACCCAAACGGGCGAGGGCGACAAGTGTTGTCCCAATAACGTAGGGAGCATAGTGTCGGCGACGCCCGAAAATGAGGCCATAGCGACGGTCGGAAACGAGGCCACCCAAGCAGATTGGATGGGTGATCAGAGGTGGTTCCACGGTGGAGCGGGCGTTGGCCTCGGGCCGACCACCAAAATACGAGCGAGCGGCGGCGCCGACGTCGTTCGCCCCGTTCGAGCCGCTGGTCCTGCAAGAAGGGAACGCTCGGGCCTTCTGAGTCGAAGTGTGCCGGGGATTGACGCGCAACATGCGCTCGCATCGAAAACGGGCTCTTCGAGATGATCAAAGTGGGGCACAGTTCGCATTCTGTGTCCCGCCCTGGCCGCTGAAACCTCTCCCTCGGTACTACCTGTGAACCCGCCACTGCGGCTAACTCCCCCAAGCCCGAAGCCGCCACCGCTAGTCTTGTGGACTGATCGGGGACTTGCGATGGCAAGGGACGTCCGCAAGTCCGTCGAGCATGTGAGTGGGCCGACGTGGCAGATGTTTCGAACGGCGACTCTCACACCGTCATCCCGCCAACGCGCTTCGGTGGCCGGAGTCCTGCTTCTGCGCACGGTCAGCGTCTTAGCCTCGGCTCGATCACTACCCGATAAACGCTTCCTTACATCTCATGCGGTCCGCGGCGCCAGGCATTCTCACGTAGCGACAATGCTACCGATTGGTCTTCTTTGGGCCAGTGAGGATTGGTGGGCATGGGACTGAAAACGGGTCGGACGGGGCTTCGTCGTTCGACTAAGAATCGCAAGATCACGCTCGGTACGGTATCCCTGGCCGTCGTGGCGTTGTTGCAGCCTGGCGTCGCCTGCGCAGCCACGCCAGCGGTACTTTTCCAGGACAATTTCAACGGAACGGTCTTGGATGGGTCGAAATGGTACCGCTGCTACAAGTGGACAAGGGAAGCCGACGGTTGTTCGAACAACCCCAAGATGGAACTCGAGTGGTACCAGACCAAGAATGTATCGCTGTCGAGCGGAAGCCTGAACCTAACAGCGCGCCATGAATCGGTGAAATCGGGATACGGGTTCACCTCGGGAATTGTCACTACAGGCGGCGGGCCAGGACAGGTTCCACCATTTCAGTTCAAGTATGGGTATGTGGAGGTCCGCGCCAAGGTGCCTGGTGGTGCAGGCGTGTGGCCAGCGATCTGGCTCTTGCCGTCCGATACCTCTTGGCCACCCGAAATCGACATCATGGAATATCAGGGCGTTCGGCCAAAGATTGACTTCGTCAACCTGCATGCGACGAACATGTCACAGTCGGGTCTGTCATTCGAGGCGAGCCAGAACCTTTCATTGGGCTTCCATACGTACGCGGTCGATTGGCAGCCGAATCTGATGCGATACTTTCTCGACGGCAAAGAGATATATCGGATTCGCGACGCCGCCCTCATACCATCGGTTCCGATGTACCTTCTGTTGAATCTCGCGGTGGGAGGCTGGGCGCCGGGACAACTAAGCCCGGATCTGTCCAAGTTCCCCGCGACCTTCCGGGTCGACTACGTGAAAGTCTTGAAACAGCAGCCGCAATCGTTGTTCGATGCACTGCGAGGGAGGGCTGGAAACTGATTCCGGCGCAGCGCTATCGTGGCCGCTAAGCGGCGCGTAACCCCTTAGGGTGCCGGCGGATTCGTCGCTGGCTGCGGCGTTCCTGATTAATGGTTCGGAGAACTCGGAGACCGTCCGAGAAGGCGTTCAGGTTGCTGACGCCATGGATTCGCTCAGCCTCGAAACTGGCGACTTCGGCGATCGAATGGCCGCCGGTGGCAACTCGTACGTTGATGAGAGTTTCAATCTCGAATCCGTCACCCCACTGCGGCTCATCAAGTGCGGTGTCGGGCAACTGCATCGTGGGCAAGCAGTGTCGCCAGAAGGCGTTGTATCCGTAGCAGAGGTCGGTGTATCGAGTGCCGAACAGAGTATTCACTAAGCCGTTGAGCCCCTTGTTGCCCACTCGACGAAGCCGCGTGATGTCCGAGCTACCGCCGCCAGTGACGAACCGGGTTCCTTTGGCGAAGTCGGCACCCCGAGTCAGTGCCTCGACAAAACTGGGGATCTCCGCGGGGTCAGTACTGCCATCGGCGTCGATCATGACGATGATGTCGCCGGTTGCTGCATTGAAGCCGCAGGCAAGTGCATTTCCCTTACCCTTGCGGGTTTGGACGATATGAGTCCCGTCAGGCCAGAGTTCCTGTGCCACCTCGCGGGAGTTGTCGGTCGAGTTGCCGTCGACATAGACAATCTGATCGATGCCGCTGGGCATCCGGGCAGCAACATGTGGCAAGTTCTTTGCCTCGTTCAAGGCGGGGACGATGACCGAGATTCGCGGACGCTGGTGAGCGATTCGAGAAGGTGCTTGCTGGGTGACGTGGTTTGCGTGCCCCGGCTCGCGTTTCGTACGCAGAAGCGGTATATCGGCAGCTAGCGACACAGCGAAGCCCCTCCTTGATTAGTTCGTTTCTTGACTGTGATCTAGCTAAGTATTTAACCAAGACTGATCTACATACGCGGTCGGCTAAACGAATTAACTTGATCTTGGACGGATTGAACATGTTTCCGCATTGTTAAGTGGGGACTGCGCGCTAAGAGGCGCCTCGGCGGGTGATTTGAATTGCCCTGTCGGGCAGGGTGACTGAGAACACACGCGATCGTCGGCCGGATCGGCAATCGTCGGTTGCGGGGAATTCGTTACACCCTCTCGGACCTGCAATTGAATGATTTTTTCGGAGTCGGTGTGATGTTTCTCTCAGCGCACGGTTCGCGGACTGAATTGGGTGTGCGGCGGTTTTGTCTGACAAACGCAATACAAATCAAGATGAATGTCCGTCGGGACGATTTGATCCTTAGTCAACCTTTGAAGTTTGAAATGCATGCATTTCTCTTCGTGCGGCAGTTCGAACACATTTTCATCCAACTCACCGGTGGGCCGACGGACCTGGGAGCGGGCGAAGTCAATGCAACGGTGTACCTGCACTCTGCGGTGCGCCATGTTTGCCGGGTTGTCGGGTTCCGGGACAGCTGCTTGTCCGCTCCATGCGGGCAGCGCTAAATTACCTCTGCCTGGGCAGACGGCGCGAAACGGCGGTTATCGCCGACCGGGGGTACGGCAGCAACTGGCCAGCGAACGTGACGTCGCGGATCGGTGCGGCGGAACCGTCCTGTCAGAACCCCACTCAACCACCCCGTCCGGCACTCTTGTCGCGATCGCAACCACCGGGATTAACGACGATCTAGCGAGTATCGAGCCAGTCGGTTATGTCGTCGGCTGGTAAGCACGACGCGTCGCCATGGACGCCATGACAGGCGATTGTGTCGACTGTCGCGAACCGGCGTACTTTCGCCGCAAATGCATCGGCTTGGCCCGCGGGCGGCACGATCTGGTCCTCCGGTGAGGCGTAGATCCGAATATTCATCGCCGAGAACTGTTCGCCGGGGATGTTGATCGGGTTACTCTCACCGATCGGCGAAGTCCCGAATGCGTCGGCGATCTGCTGACGGAAGGTGGCCGGTGGATGCGAAATATCGACGGCTGGGCTGACAAGGACGAGCCCTTGCACGGCTAGTTGTCGGTGGATGTCATTCCCCAAGATCGTGAGTGCAGCGATGGCGCCCATCGATTCGGCTACGACGTAGACGGGTTTGTCACCGTACTGGTGCTTCGCAAAGGCGAGCAGATTGACATATGCCGATCGTGAGGCTGGGTTGCCGAACGCGTTTCCGTACGCACGGCTTGCCACCACGGCATACCCCCTCGCGGTGAGAGCCTCGGTTAGATCGCGGTGGAGTGGATCGTCGACCAGCACGTCTTCGGTGTCATTGAACCCATGAAAAAAGACGACTATTCCCTTTGGGTTGCCGCCCGGCGGCGTAATGACGATGGTCGAGAGGTCGCCCTCGCCAACGTGGGTGACGAACAGCGGAACGTCAGGTTCCGGGGTGGCGCAGGCAGCCGACAACGCCGCTGTAGTGATCCAGGTCAAAAGCTTGACCCTTCGTCTGATGCGACTTGGTTCCACAAGGTCCTCCGAATTGAGGTTGTAGCGAACAGGAATGGCGCTCCATAGGGATTCCGCCGTCGGCTTACTGCTCCAGGAGTGCGATCGGATCGTCAGCGAGCAGATCGAGCGACGATTGGATCCGATCGGTGTCGAGGACGTTGTCGTGGAACGAAGCGCTGATGTACGAGGTCACGTCGCATCGAGAATCGATGACTGTGAGGCCGTTCGGCTCGCCAGGTTCGACTCCGCCGCAATACAGGAACTGCGGTGCTCCGGGGAGCCGGAGGGCAGACAGCTCCGTCGATGCCTGCACGCTGCTGAAAGCCAGCCGCGCCCTACTCGAACAGACGACAGAAGGTGGGCTCAGCGGCGGATGGCGAAGAATCGCGGCTTGCGTGAGGATTGGTCGACCAGAGGCAGTGATCTCTCGCATCTTTGTCCGCAGCTGGCCGGGCGAAGTGTCCGGCCGAACTTCGAGATCGATACCTGTCACAAAGTTGCCAGGTGCCTGCCGAGCAAGGTACCGGCGCAGATCGAAAAGTATGCGCGCGGTGGGCTCCACCGAAATGCCCGACATCTCGAACGCTCGAACCGCTGACACCATGTGGAGCGTAAACAAGGTGGCATCGGGGTGGTGCACGCGGCCCCATTCGCGCAGTCGCTCGCGCACTCCGGGACGGACGGCCACCGCAACCGTGCGGGTGCTCCGTTTCCAAGGTGCTGCCGGCGCGGATTCTGAACCAGATTGGACGGGTTCGCGAGTGGCGAGGGCTCGCGAGATGAGAGACGGCCGCAGCCCGAACGTTCGGGCCGCGGCCCGGGTCAAGGGCATTCGAGCCGCGTCGGGCCCTAGCCAGACCGGTTCATTCGACCGCGCCGTCGCCAACATCGATGTAACCAACCAGCCCACGTAGTGCGGGTCCCCGAGGCTGTGCAGGTAGCGCAGCGCGATATAGCGGTCGGTGAGCTTGAGGGCGATCGGGCGAAGACGTGGGTCGCCCCCGGTCATCGCGGTGAGGGTCCCGGACAGATCGGTTTCGTCGAAATCCTCATTCGTGACGATCGGCTCGTCGTCGAGTGGTGTCCAACGATTCCCGTCCTCGGAGACTCGAACGCCGACGCGACTGTGGGGAAATTGTTTCCCGATTGCCCGGAGAGCGGCTTCGAGGTCGCGTGCGGGAGGAAGCGCCATCGGCCCTAGCAGGCCCGTGATCTGGGCGTTCATCCAAAACGCGTCTTTTCGCGGAATGCGACTTGTCATGGTGGTCTTTCGAAGGAAGCAAAACAGCTAGTGGAGATACCTTTGAGGCTCGGTGAAATCTTTGGCCTGCGCGCGGGCGCGCATCAAACCCGCCAAGAACGCGGCTGAAATCACGGCGGAAGCGCCGCGAACCAGGTAATTTCCCGACGGACTCTGTCGTGCTTGGCGGTTCGACGCTCGCGGTGACTGCGGCTGAGATGATCCCGATTCGTCTCGTGGCGCTCGTTCGGCGGCATACAGCCATTCAAGGTAGGTCGTGCTCGTTCCGTACCGGTACCACTGACGCATGAGATCCCGCATCGAGCTTCGCGGGATCCATTCCATGCGAACGGTCTGATCAGCGCCAAGAGAACCGTAACCGGCAGTCTGGACTCGCCAGCACAGGTCGGCGTCGGCGCCGCTGCGCATCGACCGGAACCCGCCGACGGAGCGAAAGACGTTCGTACGAATTCCCAGATTCGCCGTCGGGTAAAAATCGAGGCGGCCCGGGACGCCAACCATCCCGTCGAGCGAAAAGAACTGGCGCTGAAACGCAACCCGTTCGGCCAGTGACTTTCCCTCCGGAATCGACACGTTCGTGCAGCTCATCGCATTCAGTGGATTCGCTAGCAATGATCGGTGCGAATCCAGCAGGCCGGGCAGAGCGCGGCAGCGCGCATCGACGAACAGAAGAATGTCCGCATTCGATCTTTCCGCCGCGATTTGGCGGGCCAAATACGGCCCCTTCGAGAAGTCGTTCCGCAGAATCTGCGCTCCCGCCTGCTGGGCGGCATCAGAAGTCAGATCCGTGGATGCATCATCGACCACGGTCACGACATCGTCTGCGGCAAGCTGTGGAACGATTAATTCCACACAGGGGCCGACATGCTCGGCCATGTTCTGCGCCGGAATAATTATCTCGATCGACATTATTGACCTATCGAGTCACTTCTTCTTGGGTACGAATGTCGTCGTCGACGACGGCTTGAATACGTAGACAGCCAGCCCGTTCTTGTCATGCACGAGCGTCCAGTTCTTCTTGTCTTTGTCGATCCACGAACGGAGATTCAGCAGGGCATTGGGGGGAAGAATCCCGTAGTACTCGGCGTAGAACTGCATCTGCCGAGTGAAGAGAAGATACGTCGGGGCATCGAACCGTGCGTAAATCCGGTCCATGAAACGGCGGTATTCATCCTCGCTTTCGAACTCGGCGCCGACCAGTCCGGTCACAAAAATGAGCGAGTCGTCGTAGTACCGATTGAATCGCGCATATGGCACGTAACGCCATGAGGTTCGCTCCGGCCAGGTTGGCGCGGCAATCGTCAGGTAGGCCGGGTACGGCATTTCATTGAGAACCTCGTTTGATTCTTCTACCTGGATTTTCGGAATCGCGTTTGCGAACCACGCGCCGAAGTAGCCCTCGGCGGAGAGCGTTAACGCAACTGCAGTCGCCGTGGCGGCAAGTGCGAGCCTTTTCGCGTTCTGCGACACAAGGTTGGTGAGCGGAACCGCCAGCACGATCGAGCAGCCGATCAGCGAATAAAGGAACACCCGGAAGATGGCCTCGCCACCGTAGCTCTGACCGCCGAGGATCATCATCGGGCTGAAGGCCAGAATGGCAAACGGGATCCACTCCTGCTTCTGCCTGTATCGCCAGAAGATCGTCAATGCCGTCAGGCCCCATACCGCAACCGAAAGCACTCTAACCCCGGCGCTTTGCAGTCGCTGTCCGGTGCTACCGGTCGTTGCGATGTTGGACTTCGCGTTCTGAGTGACGTCGAAAGAGAACAGCGTGAAGTGGCTCACCTGGCCGAAGTTGTAGGCCAACCACACAACGAGAATGGCTCCCAGCGGAAAGATGATCCAGACCGGTTTAGCCTGCTTCGTCACGACGAGAAGAAATATGGCGAGGAGGAGCCAATACGGGGTCAGCTGGTGCGTGATCGTCAAGCCCGTGAAAATGAGGATCAGCAAAGAGACGCCAACTGGCTTGGATCGAGCCAGGCCCATCAGGGCGAGAACCCCACAGGTCAGAAGCAGTGCCGTCGCCTGTGGTGAGAAGTAGTCCTGGCCAACCCAATTCAGGTTCACTGCGAGAAATACCGCGGTGAGCGCGTACCTCTGCTCGAGACCCCAAGCGCGGGCGACTGCATAGATTGCCAATGCAAAGAGCACGTAGAAAACTGGCGTGAACCAGTGAGCTAGCGAAGTCTCGGGAATGCCCGTTGTGTCCGAGAACCAGGCCGTGACGACGAACAGTCCTGGCCAGCCGTTGTAGATGTCGACATCTCGCGCGAAAAGATGCGCGTGCTGAATAGAGTCGACCACACCGATGTGCTTGTAAGTCCATGCATACATCGGCACGTCTGTCGATAGTGAACCGGGCAGTCGCTGGGCAATGATGGACAAGCCGATGGCCGCAGTCGCGGCTTTTCCATCGGACAAACGAGTCGCGACCACAAAAGATATTCCGCTCAGCACGATCGCGATCCAGAGCAGCGGGGAGGCCGCAAACAGGAGACCGTACTGAGTCGCCTTGGCGTCACGGATCGTCGTCAGGGAGTAGGCGAAAAAGATTGCGGTGACTGCAAGCAGGACCCACACGGCGCCGGGGCGGCGAAAATCGATGGAAGTACGGTGCCGATCAGGTGTCGTGGTGGTGGTCACTGCTCACCCCTTGGTGTGGTTAGAAGCCGCAACTTGAAGACCGCCACGGCGATCGTTGTGGTCGCGAATGCCGCGAGCATTGTGTTCGGTGCATAGATTCCGTAGGTAACGAGGGCAGTGAGGGAAATTGCGCACACCGCAAACCCCGCGGTCGGTATCAAGATCAGGCGCGCGTAGGCCGGAATCTCCGGGAACCAACTCAGGATGACGGAGCCTGGACCTGCGAACAGGAACGCTCCCACCAGAACGGCGCTCACGACGTCAGGCAGTGCCGGCGTCATGCCGATGAGGCCACCGACAGCCGTTGCGATCGATAAGCGCAACAAGTTGATCGGGGACGCGAACTCTCCCGGATTCATAACGCCTTTCCCTTCAGCGGACGTGCCCGCCGACCCTGTAGTCGGGAGCGAAAGAGTCTCCACGGGCCCCGCGCGAGCGCCTTGCGCTCGACACGATTCAGTTCGGTCAGGTCACTTTCCTGGCCGGCGTCCAGTTCTGAGACTGTCAACCAGTGACGTACCCCAGGTGCGAGGCGGCGCAAGACCATGAACAGGGTTGCCCGAGTCAGCAGAAGCTTCGCGATCCATGCGCCAAGACCTAATCCGTAGTCCTGAAGCTGGCTTCGTAGCCCGGAGGCGTCGCGACGATGCAGGTGCCAGACCACGGCAGCCGGTTCGTAACACAACTTGTAGCCGGCGAGGAGAACTCGGACAAAGAAGTCAATGTCCTCGCCGCCTCCAGCGGGGGAGCCGACACCCAAGCCTTCGTCGAAGCCGCCAAGTTCGATCAGGTGCGATCTGCGCGCGGCGAAGTTGGCGCCCGTTCCGAAGCGTGCAACTTCGAATGGGAACAGCTTGTTCTCGGCTGGGGGATCGGCGAGATCGTAAATCTCGGGCGAGCAATGCTTTGACCACCCGACTCGGCGGTCGAAGCAGTCCTGTGCCGCCGAGGTCAGTTCGGCGCTGGGCACCATTCCGGTGACGCACGCGATCCTGCTGTCCCTCGAGAACGCACCCACGATGGAACGGAGCCAGTCCGGATCGACAATCACGTCGTCATCGGTGAACGCCACAATGGGGCTTGTGGCTGCGAGCGCGCCGGCATTGCGCGCGACAGAAAGGCCAGGTGTACTCGCCTGGACGAATCGGATTTGGTGCTCGGTGAACTCGGCGACCACGGGCTTAGTGAGACCGCTCGATGGGTTGTTGTCGACAACCACGATCTCCATATTTGGGTACGCCAAGGAGACCAGGCTGGACAGAGCGACCCGCAGTTGGTCCGGCCGATCCTTGGTGCAGATCACCACGGATACTGCTCCGTCGCCGGCGTACGGCGGTGCCGCTGGCAGGGGAAGCAAGGCGACTGCTCTACGGATGTCGTCGCCGGAGGCTTTGCCGTTGCGGACCGGAACCTCCGCGAAGCCACGCGGACGGCCGTTATCCCACACGAGAAGCCGTGCTCGCGAATATCCGTCGGAATCCTTCAGCGTCACACTGTCGTGACCGATATCCGCGATCGACAGTTTCCCGATCCACGTCGCTCCTGACCAGAGAGTGTTGGTGTCTGCGACAGCAAACACTGGACCGATGTGCAAGGACTCTCCTGCCTCTGATGTGTGACTCTCGGTCATCTCGAAGCCTCGCGTGTCCGCACCCAATGAACGACGGCGCCCGTCGTGAGCACTATCTGACCGATCAGAACAGCCAGCGCACCGCCTGCAGCGCCGAGGTGCGCAGTGAGCAGCGGAATGCTACATAGCGACACCACACAACAAATCCCATTGAGAATGAGAATCGGCGTAAATCGTCGCGCAGCTCGTTGGAGTGCGGCCCACACCATGTAGGCGGTCCGAATCACCGATCCGACACAGAGCGTCACGACCGTGAGCGCGACATTCATGTCACGGTAAGCCTCGTTGAGGGTTCCGATGATGAACGGGGCCAAGAAGCTGAGGACAATTCCACCTGTCGCGCTCAAGGCAAGCGCACGCAGCAGAATCGACTTCGCCATCGTCCGAGCCTGGCCGGGCTCGCCCGCGGCATGGACGACAAGGGACACACCCATCGCCGCACCAAGGAAGTCCAAGGTCTGAACGATCGACAGCGCTAACGCGAAGAGCGCCCCTTCCGCGGGGCCGGCGAAGACGGTAACCAGAAACGGTGCTGCCGTCAAAAGCCCGAGAGTCAAGGCGATCGACGCCGTAGCCTGCTTGACGATCCGATTGAAGTCGCGCGCAAGTTCCTCTGATTGGCCCGGCGTCGAAATTGGTGGCGATCCATGCTGCAAGGACCGGCGCAGGAGACGGTTCACAACGATCACAACGAGTAGCGCCGGGACCAAGGTAGCGAGTTCGACAGCGTGCCAGCCGATGGATAGGAACACGACGGGCAGAACGAGCAGCTTTGCGCCGCTCGCCGCACTAGAGGCGAGCGGAAGCCAGTTCGCCTTCCCCATGCCCGCCAGCGTCGAGATTTGAAGCGTGTAAGCGCCCCAGATGAACGTGCCCGCGAAGATCAAAACCACGACTGCCAACGACCCGCGAGTCTCGTCGAGCAAGGTGACAGCGAGAATCGATGCGACTGCACCCCCAACGCTCGCCATCGCGAGGAATGCACGCTGACCTCGCGCGATTAGTTGAGGACGAAGCGCACCGGCGGACGGCATCAATGAGGTGTAAGTGTCGCCGACGCCCGTTGCGACAATGATCGACGCCGAGGTGATGACGGCCAACACGGCTGTCATGACGCCGAGTCGTTCCGGGGCGATCATGAAACCAGCGATAGCCCAGAAGACTGCGCCGAGGCCGGCGTTGACAACAGACGAGGTGGCAAGTGACGCGGCGTCGCGATAAAGCCGAGCCGGACCGTATCTCGGCGTGGGCGTCGCGATGATTTCGGGGGCGGGACCAGTCATCAGCGCCCGTCCCGACGAAAGGCACGGCGTGCTCGCCGGTACGCTCCAGGTCCGTGCAGCATGCCCTTGGTCTTGATCGCGAGGAGTTCCCGGGGGAATGAGTCGGGGAGTTCGGCCGTCGCTGCTCCGCCTCCGAGAAACATATCGCGCAATGCGCGTGGGGCGAGCTTGATCAGCGGCAAGATCAACCGCTTCTGCCACGACAGCAATGCCATGTAGAGCGCGGTGAGCCCGACGCCGTATCCGTACATCTGGCGCTCGAGTTCGGCACGGTTCCGGCGGTGGAAATGATGTGTCAGGGCATACGGGTTGTGAATGACAGTCGCCTTGCGCCACAGCAGCTGGCTGAACACCAAAGTGTCTTCGCCGCCGCATGCCGGCGTTCCTGCACCGAGCGCCGGATCGAATCCGCCGAGGGCTGTCAGAGATGTAGTACGGAACGCCATATTTGCTCCCGTACCGAACGGCGGTAGGGGATAGAGCGGGCTTTGCTCGCCGGTGTCGCCCTTGATGAACGCGGCTGGTTCGAATCGGCGGCCTTTGGAGTGACCACCGTATTGCTCGAACCACAGTTGCGGCCAGGTTTCGAGCTCAGCGGGAATGACCGGACCAACGACGGCGTCGACTTCCAGCTCTGAATCGAATGCCTTGACCAATTCGGCGACCCAGCTGGCATCGGCGATCTCGTCGTCGTCGAGCCAGGCGATCAGTTCCGTTTCGACGTGCGCCAGCGCCGTGTTGCGTGCGTTCGACAAGCCCCTGCGGGCCTCGCAGCAGTACTTCAGCGTCTGAAGCCCGACATACGAGTCGACCATCGATTTCGTCTCAGAACCGGTGGGGGCATTGTCGATCACCAGAACGTGAAATCCGGTCGCGGTCTGATTCGCCAAACTATCGAGAGCTCGACGAAGTTCGGTCGGCCGATTGTGTGTGCAGATGACGACTGTCAGCCGACCGTCTACATCCGTCCTGGCCCGGACGACTTCTGTGCA
>JAJFUQ010000246.1 GCA_021372355.1 Nocardiaceae bacterium | reverse complement strand
CCACCGGTTCGGGCTCGATGTTCGCCAAATCGTCGTTGAAGAAGACCTACAGCCGCGATATGGACGAGGATCGCGCCCTGCGCATCGCCGTCGAATCGCTGCTGGACGCCTCCGACGACGACACCGCCACCGGTGGCCCGGATCTGCAGCGCGGCATCTTCCCGACGGCGATCGTCATCAATGCCGAAGGGGCGCTGGAGGTTTCGGACGAGCGGCTCGAGCAGATCGCGCGCTCGATCGTCGATGAACGGGTGCTCGAAGAAGGGAGTGCGCGTCCATGACGCTGCCGTACTACGCGTCGGCCGAACAGATCATGCGCGACAAGACCGAACTTGCGCGCAAAGGCATCGCCCGGGGACGCAGTGTCGTGGTGCTGGTGTACGACAAGGGTGTGCTGTTCGTCGCCGAGAATCCCTCGGCGACACTGCACAAGGTGAGCGAACTCTACGACCGGATCGGCTTCGCCGCCGTCGGTAAGTACAACGAGTTCGAGAACCTGCGCCGCGGCGGCATCATGCAGGCTGACCTGCGCGGATACTCGTACGACCGCCGTGATGTGACCGGTCGTTCGCTCGCCAACGCCTACGCACAGACGCTCGGCACGATCTTCACCGATCAGCTCAAGCCGTACGAGGTCGAGATCTGCGTGGCCGAAGTCGGTCGGCCGGACTCGCCCAAGCCGCCGGTCATGTACCGCATCACCTACGACGGATCGATCGTCGACGAGCGCGACTTCATCGTCATGGGTGGCACGACTGAGCCGATCAACACGGCACTCAAGTCGTCGTACGAATCCGGCATGGACATCAAGGCTGCGTTCAATGTCGCGGTGTCGGCGTTGCGGCGTCCGCCCGCCGAAGGGCAGCCCGCGGCTCCCGTGTCGCCGCTCGAAGTGGCTGTGCTGGACCAGAACCGACCGCGCCGCGCGTTCAAGCGGATCACCGGACCAGCGCTCGAAGAGCTTTCGGCGAAGTAGTTGAAGCGGGGCCTGGCGGTCGTCCTGGCCGCCCTGTTCGTACTCGCTGCCCGATGTTCGAATTCCGGCGACGGCGGCGGACGGAAGCCCCCGTGCGACCTCCCCGCTGCGTATTGCTCGGTGCAGGAACGTATTTCGGCGGCAAACGACTACCTCCGAACACGACCCGGACAGGTGGGTTACGTGTTGCGGGTCGGGATGTTCGTCTATCGAAGCGAATTCGCAGATCAGCTTGTCTGGACCGCGTCGACGATCAAGCTCGCCATGGCGGCTGACCTCTTGATGAAGAACCGCGCGGGCACGATCAAGCTCACGGCTTCCGATCGTGAATTGATTCAGAAAATGCTGCATTCCTCCGATGACGACGCGGCGGACGCATTGTGGGAGAAGTACGCGGGCAAGGACAAGCAGCAATTCAACCGCGATTTCGTCGCCTTCGGCATGACTGGTCTCGAGCCCGAGATCTCGTTCAGTAGCGGCAAGCCCTACTGGGGCTTCCAGAAGTGCACGCCGGACGACCTCGACCACCTCATGCAATACGTGTTGACGCAGCTCGACCCGACCGATCGTGCCTACATCGTCGATGAGATGCAGAACGTCGCACCCGATCAGCAGTGGGGCGTGTGGGCGGCTGGCCCAGATCAGCACCCGGGCAACAAAGACGGTTGGTCCGAGGAGGAAGGCGGCTGGGTGATCAACTCCGTCGGCTTCGCGGGACCCGACCAGCAATACACGCTCGCGATCATGAATGCACTGCAGGGCAAGGGTGGCTACGACGAGGGCGTCGAGACCATTTCGCACGTCGCGAAGGTGCTACTCGCCGGGTTGTGAGGCGAGCAACGGCGCACTCACATCGCAGTGTGAACAGCGTGCGACCTCAGCGGCTTTGGCCGACTTCTCCGGCTTCCGGATGAGCGTCGCAGCGAGCGCGCCCACAGCGAGGAGTCCGGCGCAGATCCACATCGCCGCGGTGAAGCCTGAGTCGAACTTGTCCGCGTCGGCGAGTCCGGCACCGCTGAGCCCGACGACCGCCGGTAGCGCTGCGACGGCGATGAGGCCTGACGTTCGAGCGACGGCGTTGTTGACTCCTGACGCGATTCCCGCGTCGTCGGTGCTGACCGAGCCGAGAACGGTGCTGGTCAGGGGCGCGACGAGGATCGAAAGCCCGAGCCCGAACACGATGACGCCAGGCAGGACGTCGAGGAGATAGTTCGCGTGCGGGCCGGTTCGGAGTAGGAGGAGCAGTCCCGCGGCGGCGACCAGCGGACCGAAGACCATCGGAATTCGGGCACCGTGATCCTGTGCCCATTCTCCGGTCTTCGACGACAGCGCCAGCATCAACACGGTGATGGGCAGTGCGGCCGCGCCCGCCGCGAGCGGCGAGTACCCAGCGACGACCTGAAGCTCGAGCCCGAGCATGAAGAACACGCCACTGAGTGCGATGTACACGACGAACGTGACGGCATTGGTGACCGAGAACAGACGCGAGGCGAAGAGCCGCGGCGGAACGAGTGGCTCGGCACTCCGTAGTTCGACCAGCACGAACGCGGCGATCAGTGCGAGCCCTGCTGCCGTCACCCACATCGAGGCGTGGATGAGCCCGAACGTCAGCGTGCCGAGGCCGGCCGCGATGATCGCCGCTCCGGGGAGGTCCAAACGGGAGACCCGCACCGCCGACCTGCTTTCCGGAACGCTCGCCAGAGTGATCGCGACGACCAGTGCGGCGACCGGGATGTTGAGGAGAAATACCGCGCGCCAACTGATGGCGTCGACGAGCCATCCGCCGATCAGCGGCCCAACTGCCGCGGCAATACCGCCGAATCCAGACCACGCGCCGACCGCGGCACCGCGGTCGCGGGGATCGATCGCCGCCGACAGTAGCGCGAGACTTCCGGGCGTGAGCAGGGCTCCGGCGATCCCTTGCACGAGACGGGCTGCGACGAGTGTGGCCAGGTTCGGTGCGAATCCGCAGGCAGCCGAACTGATGGCGAAGGCCACGGTGCCGATGAGGAAGATCGTCCGGCGCCCATAGCGGTCGCCGAGCGCTCCGCCGAGAAGAATGAACGCCGCCAGCGTGAGCGTGTACCCGGTGACGATCCACTGCAGGCCGTCGATACCTGCGCTGAAATCACGGCCTATTCGCGGTAGCGCGACATTGACGACAGTGGCATCGAGCATGGCGATTGACGAGCCGAGAACCGTTGCGACCACGATCCAGCGGCCGCGCGGGGAAGCCAAGCGGATCGTTTCGGCAGCCATGGTTCAAAAACTACGCCTGACGAGGCCGGACCGATTGGTGACCTAGTTCGCGCATTCGCAGACCTTTGTCCCTAGGGGTCGACGCCGCCGACGACGAGTCTG
>JAJFUQ010000238.1 GCA_021372355.1 Nocardiaceae bacterium | reverse complement strand
CTGGACGCGTCTCCACGCTGCACCCTGGGAGACCTCGGGGGTGGACGCCGCCACCGACGATGCGTACATCCTCCACACCGTCGGTGAACTGCAGAGCGAGATCCGCGCTGCTGCCCTGCTCGCCGACCGTGCCGGCGCGGCCCTGCAGCAGGCACTCGACACCGGTGATGCGCTCACGGAGGAACAGCGCGCCGAAGCGGCGATCGCCGTGTACGAAGCGAAGTACCTCACCACGAAGGTCTCCCTGGATGCCGCTTCACGATTGTTCGAGATCCAGGGTTCGCGGGCGACGACGAGCGCCTACGGATTCGACCGCCACTGGCGGAATCTGCGGACCCACACGGTCCACGATCCGGTTGCGTACAAGGCTCGCGAAGTCGGTGACTGGGCGCTGAACCGCCGCGCACCGGAGTTCTCGCTGTACCGATGACCGCACATCGCATCCGAAGCGCTGACGAGGCGCTCGACATCGCGATCAAGCTGGCGGCTGAGTTCTCCTCAGCCGCCAGCGAGCGGGACCGCACCCGTCGACTCCCCGAACGCGAACTCGACGCACTGTCCGACTCCGGACTTCTGGCGATTTCCGTCCCGGCGCGATTCGGCGGCGCGGATGTCGATGTCCTGACTATCGCGGAAGTCTTCCGCACGCTTGCCACGGTCGATGCGAGCATCGCGCAGATCCCGCACAGCCACTTCGTCTTCCTTGACGCCATTCGACGACAGGGAAGCACCGCCCAGCAGGCTCGGGTCTATGGACCGGTCCTCGGCGGTGCGCGGTTGGCGAACGCACAGTCCGAACGTGGCGGGAAGACGATCACGGACGACTCGACGACGTTGAGCCACAACGCTTCCGGCGACCTCGAACTCAATGGGACGAAGTACTACAGCACCGGTGCGCTGTACGCCGACCTGCTCGTGGTCCGCGCCGTCAGCGGCGACCACAAAGTGCTTGTCTACCTGCCGAAGAGCACGCCCGGAATCGTCGTGACCGATGACTGGGACGGCCTCGGGCAGCGCACCACCGCGAGCGGAACCGTGGTGCTCGATCAAGTACCGGTCGAAGCCGACCAGGTCGTCGACTTCACCTCGCTCTTCGACGGCCCGACCACCTTTGGCGCGCGGGCCCAGCTTCTGCACTCGGCGATCGACGTGGGCATCGCACGCGGAGCACTCGATGCCGCGGTGTCAGTGGTCGGCAGCGCCCGACCATGGTTCGAAGCAGATGTCGATCGCGCTACCGACGACCCTCTCGTGCTGCAGCAGGCCGGCGAACTCGAAGTCAAGGTTCGCGCCGCCGAAGCGTTGCTTCGCGAGGCCGGCCGATCGATCACCGCCGCCGAATCCGAGCTCTCCGCAACCACCGCCGCCGAGGCGTCGATCGCGACGGCGGCCGCCAAGGTCGCCGCCGGGCGTGCCTCGGTCGAGGTGTCGTCCGCACTCTTCGAACTCGGCGGAACACGTTCCGCCGCAGACAAACTGAACCTCTCCCGCTACTGGCGAGACGCGCGCACGCACACCTTGCACGATCCCGAGCGCTGGAAGATCCAGCACATCGGTCGATGGACGCTCAACCAGACATTTCCACCACGACATGGACAGATCTGATGCCGCTCACCTACCACTGGTTCCTGCCCACCTACGGCGACTCGCGCTTCATCGTGGGCGGTGGTCACGGCATGCCTGCCGGTTCCGCGCGCGGTGACCGCGACGCCTCGATCGAGTATCTGACGTCGATCGTCACCGCCGCCGAGTCGTTCGGATTCACCGGCGCGCTGATTCCGGCCGGCGCCTGGTGTGAGGATGCCTGGCTGACCGCGTCGATGCTGGCGCGCGAGACGCGCAAGCTCGCATTTCTCATTGCTTTCCGTCCCGGCCTCATGAGTCCCACCCTGTCGGCGCAAATGGCGGCGACCTTCGCCAAGCACGCGCCGGGCCGCCTACTGCTCAATGTGGTCACCGGCGGCGAAGCCCACGAACAGCGGGCCTTCGGCGATCACCTGGACAAGGCCGCGCGGTACGCCCGATGCGACGAGTTCCTGACGATCGTCCGTTCGCTGTGGCGGGGCGAGACTGTGACGTTCGCCGGCGAACACCTCAACGTCGAGAACGCCAAACTCGGCACGCTCCCCTTCCCCCGCCCGCCGCTGTACTTCGGTGGCTCGTCGCCGGCTGCGGGTCCGGTCGCCGCGGAGCACAGCGACGTCTACCTCACGTGGGGCGAGCCAGTCGACGCGGTTGCTGAGAAGGTCGCCTGGATCAGGCGTTTGGCGGCCGAGCGCGGCCGCAAACTCCGGTTCGGGATACGACTGCACGTAATCACTCGGGACACCGCCGACGAAGCGTGGGCGCAGGCCGGACGCCTTCTTGAGGCCCTCGACGACGAAACCGTCGAACGTGCGCAAGTCGGTCTCGCCCGGAGCGAGTCCACCGGCCAGGCCCGTATGCGTGCGCTGCACGAGGGAAACCGCACAGCCTCCTCGTGGCGTGATCCGCGGTCACTCGAAATCGCGCCCAATCTCTGGTCGGGGGTCGGGCTCGTCCGCGGTGGCGCCGGAACGGCTCTGGTCGGCAGCCACGAAGAGGTCGCGGCCCGAATCGCCGAGTACGCAGCCGTAGGCATCGACGAGTTCGTTCTCTCCGGCTACCCGCACCTCGAAGAGCTCTACTGGTTCGGCGAGGGAGTCCTTCCGATCCTCGCGAGCCAGGCTCTCGCCGATCCATCCGCATGCGCCTCCAGCGGCAGCACCGCGTTCCTCCCCGCATCCACCAGCTAGGAGCACCTCATGTCCACGACCGTCATCGTCGGCAATCCCAAGCCGAGATCCCGCACTTACTCGACCGCAGTCGAACTCGCCGAACGGATCACCGGCCAGCCGCCAGACCTCGTCATCGACCTCGCCGACTACGGGCCTCGTCTGTTCGACTGGACCGATCAAGAGGTTCGCGATCTCGTGTCGACGGTCGCCTCGAGCTCTCTCATCATCGTCGCGAGTCCGACCTACAAGGCGACGTACACCGGGCTGCTGAAGCTCTTCCTCGACCGCTTTTCGGCTGGGCAACTCTCCCGGACGGTCGCGATTCCGCTGCTCGTCGGGGGCGACTGGCGGCATTCGCTGGCGCCGGAAGTTCATCTGAAACCGGTCTTGGCCGAGCTCGGAGCGAGTACGCCGACCCGCGGCCTGTTCCTCCTCGACTGTGAACTGCTCGATTCCGAAGCCTTCGCGGCGTGGTTCGAGATCGCGATCGCCCAGCTTCGTTCGGTGGTGCCCGCATGACGGTAGTGATTTCCGAAGCGCGAGACCTGCGTCGAGCATTCGGTGCGTTTCCGACGGGCGTGGTCGCGGTGGCCGCATTGGGTTCGCGGGGGCCTGTCGGAATCGCGGCGAGTTCGTTCACGTCCGTCTCGCTTGCACCGCCGATCGTGTCGGTCAATATCGCCCGGACGTCCAAAACCCTTCCCTCACTTCGCCAGCGGCGTTATTGGGGAGTCAGCGTCCTAGCCGAGGGTCAGGAGGTTCTGGGACGCCAGCTGAGCCTCGACGCCGATCAGCGGTTCGCCGGAGTCGATTGGCGCGCGACAGAGTCCGGAGCGGTCTTGCTCAGCGGTGCGGCCGCGGCATTCACCGTTCGCGTCGACACTTTCGTGAGCGCAGGCGACCACGAGATCGCGTTGTTGCACGTCGAGGACGTCCAATTCAATGCGAGCGCGTCACCACTGGTGTTCCACGCCAGCCGCTTCCGGCAACTCGGCGTCGCACGTCGCGCCGACTGACGATTTTCCATAAATCGTTTGAAGGCAGCCGTCTCGACTGTCTACCGTTGATCTGTTCCGGTGTCCCAGGAAGGTGAATGACCTATGTGCTGCTCAGCGGCCTTCGATTCCACCTACCCATTCCGCACCGGGCAGGCGAACGCCTGAGTCGCCACGCCCGGTGACCACTCAAAGGTTCACCGACGTGCTTGATCTCCATCACTACGGCTGGGATTCCACCTGGCAGCAACTTCTTTCCGATGATGCGCGCGCGGCGCGCGTCATCACGACTTACCGTGCGCACGCGCGTGTCGTGTCCGCTGACGGCATTGCGACGCTCCCGCTGTCGCCGAACGATCCCCCGCTGTGCACGGGCGACTGGCTGGCACTGTCCGACAACGGACATGTGCTTCTCCCTCGCCGTACCGCATTGACGCGAGCAGTGGCCGCCCGCCAGTCGACGAGCCAGATCCTGGCTGCAAATGTCGACACGGTCGTCATCGCATTCGGGCTCGACCGGCCTCTTCGTTTGAATTCGATCGAGCGTTTTCTGACGCTCGCCTGGAGTAGCGGCGCGATGCCGGTGGTCGCACTGACCAAGGCGGATCTTCACGACCGTCCCTCCGAGATGGTCGCTGAGGTGGCGTCCAACGCGCCAGGCGCTCAGGTCGTTTCGGTGAGTTCGATCGACCGGTCCGGGATTGCCGACCTCCTCGCCGCCCTCTCCGGGACGATCGCGGTCATCGGGCCGTCGGGTGCGGGTAAATCGACATTGATCAACACCCTCATCGGAACGGAAACTGCCGCGACCGGGGCCGTTCGCGAGTCAGATCTCAAGGGTCGCCACACGACGGTGTCCCGCGATCTGACCGCGCTGGCCGACCTCGGGCTCGTCCTCATCGATACCCCCGGGCTCCGCAGCGCCGGAATCTGGAATGCCGAGGAGGGCCTCAACCAGACCTTCGAGGACATCGCGGCACTCGCCGAGCTGTGCCATTTCGTCGACTGTCGACATGACATGGAGCCCGGCTGCGCGGTGCGGGAAGCCATCGCAGCGGGAACACTGTCGGATCGTCGCCTGCAGAGCTATCAGAAGCTTCAGCGCGAGGATGCCTGGTTAGCCAGCCGCGTGGATGCCCGAACGCGCGCGGAGCACGACAAGCGGTTCAAGTCCGCGACGAAAGCACTGAGACAGCAGTACCGCGATCGCGGATACCGCTGACTCGCGGTCGCACGCGTACTCAGCCGAAGGTCGAACCCGTCGGCACGGCGGTTTCCGCCGTGCCGGCGTGACGACCGGTACCGAGATCGTCGAACGGGCTCAGGGCAGCCATCACGAAGATGACCACCGCCGCGATGAGCGGCTCGAGCACCAGCGCGACCGGGATCGTGCCGTCGAAGATCTTCGGCGCGATCGAGACGACCGAGCCGATTTTCGGATCGTCGACGATCGGATAGCGCAGGCGAACGATCAACTCGCCGATCGCCGCCATGGCGAGCGCCCCGAGCGCACACACAGCGACGATCACGTACAGCAGCGGTACGCCGCGTTGCTCGCGGTACGACCAAGCGGCGATCCCCACCACCAACCCGATCGCCGCGCCGATCAGGGCGAGCCATCCGATCGCACCGAATTGATTGGCGGTTTCGCCGTCGAGAGACTGTCCGAGCCCGTTGTCGACGATCACGAATCTGACCGGCCGGGCGATGAACGCCCACGCCAATCCGGCCAGCATGTTGACGATCAGGACACCCGCAAGGATCCGGCTGACGGCGCGCCGCATCAGCGACGCTCGAGGTCGTGGGAGTCGGTCACTCCGTGCCGCGAGCACTTCGCCCACCAGCCATCCGGACTGACCTGCACGATCATGCGGCGGCCGCATTCGGTGCAGAACCGCGGTGGCTCCAGCCCGAGTTCCGCGGCCTTGGGGACCGCGTCAGAATCGGGCTTTCCGGTGTAGGGGTTGAACATCAGATCGTGGAGTTGAGCGCCTTGATCGGCATCTGCAGCTCACCGAGCAGATCGAGGTCCGCCTCGGCCGGGCGACCCAGCGTGGTGAGGTAGTTGCCGACGATGACGGCGTTGATGCCGCCGAGGATGCCCTGTTTGGCGCCGAGGTCACCAAGGGTGATCTCCCGACCACCCGCGAAGCGCAGGATCGTACGCGGCAGCGCGAGCCGGAAGGCTGCGACGGCACGCAGAGCGTCTGCCGCGGGAAGCACCTCGAGGTCGCCGAACGGCGTGCCCGGGCGCGGGTTGAGGAAGTTGAGGGGCACCTCGTCTGGTTCGAGCTCAGCGAGGTTGGCAGCGAATTCGGCACGCTGCTCGAGCGTTTCACCCATGCCGAGGATGCCGCCGCAGCAGACCTCCATGCCGGCTTCACGCACCATCTTCAGGGTGTCCCAGCGCTCTTCCCACGAGTGCGTGGTGACGACATTCGGGAAGTGCGAGCGCGAGGTCTCGAGGTTGTGGTTGTAGCGGTGGACGCCCATCGCGGCGAGCTGATCGACCTGTTCCTGGGTGAGCATGCCCAGCGAGCATGCGACCTGGATGTCGACCTCGTTGCGGATGGCCTCGACACCGGCTGCGACCTGGGACATCAGGCGCGCGTCCGGGCCACGCACGGCGGCGACGATGCAGAACTCGGTCGCACCGGTCTTGGCGGTCTGCTTGGCCGCCTCGACGAGCGACGGGATGTCGAGCCAGGCCGAGCGCACCGGCGAAGAGAACAGACCAGACTGCGAACAGAAGTGACAGTCTTCGGGGCAACCACCGGTCTTGAGGCTGATGATTCCCTCGACCTCGACCTCCGGGCCGCACCACTTCATGCGCACGTCATGGGCGAGTGCGAGGAGTTCCTCGAGACGGTCGTCATCGAGTTTGAGCACCTCGAGGGTCTGCTCCTGGTCGAGCCCAACACCCCGTTCGAGCACTTGCTCGCGAGCGGTTGCAAGAATGTCTGTCTGAACCGGCGCCTGCGTCATCTGCCGTACCTCTTCTCATCGCAGCGCCTGGGTGCGGCACCACTTGAACACCGTTCAGGTTAGAGTAGTCGAGTGCAATTGACCAAGCGCGACGTGGTCGGCGCGGCGATCGCGATTCTCGACGAGTACGGACTCGGAGACCTCACGATGCGCCGTCTCGCGACGTCCCTCAATGTCGCCGCGGGCGCGCTGTACTGGCATTTTCCGAACAAGCAGGCACTCCTCGCAGCCGTTGCCGACCGCATCCTCGAGCCGGTGACTGCGCCGTCGCATGGCGCGTGGGATGTACAACTGATCGAGATCGCGACGGCTGTCCGTGACGCACTTCTCGCCCACCGAGACGCCGCGGAGATCGTGTCCGCCGCGTTCGCATCGCGCTTGACGACGAGCACCGTGGTCGCGCTCTTCGCACGTTCACTCCATGCCGGCGGAATCAGCGAGCACGACGCCGAACTCGCCGCGACGAGTTTGCTCTATTACGTCCTCGGCCACACGATCGACGAGCAGTCCCGAATCCAGATGGACTCCAGCGGCGCGCTCGAAGACTCCGCGTCACCGCTGTTCGAATCCCCCACCGCGACAGATCGCTTCACATTCGGATTGAGTCTCTTCATCGCGGGTGCCCGCGCGATGATCAAGGCATGACAGTCGAGACGCCCACTCGTACACACAGCCCCTGGGTTTCGCTCGCCACGCTGTGCCTGGGATTCTTCATGATCCTGCTGGACATGACGATCGTCGCGGTCGCGAACCCGGCGATCCTGACGCATTTCGACACCGGCATCAACAACGTCATCTGGGTCACCAGCGCATATCTGCTGACCTATGCGGTGCCGCTGCTCATCACCGGCCGCCTCGGCGACCGGTTCGGGCCCAAGAACATCTACCTCGTCGGTCTCGTGATCTTCACCGCGGCGTCGCTGTGGTGCGGCTTGGCGAACACGATCGAGATGCTCATCGCAGCGCGCGCCGTGCAGGGGCTCGGCGCAGCGCTCATGTCACCGCAGACGATGAGCGTCATCGCTCGGATATTCCCGCCCGACAAGCGCGGTGCGGCAATGGGCATCTGGGGTGCGGTGGCCGGCATCGCGACCCTCGTCGGGCCCATTGCCGGCGGCTTGCTTGTCGACGGACTGGGCTGGCAGTGGATCTTCTTCATCAACGTGCCCATCGGAATCCTCGCGATCGCGCTGGGATTGCAGTTCATTCCGAAGCTGCCGACGCATTCCCACAGTTTCGACATCCCCGGCGTTGTAGTCAGCGCGATCGGCATGTTCCTGCTGGTGTTCGGACTGCAGGAAGGCGAGACCGACTCGTGGTCACCGCGCATCTGGCTGATGATCGGCGGCGGCATTCTCGTCTTGATCGTGTTCGTCGTGATGCAAGCCCGAACGAAACACGAACCGCTCGTTCCACTGGAACTGTTCAAGGTCCGCAACTTCGCGATGTCGACGCTCGCGATCTGCGTCATGGGTGCGGCCATCACCGCCATGACCGTGCCGACGTTCTTCTATCTGCAGGCCGTGCACGGGCTTTCGCCAACCGCGTCGGCATTCACGTTCGCGCCGATGGCGATCACGACCGGATTGCTCGCACCGGCGGTCGGCAAAATGGTCGATCGCATGCCTCCGCGCGTCATCCCGACCATTGGCTTCGCGTCTTTCGCCATCGGCATCGCGTGGTTCGCCCTGATCATGAAGCCGGACACGTCGATCTGGATGATGGCGTTGCCCCTCGTCCTCATGGGCTCCGCGAACGCCTTCATCTGGGCGCCGCTCGCGGCGACTGCGATGCACGATCTGCCGTTCAAGCACATGGGCGCGGGGTCGGGCGTCTACAACACCGCCCGGCAGTCAGGCTCGGTACTCGGCAGCGCGGCGATCAGCGCACTCATCACCGCACGCATGACGTCGCACGGACTGTCCGGCAGCCAACATGTGAGTTCGGCCGTTCCAGGCGATATCAAGAATCTGTTCAGCTCCGCGCTCGCCGAAGCGATGCTGCTGCCGGCCGGCATTCTGATCATCGGAGTGGTCGCGTCGTTCGTGCTGACGCAGCATGGCGACGCGCATCGCCCACAGCACGCACGCTGATTCACTCAGCCTGGGTTTAACCCTGTTCGCGCACGTCAGCGGCTGGTTTTCTGAGAATCATGTTGCGACTAGCGATCGAGTTTTCCGACGACATCTGGATCGAACTCACCGAATCTCCGGCTGACGATCGCGGGATTCGACGGATCCGAACAAGCACGCTCGGACAGGCACAGAAGATCACCGCGTCCGCACAGGAGCCGGTTTTCGTCGATGTCCGCGCCCATCTCGCGGATACGACGGCGACCGCATTTGCCGAGTTCGAAGCGCTGAACCCGGATTGGCGGCCCGGCCTCCACACCGGAGAGATCGTCCACCCCGGCAGCGGCCGCTCGCTCGCCGGGCTCATCTGGGATATCTGGGCGGCCCGGGTCGCCGATGGCATCACACTGCGGTCAGACGCACCCGCCGTGCTGCTGTCACAAGTGCTCGAAACCGTGCTTCCGGAACTCGAAGCACGCGGAATAAGGTTCAGGGTCGGCGGTCAATCCCAGCTGGCTGCCGCGGCCTGACAGTTGTCGACGGTGGCGCTGCAGTCGCCCGCAGCGCCACCGTCGACACATCTCATGCCGTCCGACGCAGCGCACCCAGAGGGTCGGCATACAGCACCGACAGCGCCGCCGCCGTGGCCGCATGCTCCTGAACCAGGCCGCCGAAGCGGCTGGTGATGACGTCATTGACGGCCAGCGACGCTTCGCGGGAGAAGGCAGCACCGAATTCGCGCATCGCCGGCGGATAGCCGGTGAACGCCTGGCCGGCCACGATGATCTGGTCAGGATTGAGCAGATCATTCAGTAGAGCGGCACCCCGGCCGAGAGCCGTTGCTCGTCGAGACAACACTTCTACCGCTGCCGCGTTGCCGCGGTTCGCCTCGGCGTACAAGCCACCCAACGTGGGGCGGGCATCGCCGAAGACCCCGGCCGCTACGGCAGCTTCGAGCGTGGCCCGGTCGCTGACGGTGGCCTCGAGGCAGCCGCGACGGCCGCACTCGCACAACACGTCTGAGCCCGCCGGGAGGTGTGCGATCGACCCCGGACCGCTCTTCGGAGTGTGAACCCGACCGTCGATCGTCAGCGCGAGACCGACAGTCTCACGCGCGTAGAAGAACAGGCTGCTGCCGGTTGCCGGGCGAGCTCCGGGGGCAGCCAGCAACTCTGCGGCAGCCATCGCCTCGACGTGCGGCGAGACCGACACCGGGACGCCGATGCCCACACCGATCGACGTTGCCACCGGAGCATTAACCCAGCGCAGACGGGCGTGATCGGCGCTGCCGGTGCGCGCATCGACCCGACCACCGAGCGCGACACCTGCCCACAGTAACTTTCGATGCCGGGCTGCGGTTGACCTGCGCAGGAAGTCCGCGGCCGACGATGCGATGCCGCGGAGTGCCTGTTCTTGATCGAGTTGTGGTGTCTGAACGCGCGCACCGTCGAGGATCGTGCCGCGCAGGTCGGAGATGACGAGCGTCGTCGTCGCCGCACCGATGTGGATTCCGGCGACGGCGAATCGGTCCTGATTCGCTTCGAGCGGGATTCTGGGTCGGCCCACTGCGCCGGAAACCGTGAGGTCCGCGCGTTCGCGCAGCAGTCCGGTCGCGAGCAGCGACGCGGCTTGGCGGTTGACGGTCGCGATGCTCAGTCCGGTCGCCGCCGCGATCTGGTCTCGACCGAGTGGGCCGTGCACCGCAGCCGTCCGGAACACGAGCCCTGCAGGCAGGTCTGGGCGGTAGAAGCGCGGCGGAACGACGTGGACAGGTCGGTCGATGGCGATAGTCATGAGAGGTGTCCTTATGGCCGGATATGTGTGCGGAAACTCACCGCGCACCCGGTCCTCAAAAGGACGGCTCGTGCGACGGCGTCAGCTAGGGCGACAACACATTCGGCAACAT
This sequence comes from Nocardiaceae bacterium, assembly GCA_021372355.1. Taxonomy (GTDB): domain Bacteria; phylum Actinomycetota; class Actinomycetes; order Mycobacteriales; family Mycobacteriaceae; genus Smaragdicoccus. The sequence goes on along the minus strand of JAJFUQ010000238.1, from coordinate 2,104 downwards.
GACGAACCACGCAGCGAAGCAGCTGCGGAGAAGTTCAGGTTCGTCGACACGTGGTTGAAGCTACCAGTTTCCGGCCAGCAACGCCACGGGACGCGACGATCGCCCGGGCCCTTGGTCCCGGGCGATCGGTAAGTAGAACTCACGCGGCGTTCGCCGATTCCAGCGGCGAGTAGTGGGACGCGTCGCCGACCAAGGCCGTGGAGCGTTCGCCGTTCACCGACACCGGGATGTCGCCCGCGACGGTCACTCGGCTGAGCTTGCGCGGCTGGTTGTCGTAGTTGTCGATCGCGTAGTGCTGCGTGATGCGGTTGTCGAACACGAGCAACTGACCGGGCTGCCACGACCACCGAAGAATGTGCTCGGGCTTGGTCACGTGCGCCTGGAACAGACGCAGCACGTCCTTCGACTCGGTCTTCGACAGCCCTTCGATCTGCTTCACGAACGATCCGATGAACAGGCCCTTCTCACCGGTTTCCGGATGCACGCGCACGACCGGATGGCGCGTCTCGTACTCCGCCGACTGGAAGACCGTGCGGTACTGCTCCTCCTTGTCGCTGCGCGCCTTCACGTAGTCGTAGATGTTCGTGTGGATCGCCCACAGAGAGTCCGCCCACGTGCGCAGTTGCACCGGCAGACTCCGGTATGCCGCAGCCGAATTCGCGATGAGCGTCTCGCCGCCGTAGCTCGGGATGATGATGCTGCGCAACGTGCTGATGGCCGGCGGATTCACCACGAACGTGACGTCGGTGTGCCACTCGTTCGCCTTGCCGTTCTCTGCGTCGACTTCGAGCACGTTGACCCTGTTCTCCCCCGGCACCGTCGGGTGCGCGGTGGTGAGGTCACCGAAGTTGGAGGCGAAACGTTCCTGCCCCACGGAGTCGAGGTCGGGCGCATCGAACACGAGCGCCTTGTGCTCGTTCAGTGCCTGGCGCAACTGATTCACAGTGTCTGCGTCGAGGGCCTGCCTGACGTCGACGCCGCTGACCCGGGCGCCGATGTGGGCAGTGATCTTGTTGAGGACAAGCGTCATGAGGGGTCCTTGAGATAGAGGTGTCCCAGGACAGGTGGGACAAGAGGTGAACGGAAGAAGGGGCTGTCGGTGCTCAGCGACAGGACCGCGTACAGCGGAGCGCGTACTCGTTCATCACGTTGGAGAAGTTACGGCGGGCGCTGAAGGGACTGAAGAGTATTGCTCAGCGTGAATCTTTATAGGGCACCGGCGGCTTCCGCGAGCGACGGGTATTGCACATTCCTGCTGGTCAGAGCGGTACTTGTCAGACCCCAGGTATAGGTTCGTACATGTGTTCGATACCGACATCGCCCCTGACACCGCCTGCATGACGCTCGACGATCTCGTCCAGCTCGCGCAGGCGGAGAACGCTGCTGCGTGCCGGAAAGCCCTCGCCGCGCACGAGTTCTGGGACCGGCAGATCGCTACTGCTCCGGACCCGGTGGATGTGCAGTTCTCCGCGATCACCGAGGTCGCGGTCGCTCTCGGGATTTCCAAGCGGGCCGCGGACCTGCTGGTCGAAACCGGGTCGCAGTTGTGGCACCGACTGCCGTTGGTGCATGCCGCGTTCGAAGCCGGGGTGATCGACTACGCCTCGGTGTCGACCATCGTGTCCGTGTTTCGGGACGCGTGTGCCGAGACCATCGACGGGGTGGAACCGCATCTCGTTCCGCTGGCACAGCGCTTGACGCCGGGTCCGTTGCGGCGTCGGTTGTGGGCCTTGTGGTTCCAGGTCAACCCCGAGGAAGCCGCGGCCGCGCGGGAGGTGAATCAGCGGGTGTCTCGAACCGTGTACGTCCAGCAGGAAGGGAACGGCTTGTCGTGGTTGTCGGCATGCATCACCGATCTGGAGGGGCATGAGGCGGATCGCTTGATCAACGAGATCGCCGAAACCGTCTGCCCGAAAGACACCCGCTCCCGCAATCAGCGGCGTGCGGACGGGCTGATGGCGTTGCTGCACGGGGAGACCGTGCTCGTGTGCCGCTGTGAGGATGTGGATTGCCCGAAAGCGGGTGTCGAGCAGCCGACGCGTCGGAAGTTTCTGCTGCAGATCCTCATCGACATCAAGACCCTGCTCGCGTTGAAGAACGGTGC
>JAJFUQ010000226.1 GCA_021372355.1 Nocardiaceae bacterium | reverse complement strand
AATCCTCCTGCAGCACACCTTCAACGCCGCAAGTCCACGCTATACACCGTGGGAAATTGATCGAGAACCACCAGGGCGTGCAATCTCCCTGCCGCCGACGGCATGGCCGCCGAGTTCGGAACCGACCCTTGCGACACGCTACCCGGATGGTCCGACGAACTGGTAGTCGAACGCCTCGGTCTTGATCGGGCATCGCCCGCAGGGTCGCGCGAGGTGTGGGCATTCGTCGGCGTCGCTTGCAACAATGCCCATGTGAAGTTCCGTCGCCGCAACCTCGAAGCTCTTGGAAACCTCGTCGTGGGCAACCTCGGACGCGACGATGCCCAGAACGTCGACGAAGTTCGGTACTTCCCGTATCGCTCCAGCATGTACATCACTGAGTTCTTTCAAGAGTTGGAGACGGAGTACCAGCACGACGGCTCCACCCGCCACCGGTGGGTTGCCGACGTGTGACGTGTAAGGGCTCGGGACATGCTTGACGTCGTGTCGTCGGGACATCGTTGACGTCTCACGCTTGTCGGTGGTCGCAGTCAGAGTGTGGGGGGTGTCCTTCTCTGCTGAGACTGAATCCGATGCTGAGATCGCTGCACGGGTGCGTGTGGAGGTCAGGTTCCGTGCGGTCACCGAAGTCGCCGACGGTGCTCCGGTCATCGAGGTCGCTAACCGTTACGGTGTCTCTCGCCAAACGGTCACGGCGTGGCGCAAGCGCTATGCCGCATCAGGTCTGGGCGGTTTATCGGATCGATCTCGCCGACCGCGTACTAGCCCGAACCAGATCTCTCCACAAGTGGAGGCGACGATCTGCGAAATGCGACGCACCCACCGGCGGTGGGGTGCCCGGCGCATCGTCTACGAACTCGGACGCCTCGACCCTTATGCGCCCGCGCCCGCGCGGGCCACGGTGCACCGCGTGCTGGTACGCAACGGATTGGTCAATCCTCAAGAGCAGCTACATAAACGGGTCTACAAGCGATGGGAGCGGGAAGCTCCGATGCATCTGTGGCAACTCGACCTGGTTGGAGGTGTGTTCCTGGCTGGCGGCCGGGAATGCAAACTGTTGACCGGCATCGACGACCATTCCCGCTTCGTCACCGTCGCCGCGGTTCTCGAGCAGCCCAGTGGCAGTGCCGTGTGTGAAGCGTTCGTCGGGGCGATGAATCGATGGGGCGTGCCGTTCGAGGTGCTCACCGACAACGGCAACCAGTTCACCGGCAGACACACGCGGCCGTTGCCGGTTGAGGTGCTCTTCGAGCGGACGTGTCGCGAGTACGGCATCACCGCGCGGTTGACCAAACGCCGGTCACCGACCACGACCGGCAAAATCGAACGATTCCATCGCACATTGCGCCGGGAGCTTCTCGACGAGACTGGCGCCTTCGACACCATCGAGACCGCGCAAACGGCTATCGACGAATGGGTCCACGCCTACAACACCTGCAGACCGCATCAGTCGCTGAACATGGCCACCCCTGCCAGCGTGTTCCGCAGTCGCAGCACCGATCCCGACACCATGCCCAGCAAGCCTGTTGGTGCCGAGATCCGACCGGAAGCCGAAGTCGTTCGGCCAGCTCCAACCGTGGCCGATCAGTCGAGTTCCGCCATTGAGTTCGACACTGTCGTGCCGCCGTCCGGTGTAGTGACTATTGCCGGTGTGCAACAGGTGTGGGTCGGAAAGAAACTATGCGCAGCGCAGTGTCGTGATGTGGGCTGACCTGTCGAGCGTGTACATCATCTGCGACGACATCGTGATCAAGACGGTCCGGTCGAAGCTGACCACCGCAGACCTGCAACGACTCCGCGCCCGCGGCACCCGCCCGGGCCGGCCCAGACCGGCGCAAGCCGCGTTCGACACCTCCACCGCCACCCATCGGCCGCGAGCTATCGAGATCGACCGGACCGCGAACCGCGACGGCATCGTCATTGTTCGTGGACATGAACTCGCCCTCGGCGTCGTGACGGCCGGCAGCCGGGTCACCCTGCGGATCGACGGCGAGTTGATCCACGCGACCAACGGCACCCACCTGATCAAGACGCTACCCAATCCTCTTGACCTAGAGAATATGTGGTTCCCCCGGAATCGTGGAGGACTCCTCTATGCGGCTTCGGGCTCGGTGACTGCGGTGTTCTCGTAGTCGACCGGACTCATCATCCCGATCGCGCTGTGGCGACGCTGGTGATTGTAGAAGCCGTAGCACCACTCCAACACGACCGCCTGCGCCTCCATGATAGTATGGAACTCGTTGCGTGACAACACTTCCCACTCCAAAGAAGAGAAGAATGCCTCCGCTGCGGCGTTGTCGAAACACGATCCGACCCGGCCCATCGACTGCCGGATACCCATCTTCTGGCACAGCCTGGTGAACCGTTTCGCGGTGTACGTCGACCCACGATCGGTGTGGAAAATCAGCTTCTGCGCATCGTCATCACGCCATATCGCCTGCATACCGCCCCGCGTGGCGACCGCCATCTCGATCGCCGCACACGCCAACGCTGCATCCGGGTGACGACTGGTGGCCGCCCCCAGCAGGCGGCGACTGTAGAGGTCGATGACCGTGGCCAGATACAGCTTGCCCGCCGCGGTCGGGATCTCGGTGATGTCGCCGACCCACCGCTGATCGGGGCACTGTGCGGTGAAATCGCGACCCAACAAATCGGGGAACTTCGGGGCGGTCTTGTCCTGACGGGTCAGCCCGTTGCGCCGGCGGATCCGCCGCGCGACCAGGCCCTGACGACACATCGAATCAGCGACAGTCTTCTCGGTCACCGTCCACCCGTCAGCACGCAGATCCGCATGCAGGCGCGGTGACCCGTGCAGGCCGCGGGCCTTGTCGAACGCCACCGCCACGGCCCGGTCGATGGTGTCCCGGCGATAGTCGCGGGTGGTGTGCAAACCCGTTGCCGCACCCGGCGATTGGGTCCGCTTATGCCATTTGTAGAACCACGCCTCGCTGACCCCGAGCAGCCGGCAGGACACCGCGTGTGGCACCCGATAGTTGGTCCTCTGGTCGGCGATAAAGCGTGCCACGCTCACTTCGTCGCCTCCTTCACCCACAGGACCACTGATCGCTTGAGGACATCACGCTCCATGCGCAGCTCGGCGACCTCGTCACGCAACCGTTTGAGCTCAGCAGCGTCATCAACGGTCAGCTCGCCGCGGCCCTCCCGCTCGGCGCGCGCCCGGTTGACCCAGTTACCCAAGGTGCCCTCGTTGACCCCCAGGTCTCGAGCGACCTGGGCGATCGGCTTACCTGTCTCCTCGACGATCCGGACCGCCCCATCACGAAACTCCCGGTCGTACTTCTTCCGCTTCTCTGGCATCGTGCTCCTCATTATCGATGCCTCTACGGTTCGGGGGGAACCTCAAGGCGGGTGACCCATCCGGTGGTGGTGTCGAAGAGCACAGGGTAGGCGTTGTGCGCGGCTTTGATCCCGAGCGCGATCGCGAGGTGGGTCTTACCCACTCCAGGTGGTCCGAGAAGGATCACGTTGTCGCTCTTGGCGATCCAGGTGCTGGTGGCCAGATTGGCGATAACATCGCGACGCAATCCTGGAAGGCGGTCGAAGTTGAAGTCCTCGAGTGTCTTGACCGCGGGGAAGCGAGCGCCACTGATCCGCAGCACGGTGCCGTTGGCTTCGCGTTCACTGACCTGGCGGTCAAGGATCGCTGCGAGGTACTCCTCGTGGGTCCAGTTGTCGGTGCGGGCCCGCTCGGCCAACTCGGCCCAGCAGCGGCGGATCGCTGGCATCTTCAACGCCCGCGCCGCGAACTCGATCTGCTTACCTGTGTGATTGTCGGACATGGTATTTCACCTTTCAGTGATAGTGGACGGGGTGGGTGGTTGAGCACCTGACGGGGTAGCAAAGTGCACCCCGAACAGGTCGTCGTAGTCTGGTAGCGCCCGGATCGGTACCTCGTGGCCGTCGGGGTGGGCGCGGATGCGGGCGGCGTTTCGGGCCCGGTTGGCGAGGTCTTGGCGGCGGTAGTCGCGGCGCAGTTCTTTGGCTGCCCGCACGTGCTGAGGGTCGGCGATGGTGACGTGGTTGGCCCAGCTG
>JAJFUQ010000195.1 GCA_021372355.1 Nocardiaceae bacterium | reverse complement strand
CCCCACACTTTTCTGGTTCATGTAACGGTATCCGGGTACGATTCCTCTACATGCGGTGATTGGGAGAGGTCAGAGATGAAGATCGCACTTGTCTCCGAGCATGGCAGCCCGATTTCGGCGCCGGTCAGCGCGACCGCGAATACTCACAATGACCACGTCGCAGCCCTCTCTACGGCGCTCGCTGACCTCGGTCATCACGTCACGATCTTCACGCGCCGGGACGACCCGCAACTCCCTACGGTCTTTCATGGCCCGCGCTATCGGGTCGTGCACGTTCCGGCGGGGCCGCCCAGCCGTCTTCCGGGTGATCAGCTCTACGCCCACATGCGGGAGTTCACCGCTTTCCTGCGTAGTTGGTGGTCCGCGGAACGACCGGATGTCGTTCACGCCCACTTCTGGACTTCCGGCATGGCGACCTGCGGCGCGGCCGATGCCCTGGGGATTCCGACCGTCGTCACGTTCCATGACATGGGTGCGGCGCGGAAGCGGTTCCTCGGAGTCGAAGATCACAGTCCCGTGGCGCGCACCCGCACCGAGCACTTCATCGCCCATCACGCGACCGCCATCATCGCCAATTGCCGGGACGAGGCGGCAGAGCTCGCTCGACTGGGTGTCCCTCCGAACCATGCCGCAGTGATTCCGAACGGCGTCGACACCGGGCTGTTCACACCGGAGGGTGACACCGTCAAGTCGTCGAAGCAGCGCATCGTTTCGGTCGGTGACCTTGTGCCGGTGAACGGTTTCGACGAACTCGTCACGGTACTTCAGGATCTCCCGCGGACCGAATTGGCGCTGGTCGGAGAACCGCAGGAAGGCGGACTCAAGGACGATCGCGAGGTCAAGCGACTGCGTGAGCTCGCCAAAGCCGGCGGTGTCGACCACCGACTGACGCTGGTGGGGCGGGTCACGCACACGCAGATGCCGGATGTTCTCCGGTCTGCCGACGTCGTTGCCTGCACTCCGCATTACGAGCCGTACGGCATGGTGTCGCTCGAGGCGATGGCGTGCGGCCGTCCGGTGGTGGCGTCGGCCGTCGGCGCACTCAAGGACACGGTGCGCGACGGAGTCACCGGATTCCTCGTCCCGCCGCGAAACAAGAACGCGTTGACCACGGCACTGAAGAAGTTGCTCGACGATCCGACCGCCGCTGCCGGTATGGGGTCCGCAGGTCGCGCGATGACGACGTCGCATTACCAGTGGGCGAACATTGCCCGACGGACCGCTGCGGTGTACGTGAAGGCGATCGAACGGCGCCGCTCCGGCGCTCTGGCCGTCGGCTGAGGGAGGCACAGATGACTGATCCGCTACACGATCCGGGTCGAGAGGACCACGAAACCGCCGAAGACCTCGACGAGGATGCACTCGGTGTAGACCCGCTCGAGGAGGGGATGGACCCGGCCGAGAACTGGTCGTCAGTGACGCGAACCCGTCACGACGACGTCAGTGAGCCCGAATCCCTGGACGAGCGTCTCGCCGAGGAGGAACCCGACGTCGAGCCCTAGCGGCGGCCGATCCCGACGGGACCTCAGGTGAGTTAGAGATTCTCTTGTCGGGGAACCCGATTCATAGCGCAATGACACTCAGGAGGTTTGTCATGCTCGCATTGGGAGTCGTACTGCTCATCCTCGGATACGTGTTCGCCGTTCCGATTGTGTGGAGCCTGGGGATTATCGCGGTCATCATCGGGGCCGTGCTGTGGTTTGTCGACGAGACCGAATATCACCTGATGAGACGGCGTTATTGGTATTAGGGCGTCGAAACCTGCTCCACCAGTTCGCCCACCATTTCGTGCGTCACCGTTCGAGACAGATCGGCCTGCGCCACGATTCCGACGAGCCGACGGTTTTCGATCACGGGCACCCGGCGAACATGGTTCTCCGACATCGTGCGCAAGACATCTGACAACAGATCGTCTGCGCCGACCGTGACGATTCGATCCTCGGTGATCTCACCGACGAACGTGGCTGCGGGGTCGAAGCCCTTGGCGACGACCTTCGTGACGATGTCCCGGTCGGTGACCATGCCGTGCAAGAGCCCGTCCTCGCCACAGATCGGCATCGACCCGATGTTCAAGTCGGTCAGACGCCGGGCAATGCTGGCCACGCTGTCGGTCGTGCGCGCGCACTCGACGTTGGTGGACATGACGTCCCGCGCGACGTTGGCACCCTGCGACGACGCCTTTCCGAGGTGGGCCTCCTTGCCGACCGCCGCTGCCGTGCCTTCCTTGAGGGTCTCGGCGACGTTCTCGACCGCGTGTATGACACCGTCCCGGATCGAGTGTTCAGACATGTCGTCCTCCCTGCGTCGTGGATCCATCCAATTCGACGTACCCGACCTGCGGGTGGGCAAACCTTCGCCGAGGTCACGTTTGCCGAGGTCCGACCCGGGTAGGACGATGGTGAGGAAGGGAGTTTGCGATGCGTCAAGAACTCGATGGCTGGCTCGGCTTTGCCGCACTGGTGTTGTCGGTGGCATGCATTCCGGTCGCCTACGCCGCTTCGTCCGTCCACCAGGAGACGCTGGCGTTGATCAGTGCGCTCGTGGCGTTTGTCTTCTTCGGCGCGGCGGGATTGTTGCTGCACCACCAAGAAGTGCATCACGGGTTCCATCCGAAGCGTGTTCGCCACTTCTAGGCTGTGACTCGAGTGGCTGACCGGTTTGTCGAGTCCCTGATCAAGGTGGTCAATGCGCTGAACGAGACCGACGTGCACTTCGCCGTCGGCGGTGGCTGTGCGGTCTACGTTCGGGGCGGGCCGGCCACTAGCCACGACGTCGACATCTTCCTCAAGCCGAGCGACGTGAAGTTGGCGGTGTCGACACTCGTGCGCGCCGGGATGCGAGCGGCGTCTCCACCGGAGGACTGGCTCGCAAAGGTCTACGACGGACGCATTCTCGTCGATCTGATCTATCGCCCGAACTACCGCTCGGTCGACGACGAACTCCTCCAGCGCGCGTCCCGCCTGCCCATCGGACCGACGTCCGCGCTCGTCATCAGCGCTACCGATCTGCTGATCGACAAGTTGATGGTCCTCAACGCCCATCAGCTCGATTTCGGGCCCTTGCTCGAGATCGCCCGTGCGTTAGGCGATGACGTGAACTGGGACGAAGTTCGCGACGTCACCCAGACCTCGGCTTATGCGCGTGCCTTTCTCAATCTCATCGAGGACCTCAACGAGAACGTGGGTTGACCTCATGCGCACAGCAGCTGTCGGAGACATACATTTCGGGGACGACTCCCATGGAGTGCTCAGACCGGCGTTATTGCAGGTCAAGGAGCATGCTGAGGTGCTGTTCCTCGCCGGGGACCTCACCCGGCACGGCACCGCGGACGAAGCTCGCGTCGTCGCGGAGGAGTTCTCGGACATCGGGGTGCCAGTCGTCGCCGTGCTCGGCAACCACGACTACCACAATGACGAACAGGACCTGATCTGCGAACTACTCCGCGAGCACGGAATCTCTGTCCTCGAAGGGGAGTCGACGGTGATCTCCGTCAACGGCGGGTCGCTCGCCGTCGCTGGATTGAAGGGTTTCGGCGGCGGGTTCTCCGGCGCGTGTGCGAGCCCGTTCGGCGAACGGCAGATGAAGCTCTTCGCCGGCCACACCGTGGATTTGGCGCACCGATTGGCCGGAGCGCTCGATGACGTCGCGGGAAACGCGGACGCGACTGTCGTGCTGATGCACTATTCGCCAGTGCCGGACACGCTCGTGGGAGAGCCGCTGGAGATCTACCCATTCCTGGGCTCATACCTGTTTGCCGAGGTCATCGATCAGTACCAGGTCGATCTCGTGCTCCACGGCCATGCGCATGCCGGCACGCGGTGCGGTGTGACTCCCGGCGGTATTCCGGTGCGAAACGTCGCACAGCCCGTGATTCAGTCGGCGTACGCGGTGTTCGGTTTGCATGACCTCGTCGATAGCCACGTGAATTCCCCGAGCTGCTGACGCTTATTCGTCAGTTGATTCCGGCGCCCGCCCACGCCGAGCCGGAGAATCCGACGTACGTCACCATGCACACGAGCAGCAGCCACATGACGATGTGCCATTGCTGGTATTCATCGCCGTTTCGGTAGGACCGGAACGTCTGGACCGCGGCCCCGGCGCTTCCGAGCAGCAGCATCGCGAACGGCGCGAATACCAAAGTGACCCAACCGATCCTCGAACATCCTGGGGTCGTCGTGAGAGCGCACGCATTCGGGTCATTGGTCACCCAGACAACGCAGGCGATGCACAGCGCCGTGGCCGCTACGAGAAATCCCAGGCCGTAAATGCACGCGCGGCAAACCTGCTTGTCTCGATCCGGACTACTCACCTCATTGGACTACCCGTGATTAGCGGCAATGATGCCGGGTACGACGGTTTAGTCGGACCAATCAGGAGGCCGTCATGGAGAGCAGAGTCAAACTGTTCGGTCATGCCGTGCACCCGATGTTGATCGCATTTCCGCTCGGGTTGTACACGACGTCGATCGTCTTCGATTTCATTTATCTCGCCACCAACAGATCCGGATTCCCACCGGCTGCCGCCTATGTCATCGCGACCGGATTCATCGGGGGAGCAGCAGCGGCGATCGTCGGCTGGATCGATTGGTTTGCGATCCCACGCGACACGCGCGCTCGCAAAGTCGGATTAGTCCACGGAACGAGCATGGCCGTGGTGAACGTGTTGTTCCTCGTGAGCTGGCTGTTCCGGCTCCAGGCGGACAATTGGCATCCGGCCAGCGCGGCATTCGCGTTCAGCATCGTGGGCTTCGCAATCGCCGGAATCGGGGCGTGGCTCGGTGGCGAACTCGTTGAACGACTCAGCGTGAGCGTCGACACCGGAGCGAATCTGGATGCGCCGAACTCGCTGACCCATCGTCACGTCACGGGGACGCCCGCAACGAATGTGGGTTGACCTCACAGCGACCCCACAGACACACCGAACGAGGCCCACAGCCGGAACTGGCACCATGGATGCGTGGGAATCTTTCGACGACGGCGGAGTAGTGCGAACGTCAGCGCCGCTGACGCGTCGTACTTGCAGCATTGGGTGCGGTCGCATTACGGCGTCGAGGCCTACATCGAGCCGAAGACCACCGTCACTGAAGTGACGGCGGTCCTCGTTGCGCACGATGGCGAGTGGACGCGCCGCGTCGTCGGCGAGAAGGGTGCTCGGCGCCTGAGCGGTGAACTCAAGATCCCGGTCTATGACGTGCGCAAGACGGGCTATCCGCAGCGCATGCGGGATTACGACGCGCGCCGCAAGATCATCGAACGTCGACTTCTCGAGGATTGAGAGCCTGCAGATCGGTCGTCGGGGGCCGATCTGCACCCTCAGGTCCCTAAAGCACGGATCGAAAAGGGACGTGAGGGTGCACGGCAGGCGGTCAGGCTCCTGCGATGTCCTCCAACACCGCGAGAATCGTCCGGACGGGAACTCCCGTGCCGCCCTTACCGGTGTAGCCCCACGGTCCGCCGGTGTTGTATGCCGGTCCCGCGATGTCGACATGGGCCCACTCGACGCCCTCGGGCACGAACTCCTTGAGGAACAAGCCTGCCGAGAGCATGCCGCCGTAGCGGTGATTCGTGACGTTGGCCAGGTCAGCGACCTTGGAGTCGAGGTCCGAGCGCAGCTCTTCCGGCAACGGCATGGCCCAGCCGCCCTCGCCGACGCTCTGCGAGATCCGTGCCACGCGGTCGCGGAAGTCGGGCGTCCCCATGACGCCGGGAGTGCGGTTGCCCAATGCGACCTGCTGCGCGCCGGTGAGCGTGGCCGTGTCGATGAGGTACTTCGGGTTGTCCTCGCAGGCACGAACGATGGCGTCCGCGAGGATCAGTCGACCTTCGGCGTCGGTGTTGAGGACCTCGACGGTCTTGCCGCCGTATTGCGTCAGCACATCGCCCGGCCGTTGCGCCGTTCCCGAGGGCATGTTCTCCGCCATCGGGACCGTTGCGGTGACGTTGACCTTCACGCCGAGCTTCGCCGCGGCCACGATCGACGCGATGACCGCCGCAGCGCCGGCCATGTCGCACGTCATCACGTCCATGCTCGCGGCCGGCTTGATCGAGATGCCACCAGTGTCGAACGTGATGCCCTTGCCGACGAGCGCGACGAGCGGCGCATCGTCTGAGTGCTTGTAGGTGATCCGCACCAGGCGGGGGAGGCGCGATGAGCCCTTGCCGACGCCGATGATGCCCCCGTAGCCGCCGTCGATCAGCTGTTCGTCGTCGAGAACTTCGACGTCGAGTCCCGCTTCTTCAGCAAGAGCCTTTGCGCGTGCGGCGAACTCGGCGGGAAAGAGATGGCTCGGAGGAGTGTTGACGAAGTCGCGGGTGGCCGCGACCGCCTCGGCGATGATGAGTCCGCGAGCAACGCCGGTCTCGGCATCCGCCTCAGTGAGCATGAAGATCGACGGCGGCTCCTGCGAGTCTCCCGTCTTGAACTCGGTGAAGCTGTACGCGCCCAGATAGTGGCCGACGACCGCGGCTTCGACGTCGAGTTCGCCTAGCGCGGAGCACGCGGTTCCACCCTTGAGCGCACGTGCGGCGGCGCCGGCCGCCTTGCGCACCGCTTCATCGGTGTCACCTACCCCGACCGCGACGATGCTCTTGTAGCCGCCATTCCCGGGAATCCGGGTGACTTCCTCGGCCTTGCCTTTCGCGCCGACGGCGGCGAGTTGCTCGGACAGGTCTTCCGGAAGACCGTTGACCGGAGTCGCGATCTCGATGCCCTCGTCGTTGCTCCGGATGCCGATGATCAGGACATCGGCGTGACTATCGGGAAATCCGGCGGTGATCGTGGGTCGGGTGGCAGTCAAAGCGATCCTCTCGTCGTGCTCAGCAGGCTCGATCGTATGTGGGTTGGGTCACCGTCGCGATAGCGCAAACGCCGCGCCGGCATAAGCGGCCACGATTGCGAAGGGCAGCCAGCCGTTCAACAGCCAGGGTGGAAGGGTCGGTCCTCCACTCAGTGGCGTGTACGCGACCCAGTGGACGCTGCTGGTCGCGGCGGCCAGATAGAACGGCGCTGGCGCGGCAATGGCGGCGACTGGCGCGGGCACGGGGATCGACGACGAGTACGCGAAGGCCGCGGCGACAGCCGCCACGAACATCGCGAGGCCGCCCAAGAAGTGGAACGGAAGCAGACAAACTGCGACGACGGCAATACCGACGGGGACCTGCGGCTTGCGAAGGCCGAGAGCCAAGGCAGCGACAACCAGGCCGATGATGATCGCCCCGACCAGCGGCGTCGTGAAGCCCAGCCCAGTCCAGCTCGCGGCGATCGCCCCTCCGGCGAGCACGGCGAGCCCGGATCGGCCCGGAAGAAGAAACGCCGCGACCACCACGGAGGCGGCGACAGCCAGACTCATCAAGAGGTGATCGTCGAGCTGAATCGCGGCGGCAACCGCGAGCGGAAGACCGATCGAAACCGCCATGACCTGCGCAGATGCTTGCGGGGTCGAGGCCCAGGTCGCCCACAGCAAGGCCACGGCAGTGATCCCGATCAGTGCGAGACGCCAGATGTCGGGACTCGGTGCAGCGAGGTACTCGGCGTAGCGCCCGGGCACCTCCCACAGCATTCCGTCCAACACGATTCCCACCGCGACTCCGCCCGCCAACACCGCCTGGTGAAGAGGTGTTTTCGCAAGCCCGGCGGCACATCCGAGAACGAGTCCGGCGCCAATCGTCGTGATGATCGGGTCGGCCGAAACGAATTGGACGAGGACCAGGACCGCGAGTCCGGCGACGCCGCCGGCTTCGAGCCACCTCGGCTTGTTGGAGAGGACGGCAGCGATTGCGGCGGCTCCCGCCACGGCGAAGGCGGGTGCCTCGGCGATCGGGAATGCTGACGCCTCGAGAGTCTGTGCGATGAGTGCCCCGGCGGCGCCGAGGGCGATGCACTGCGTCGCCAGTCGCGAATCCATGATCGAACCGTATCCGTCGTGTGCCGGGTTGTAGTGGCGCAGGTTCGCTAACCTTCACGCCATGGGCGACGCCGACCTTCTCCAGGGACCACTCAACGCCGTGCACACCGAGTTCGGTGCGACGTTCGCACCGTTCGGCGGTTGGTCGATGCCGGTCTCGTACGCCGGCACCGTCGCTGAGCACAATGCGACGCGGACGTCGGTCGGGCTGTTCGACGTGAGCCACCTCGGAAAGGCGCTGGTCAAGGGCCCGGGAGCGAAGGACTTCGTCAACTCCGCGCTCACCAACGACCTCAACCGGGTTGGTCCAGGTAAGGCGCAGTACACGCTGTGTTGCGTCGACGACGGGGGAGTCCTCGACGACATCATCGCGTACTACGTCTCCGACGACGAGATCTTCCTCGTCCCGAATGCGGCAAACACCACGGCCGTTGTCGCGAAGTTGCAGGCCGCGGCTCCGGACGGAATCACGGTGACCAACCAGCACCGGGATTACGCCGTTCTCGCAGTTCAGGGCCCCAAGTCGGCCGAGGTCGTCGGCGCTCTCGGCCTGCCGACGGACATGGAGTACATGGCGTTCTCCGACGCCGAGTTCGAGGGGATTCCGGTGCGCGTGTGCCGAACTGGGTACACCGGCGAACATGGATATGAACTGCTACCGCCATGGGACCGTGCCGAGAGAGTTTTTCGGGCGCTACAGGTTCAAGGTGCCGAGCTCGCTGGGCTGGGAGCGCGTGACACCCTCCGCACGGAGATGGGGTATCCGCTCCACGGGCAGGACCTTTCACTGGACATCTCGCCGCTAGAGGCGCGCGTCGGCTGGGCAATCGGGTGGAACAAGGACGCGTTCTGGGGCAAGGACGCACTCACCGCGCAGAAGTCCGCCGGCGTGAAACGAACGCTGCTCGGCCTGAAAGCCGTCGGCCGCGGTGTTCTGCGCGCGCACCTCACCGTCAAGCGCGACGGCGAAGTGGTCGGCGAGACCACGTCTGGAACGTTCTCACCCACGCTCAAGGTCGGAATTGCGTTGGCGTTGCTGGACTCTGCGGCTGGATTGAAGCCAGGAGATCGAGTCGAGGTGGACGTCCGCGGCCGGAACCTCGAGTGCGAGGTCGTGCGGCCGCCGTTCGTGGACGTTCGCACGAAGTAAGGGCGGCGAGAGCCGTTCGCGATCTTTGACTAGAATCCTCGCCATGACGATCGCGTTTACCCGTGTCCCGCATCCCTCGCCGCTGTCTGCGGAGGATCGGGCGAAGGTATTGGCCGATCCCGGATTCGGTAAGCACTTCACCGACCACATGGTCACCATCGACTACTCGGTCGACGAGGGCTGGCACAACGCCCAGGTGATGCCGGTGAACTCGATCGAACTGTCGCCCGCGTCGTTCGTCCTGCATTATGGCCAGGCGATTTTCGAGGGACTCAAGGCATACCGTCAGCCAGACGGCAGTATTGCGACCTTCCGCATCGAGTCGAACGCGGCGCGATTCCAGCGTTCCGCGCGCCGCATGGCGATGGCAGAGCTGCCGACCGAGCTGTTCATCGAGTCGATCAAGCAACTCCTCGCTGTCGACCACGAGTGGGTTCCCGCCGCGGGTGGCGAAGAAGCGCTGTACCTGCGGCCGTTCATGTTCGCCACGGAGGTCGGTCTCGGGGTCAAGCCGTCGTCGACGTACCGATACATGGTGCTTGCCTCTCCGGCGGGTGTGTACTTCAAGGGCGGCGTGAAGCCGGTCAAGGTGTGGGTCTCGACGGAATATGTTCGCGCGGTTCCCGGTGGTACCGGTGAGGCCAAGTTCGCGGGTAATTACGCCGCATCGCTGTTGGCGCAGCAGCAGTCGCTCGACGAGGGCTGTGACCAGGTCATTTGGCTCGACGGAATCGAGCGCGTCTGGATCGAGGAGATGGGAACCAACAACCTCTTCTTCGTCTACGGATCGGGTGGCGACGCCAAGCTGGTGACTCCGGCGTTGTCGGGTTCGTTGCTCGCGGGCATCACGCGCGACAGCCTTCTCACGCTTGCTGCGGATGCCGGCTTCGAAGTCGAAGAACGACGGATCTCGATTCACGAACTCAAAGAGAAGGCCGCGTCCGGCGAGATCACCGAGGCATTCGGTTGCGGAACGGCCGCCGTGATCACTCCGCTCGGGTGGGTCAAGTCGGAAGAGGGCGAATTCGCGATCGCGGGCGGTGTCACCGGCGATGTGACGATGGCACTTCGCGATACCCTCACGGGAATTCAGCGAGGCCTTTTCGCCGACACCCACAACTGGATGATGAAGATTCACTAATCTAAAATCGCGTCATTTCAGTTCGAGTTCCCTCGGCGGTGCTTAGATCGCACTAAATATCCCGCCGTCGTGAGGAACTCGAACATGCGAAAAGCCATTCCGGGCGGAGTTGCAGTTTTCGCCGTCACGCTCGCGGTGGCCGGATGTTCGAGCGCTTCGAGTGATTCGACTGTGTCCATAGACGGCCAGGACGTGTCCGGTTCGTTCGCCGTCACGTGCTCCAAACAGGGAAACGCGATTGCCTTGACGCTCGCCGACGAGAACAACGAAAAGTACGGAAAGTTCTCGGTCGGCGCGACGCTCAACCCCGACGGAAAGACCGTGAACGCGGTGACCGTCGCAGGGACAAAGGGCGGCGCAAATGGCGGCGCCTACGCCCTCGCTTATGGCCAGGCCGGCGGAATGAGTTCGGCCGGCCATGCCGATGTCACCGTCAGCGGCAAGAAATACACCGTCAAAGGTGAAGGCACATCTGCCAGCATGGATATGTCGAATATGGGAACGAACATGAGCGACGACGGAACGATGACTCAGTCGTTCTCCATCGTTTTCGCGTGCGAGAACGTCGTCCAATAACGACGGTTTATCCGCCCATCATGGCGCGCCAATCGGCGAGCGATTTCGGGCGGAATACGTAGTTCGAGCCGCGAACCTCGGACAGTTTCGCCGAGGGGGCGGGGGAGTACCAGTGCCCCGGAAAGACGACGGGGTCGGTATCGAGGGTCGCCAGATTCTGGAGGCTTCGGTACATCTCATCGGAGTCGCCGCCCGGGAAATCGGTGCGTCCGCAGCCGTCGAGGAAGAGGGTGTCGCCCGCGACGAGGTGGCCGTCGAGCAGGAAGCACTGGCTACCCGGCGTGTGGCCAGGTGTGTGCAGAAGTTCGATCTCGATCGCGCCGACGGAGATCTTGTCGCGGTGGGAATGTCCCGTCAGTTCGCTTTCGGCGATGCCGGTAACCCTCGCCACCCAGGGCTTTTCAAGCTCGTTGACATGCACCGCGACCTGCGTGGTCTCGAGCAGTTCGGCCAGGCCCTTGAGGTTGAAGCCCAGCATCGAGCCGCCGATGTGGTCGGGGTGGTGATGGGTCACGAGCACGCCGGAGACGTTCATACCGTCTTCGGCGGCGACGTCGATCAGGTCCTGGGCTGCGTAGGCCGGGTCGGCGACGACGCAGTCACCTGTTTCCCGATCGCCGATGAGGTACGCGAAATTGCGCATCTGCGTCGCGATCGGGTCGCCGAGGGCGAAGTCGCGGCCGGCGAGGAGCTGTCGGAAGTACAGGCGGTTGTCGGGCACCCGCCCAGCTTAAGCGGTGCCTAGGTGAGCGGGTTCGCCAGTTCGTCCTGTGGGAGCTTCGCGAGAACGATGGCCACAACCGACACCACGACGGGAACCGTCGCCGCGACGACGAACGTCGTGGTCATGCCGATGGCCGCGGTCACCGGGCCGGCGAGGGCCATCGACACCGGCATCAAGCTGATCGACACGAAGAAGTCGAGCGAAGACACTCGACCCAGCAGTTCCGGCGGAACTCGTTGTTGTAGCAGCGTTCCCCACACGACCATCGGTGCCGAGAACGTTGCGCCGATGATTCCGGCGGCGACTGCCACGACCCAGATGGTCGGCGCCATCGCGATGATGATGAACGGGAGGCAGCCGACGCCCCACATGAGGTTGATGAACGTCAGATACCGCCGTGGAATTTTCAGCGACCCCATGACAAGTGCGCCGACCGCACCGCCGATTCCGAACGCCGCGATGACGATCGCGTGATCGTCGGGCCCACCCCCGAGCTTGTCCTTGACGAGGAACGGAATGAGCACCTCCATCGGACCCATGACGGCGAGCACGAGAATCGATGCGGCGAGCAACGTGGCAAGCAGCCAGGGCGTTCGCATCATGTATGCGAAGCCTTCGCGAATATCGGACAGGGCCGACGTGATCGCGTTTCCGCTGTCCGCGTCGTCGAGGTCCCGGCGCAGTGCAGTGAGTGGGACAAGCGTGAGGATCGCGAGGCCCGCGAGGTTCGATGCCGCGGCAACGCCGAGTGCCGCCGAAGAGGTAGCCGCACCGACGACGACACCGCCGACGCCGGGCCCGACCGCGTTTCCGATCGTTGGTCGGACGACACCCTCAAAACCGTTGACCGCCAATAAGTCTTCGGCCGGCACGAGGGCGGGCAGCCAGGCGGTGTAGGCGGGGTAGTAGAACGCCATCGCCACACCCGTCGTGAACGAGATGACCGCGAGATGCCAGATTTCGGTGCGGCCGGTCCAGGACAAGAGCGCGACGATTCCCATGCATGCCGTTTCGACCGTCGCAACCGCGACGAGGATGCGCTTCTGCGGAATCCGGTCGGCGACAACCCCGCCGAGAAGTGCAGGCACGAGCAAGCCGACGGCACCGGCAACCGTCACGACGGACAATTCGCTCGGTCCGCCGCCGATGCGAATGACTTCCCACACGATCGCGACGGCCCACACGCCCTGTGCGAAGACGTTGAGGGTGAGTGCGAGTCCGAGTCGGCGGTATGCCGGGTGGCGGAAAGGGGTCAGCGCCCGGGGCAGGCGTGTGCTCCGGACGTCGGTGTGGATCTGCTCGGACATGGCGATTCCAGTGTCGACCGCCAGGCCGATCTAACGCGAGCGAATTTTCCGCTTTGTCGGTTTCTAGAGCGTTGCCGGGAAGTCGGTCACTGGGGGAAGGTCGGCGATTTCGGCGGCCATCTTCTCCGAGCGCTCGCGAATCTCGCTGTGGGTCAGGACCTCTTGCACGGCGGCGGCGAGGTCGCCCGCAGTGGCGGGGTCGGCAGCGGGGGACTCGAGTCCGTCGAGAGAGAAACCGAGTCCACATTCGGCAACACGACGGGCGTTAATGAACTGGTCAATCGAGAACAGTGGCATGACCACGCTCGGAACGCCGGCCACCAACGTGCCCAAGGTCGTGCCGAATCCGCCGTGCCCAATCGCGACTGCGGCCTGCGCGAGTGCGCCCGCCTGCGGGAACCATTGTTCGACATGGACATTCGGTGGGAGTGTGCCCAGCTCTGCCGGGTCCGCACTGCGGCCGATGGTCAGGAGGACGCGGACGTCGAGGTTCGCCAGTTGGTCAATCGCATGCTTGTAGAGGCGCGGAAACAGGCCCATGTTCGCGGCGACGGACCCGAAGGTGACGTAGGCGAGTGGCGCGTCGCTGCCGTTCCACCAGTTGGGTAGTTCGACTCTCGTCGCGGGTAGCTCGCGGTAGCGGGAGACGGTGTGCTCGTTGTTCACCGTGTCGAACGAGGCCGGTAGGAGCGTCACCTGCGGCACGTTCCAGACCGTCGCGTCGTCGTCGATCCCGAAGCCTGCAAGCGCCGGTCGGACCGTTTCACGGAAGAATCCGTCCATTTCATCGACACCGATGGCGACAATAAGCGACCGGGTGCCGGTCTCGACCGCAGCCACGGCTGAGGCGAATTCGGCCGGTTCGCGGAGAACGACGTCGGGTCGGAAGTCGCGGAAGATCTCGCGCATTCTCGGCAATGCGAACTGGGTGTCGAGGCGGCCGAAGACTTCGCCGACGACGAGTTTGTTCGCCTCTTCGCGGGGGAGTGTTGGCAGCTGGCCCATCACTGCTCCGATGAGGTGACCGGGGACGTCGTCGACCGGCAGGTGCTTCAGGCCGGAAGACACGATGGACGAGGCAAACGACTCGGGTGCAGCGACAGCCACCTCGTGGCCGGCATCGACGGCTGCCCGCGCGAACGGAACCATCGGCCCGAAGTGGCCTTCGCCGGCAGTGGTCGAGAAGAGGATGCGCATCGCACTATTGTGCGGCAGAACGACCAGGGCCTCGGGAGCGCGCCCGAGGCCCTGGTCGATACCGGGGGTTAGACCTCAGCGAGTTCCTTGAGCGAAGCCAGACCCTTGTCGAAGTCCTTGCCGATCGCCTTGTCGAAGAGCAGCTTTCCCAAGATCGCGAACAGCAGGTTGCGCTCGCCGCTCATGGTCCATGCGACCTCGGTTCCGGCACCCGCTGGGGTGAGCGTGAATGTCGTCTTGTTGTCCGCCTCGAACGGGACGATGAACTTGAGATCGAGCTCGATCCGGTTCGGGGTGGATGAGGTGATCTCCATGCTGCCCTTACCGACCTTCTTATTGCCTTCCCAGGCGTACTGAGCGCCGACACCCTCGGCAGCGCCGCTGTAGGTCCGCTTGATCTGCGGGTCGAGCTTCTCCCATGGTGACCAGCCCTCCCACTTGTGGAAGTCGTTGATCAGGGCGTGAATCGTGGCCGGGTCTGCGTTGATGACTGCGGTGCGAGTGTTCGAAAACGAAGGCATGGTTTGCAGCGTACAAAGATCGACTTCGGTCTGCAGAGTGGGAACCGGGTGGGCCCCTTTGCGACCCACGCCGTTTGGCCCGCCCAGCTTGCGCTGGCGGGCTAAGCGGGGTGTCGATCAGAACGGCGGCGGCTCGTTGTTCTGATCGTGTGCACGTTTGCGCTCGCATCGCACGCGATCGATGCGTCCCTTGGCTCGGGGTTGCCTCTTCGGTCTCATCGGCACGGGGTCGCTCAGGAGTGGGATCGGCCCAAGAGGCGGTACCCGGTACACCCTTCCTTCGCGCGAGGTCAGAATCAGGGTGCCGTCGATGAGTTGTTCGGTCTCCCATCCTCCATGGGTGTGCAGGTTGTGGTGTCAACGACTGGCTAAACAACCTTTTTTGGTGTCCACGGTTCGCAGGACACCGAAGTCGGTTCTCCTGCGAAGGATCGCGCGGTTCCCTCATAGTCCACCGCCATGAGCCGATGCCAGCATTGCAACCGTCAAGCCCGTCGAGGTAGAGGCCGATACTGCTCTCGAATGTGTACTTACTTCGCCGTGATCGCGAAGCGTCAGACGGTGAGGTACCCGGCGTGAATGGCTGCGAATGTGTCGATGTTCCTTGGAATCACTACCACCTTCGGCCGGTCGGCCCATCGGTCGCACGGAAACCGAGACGCGAGGTCGAGAGCACCCTGGATCGACGGATCGAGCGACGGGGCATGACATACGTGTGGCGTCCGGACGGACCGTCTGCGGCATAGAGAAAGCCGGGCGGGAGCTTCCCTCTCCCACCCGGCTTCGAGCGCAGACTACGACGGACCTACGACAAGTTCTTGACCCATGGCCCGGTTTATTCCAGAGGGGCGGGGGTGGGCAAGGACCGCCGAATATCGTTTCTCTCCCCGACGCCGGAGGGTCGCGGTGACGGGCGAGAATACGTCTCTGACCTGCATGTTTGGCAGTTGGAACGGATTCCTAATCGAGGGGGTCGCCGTTAGACGAGACCTTGCGCCCGCAACCGCACCTTGCGCTCCCGGTTGCGATCGAGCGCCCGCTTCCAGAGTTCGAGTCGCGCGATCAGGCCGGCGGCCCTCGGACTGAGATCGCCGTCCGAACCGAGCCAGTCTCCGCCGCGCAAAACGTTGTCCAGCAGTAGCGCCTCGTCGGTGCAGGCCGCGCACATTCCGCGTTCGAGATCAGCACCGCCTTCGAGAGCGACGATCTCGTTGAGCGTCGACTTGTACGCGGACGCGACGCGCGCAGGCTCGGACGGACCAGCGGCAAGCTGCTCTTCCAGGAAGACGAGCAGGTGCCGGAGCTTGGTCAGGCGCTCGGCTGCGGTCAGGTTGGTGTCCATTAAGTTCTCCTTTTGGGGTGACCCCCTTGACTCAAAATCTGCCGGGGCTGACCGAAACGGTGTTTATGCAGGTCAAGCGGGTCTAGATGTTTGCTGACTGGTTGCTCCCCCACCAAAGGCCGGCCGCTCCGACGGGTCGCAGGGTGGTGGAGAGGGGTACCCGGGCCTCCGGAAAAACTCGGCTTCACGAACCGGACCATCTGGGTATCACCGAGACAGTCCGGTTCGTGGTGCGCTTACCTAATGCCGAGGATCGGTCCGGCCGGTCGGATCTCGATCTCACCGAGGTTCCGATCGCGTCGTTCGATCTCGATGCCGGTGACGCGGGCGGATGGGTACGCGCCGTCACGCTTACCGACGAGTAGCGCCAGGTGGTCGATCTCGGCATTCTGCGGCACCACGAACGGGCGACCGCCACGCGCTTCGATGACGAGATCCCGCTCTTCGCTGTGTACGAATCCGATGCTGACGGGCGTACCGCGCCGAACCTGCACGGCTTCAGTCAGGCGCATGTCGAACTCGAGCCCGCCGTTGTTGTCGAACCACAGTTCCACCGCACCGACGGTCCGTCCGAGATGCCCGAGCTTGACCGGCGTCCGGTTCGGGAAACCCTTGTCGAAGGATGCGCGCGTGAACGTCTCCCGGACCCACTCGCCGCCGCGCCGAACGTTTGCGTACTCAGACCAGCGCAGCGCGGTACCGGTGAGCCACGATCCGGCCGGGACGATCACTTCCGGTTCACCGGCATAACGGTCGTTCACGTCTTCGCGGGTGCCGTCGTCGAGCAGTTCGTAATCAGCGTCGGTGAGACTGGATCGTGTGTGCCGGTCGAGGTCGGCGGGCGTGACGTAATCGCCAGCGCGGGAAAGTGCACGTTCCCAGTTGTGGCCTGTCATGGCACCGAGGTAGTCGAAGGTCATGGTTATGCGTCTCCGTTCTGAATGAGCAGTTGAAGGTGAGCCGGGAGCGGTTTCCTCGGTTCGTGCGGTAGCGGGGTCATAGCGCCGCGGGCGTGCAGCTGGGCGGCGATCTCGTCGCGGTGACGTTCGGCTTCGGCCTGGGCGTGGGCGAGTCCCTCGATGAACCGAGTTGCGTCGTCGTAGTCGATGTCCCCCGGCCCGGCGTACTTCTCGTCGCGGAGGTACGTCTCGAACGCGATGTTCTCCCGGTGGCAGGTGGCCTCGGTATCGAACGCGCGCCACTGTGCGACCAGAGCGGCGGTCCGGCGCTGCTCCTGGGCGTCGGCCTCGCGAGCGGCCCGCTGTGCGGCGGCTTCCCGCTCGGCACGTTGACGCTCGCGATGCTCTGCGGACAGCGTGTTGTAGTCGCTCCGTGAGACGAACGCCCGGACGCTGATATCCCGGGCTTCGAGGGTTGCGACGATCTCGGCGACGGTTGAACCGAGACCGAACCCGGACAGCTCGCTGATGTTGACGGTGTTCATGCGTTCGTCCCTTCTTCGAGTGCGGCGTGTGCGACCGCGTGGTCTTCTTTGCTGGCGGCATCCAGTACCCACACCGGGCGACCGTCACGGGGGCGTTCGCGGAGCCGTCCTAGGACGGTCGAGTTTCGCGGTGCCGCGCGCAAGGTGAACGCGATCGCCGCGGCGGCGATGATGACGTTGAATTTCGTCGGTTCGGTCATATGTGGCGGGGTCTCGTCGAGGACCTGGAGGTCGACGACGATGCCCACGCGCGTGTTCGTCAGGACAACGACTCGCTTCGGTACGACCACGACGAGCCGGTTGCGGTAGTTGCGGAGGTCGAGCACTTCCATGGGCGTTTCAAACTTGATGTTCATTTCGTTCCTCGCTTACGGCGTCGTCGTTGCTTGCCTCGATGAGTGGGCCACCCGTCGCCGGTTCCGCGGCCAGGTGGCACCTGCGGGATTGGAGCGGTCACTGTTCGTTCCGTTCGAGGTTGATGCCGACCCGCCGTGCGGTGGTCGGCGCGTACAGGTCGTTTCGATGCGAGGGGCACCACCACTTGCCGTCGCTGGGCGGCTGCGCAGTTTGGTGGCGGCGCGGGCAGCCCTTGGACTGGCACGCCAGAATGACGCAGATCATGAGGTTCCCTTCGAGTCGTGGTGATAGCAGGCGTCGCCCGCGAAGCGGACTCGGATCGTGCACGTCGACCCACTGCGGGTACGGCGACCGCACACCGAGATCCACAGCCAGAAGCGATCGGAGAACGGCGACTCCACCAAGGCGAGCTGTGCGGTCATGCGTTCACCGCCGGCTGATTCAGGCAGCAGGCCAAGCACTTTCCGGACTTGCCAATCGCCTCGTTGTGAATCGAGCACCAATTCGGATCCGCCAAGGGTGCATAAGGGAGCGTGTTCTGAGAGGTGCTCTCTTGCGCTCCCTTGGTGCTCTCTTGCGTCATTGATCCCGCATTGATCCCCATAGATCCTGTGTCTGAGAGACGGGATGTATGGGGATCTATGGCGGGACCTTCGGGATCTACGACGAGATCAATCGACCACATCCATGACGAGCCCTTGCCAAATCCGATCCGCTTCGAGTGCACGCCGAGCTTGCTGCGCGCGTTCTTGACGGTCTTGTCGTTGAGCCCGGCCGCCCGTGTCATCTTGAGAACGTCGTTCGCTGGTGCGGTTCCACCCATGTCCGTGAGATAGCCGATCACCACTTCGGCGATCTCGCTCTGCTCACCACCGTTCGACTCCGCTTGCGCCGCCTCGAACCTGTCGACGATGTGTTCCTTGATCGACTTCTCCGACGAGCCGATGAGGTCGAGTCGTGGCACGGTGCCGTCGTCGTCCTCGGTCGCGTCGAATACCTGAACCGGCGTGATCCGGAACCGTGACGCCGGGAGCTTGCCGGTCGTGTTCGACTTCTCCGGACCGACGAGGAGAACACCGTCCTCGTCATCATCGGCCTGGGCGTAGAGAGCCATACGGGCCTTCTTGCGAAGCTCACCCGTCGCGCCGTACTTGTCACGCGGATTCGCCGATGCCGTCCGGTTGGTGTGGGTCAGCAGCAGCATGGTCGCGCCGGTCTCGGTCGCCGCTTCCTTCCACGGGTGCAGGGCACGTCGAGCTTGCTGCGGATCGCGGACCGACAAGGTCGAGGAGACGGTGTCGAGCCAGGCATCCACAACGACCAGCGACGGCACCGGATCGGCGTCGAGAATGAGGTGCATGTCGGTCGGGAAGATCGGCGAACCGGACCCGTCATCTTCGGTACAGATCACCGAAATCATGGACAGATCGGCACCGGCGACTTCGAGCCGTGGGCGTACGACGGTGGACCAGTCATCCTCGGTCAGGATGAGGATGACGTGAGCGGGCTCGCGCGCCGGAATCCCGAACTCGAACAACGGCTTGCCGGTCGTGACGTGCGCGACCAGCAGCACCCACAACAACGACTTGCCGATGCCCTCGTCACCGATCAGCAGGCAGATCGAGGCCCGTGGAATGCGGCCCTTCGCCAACCATTCGGGTTGTGCGGCTGGAACCAAATCAGTCGCTCGGAACAGCTTGCGATAGTCGGGCAGAGATGACTCGGTCACCGCACACCACCGATCCCAAGCACCGTCAGGCGATCAACCAACAGCCGGTCGAGGTCGTCAGCGGGAGCCTTGTCGGCGATCTGCTGCAACTCCACCGCGGCTTGCTCGATCCGGCGGCGCTTGGCGAACTCGCGGCACTTCTCGGCGTAGAACCGCAGTGACGGCCCGACTATGCCGGACGTGTAAGCGTCGAGCACGAACCGTTCGAGCACCTTGTACCGGCTCGGGTTAGCGCCGTCAGAGAGTGCTTGCGCCAGGACTTCACGCGGCCCCGGCTGCACACCCTGACGTGAAAGGCGAACCGCGATGCGGATGCAGTCCTGGGCGCGCCAATCGGCCAGATCCTCAGGTGAGAACTCACCAGATAGGCGCACTACCTCGGCGGCATGACTCCACAAGATCGCGGCGAGAAGGTGACCCTCAACCGCGGCTGCGTCGTCGAAATTGTCGGTGTGGTCGGTAGACTGGAAATCGCCGTCGAGAGCATCCGCAGCGCCCTTATCTCCCCAGATTGGGCGCTGTTCTCGTATCTGCCTCATGCCGCACCACCAGCGGGACGACGGTCGAGGTTTGCACAGTCGGCGTGACGTTCACGCTCGGCCAGGTCGACGGCCTTGATACGTACCGGACGGAGAATTGCCGCTAGACGGTCGCGTTGCTCGTCGGTGAGCGGTGGAGCTTCGCTGACGACCTTTTCGATGTAGTCGGCGATCTTCGATTCGGCGTGATTGCGCCGCGCTTCAGTGAGGGCCACTGGGTCTTTCGCCTTGACGGCGCGAGCGATAGCGGTCCGAGTAGCAACTGACATGGGAGAGGTTCCCTACCTTTCGGCAAGGACCCTCTCGGTCAGCGAACGCCCGTGTGGCGGCAGTAGGTCAAGGCTGAAGAACGTCGTAGACACAACACCCAGCAGGCGAGTGATTCGCGTACGTTCCCGCCGGGCTAGACCAGCCTGCGGATTGCTTCTAACTCTATATCAAGTGACAGCCCACGTCCCGCGTGGCGCGCTTGGTCACCGTCACGCCTTCCACTCGATCCGTACGCGCTCGGGGTTGAACGCATGGCGTCCGCCACGCTGATTGGCTGGCATGATCGTCGCGGTCAGCAGTGCGTCCACTATCGCGCGCTGGCGGTCGGGGTCGAGGTTGTCGAATGCGTCGGCCACCTGGTCAGTGCCGAGCGGTATGCCGCCGAACACGCGCGTCCTGCTAGCGTGCGCCATCCGCGCCTCAGTAGCGGACAGACGCGCGCGCAATCGCTCGGTCGCGGTGCGGAGTTGGCTTGCGGTGATCGTGCCGTCGGCGAACATTGTGGCGGCATCGTCGAGGCCGACGCGGATGGTCTTGGCTTCGTCGGCCAGGGCGTCGAGGTTCGGCGCGTTGCGGTCAATGAGCAGTTCGGCGGCGTCCGGACGTGCGAGGCGCGCGACGATGACGCCGCGTATCAATTCGTCCACATCGTGCTTGCTGATCGACACCTTGAGGCAACGAACGCAGCGGTAGCCGTGCTTATCCGGTCGGGCACCTTGGCTGCGCTGGAATCCAGCCACACGCCCCATACCGTCGGCACACTGCGAGCACTTGAGGATTCCGGTCAGCCAATGGCGTTTGACGGTCGGCGGTCCCGGCCGACG
>JAJFUQ010000192.1 GCA_021372355.1 Nocardiaceae bacterium | reverse complement strand
CTCGGCGATGATCGTCGCGGGTTCTGCCTTGTTCGCGTCGATCCGTTCCGCGACCGGGCACGAACCGCTGCCCGCCGATTTCGAGGTCGTCGATGCCGAGGCGCTCGTGCTGGTCGACAGCTTCTTCGTGCTCGACGGCGTGGGTTGGGTGTAGCCGGTACGGGCACCGCCAGTAAATGCGCCGAGGTCGGCGTTGTTGCCCATCAGAGCGTTGATGATCGTGGGCAGCAGATCGCCACCAGTGCCGCCGTCCTGCGACAGCGTCGGCGAGACGGTCGACAACAGCGAGCTGGTGATCTGCTGCAAGGCCGCGACAGGGTCGCCGCCGCTACCGGCGACATCGCTGATCGCCTTCGCGGTGCCTGAGTTCGGATCGATGTCGCACGTCAGGTCACCGCTCTGGCAGATCGAGGCGACCTTGCCGGCGAGGGCACCGAAATCGGGCCCCTCGGAGGATGATGCCGCGACGCCGCCCCCTCGTGGCGTCGCGACATCAAGCTTGGGAAGCGCGTCGACCGCTTTGCCGTCACCCGAGGGTTCGGACTGGTCGGTGCCGGGGAACAGCGCCGAGCCTGCGGCTCGGTCGGGGGAACCGAATAGCGCTGCGGCCGCCACCTTGTCGGCCGAGATGGGGCTATCACCGCCGCCAATGCCCTGCAAGAAGGTGCTCACCATTTGTGCGCCCTGGCCATTGCCGGCGAACGCTAGCTGCGCAGCGGGACACTGAGCCATCACCTGCTGGGAGATGGTGGTCAGCGCTGTCTGGCCAGCGGCCATGAGCTGTGAGTAGTCACCGCTCGCCGCTGCCGTCGCGCCAGTCACGGCGACCGGTACCAGTGCCGTCACCACCGGGACCCCGATCGTGACGGCCTGCTGCGCCAGATCAGCCATCGCCGCTGCCGACGCTCCGGTGCCGGTCGCGATACCGACACCGTCCACCGCCAGAGCAACCAGAGCGGGGCAACCCTTGGACAACACGTCAGTGAGCGAGCCACCGGCGTTAACGTCTGAGACAGCGGGAGATGCGTAGGCAACTCCGGGCCATGCAAGCACTGCCGCGGTCGCCAGCGCGACCGTATTTCGACGCCTACTACGGGCACTTTTCAGAGTGCGCCCTCTAGAATTGGGCACGGCGGAACCAAACCTTCTCTTGACTCGAGATTCTTCATGCGGGGCGCCAACCCCGTGTGCGTGGTGTTCTGCTTCACTTCCCGCCGGCTCCTAACCCGGCGGGAAGCTTTCGCATTCGCTTTATTCTATCGGTATATGATCGTCACTTGTCAATGCTCCTTCATGCGATACTCGGTCGGGATGACAAGGTGCGGGCGGTGAGCAGGCGCGGTTTGCGGGGCTTTGATCCCTCCACCTTCGCTGCAGCGCGCCGCGCGGCTGGTTACACGCTTTCCGAGCTCGGACGCATTGCCGACATCGGATTGACCACTCTCCACAACTGGGAAAATGGCTCGTCGCCTAAGCCTCAGGTCGAAGCACTCGCCCGCGCGGTCGCCGCGCTTGGTGTGACGATGGCTGACGTCATCGACATCCCGCCGAACAGACGGACTGTGGCAGACCTGCGTGCACTCGCCGGCCTAACGCAGCCACAGCTCGCTGCCAACGCTGGCATTAGCACGGCAGCGATGAGTCAAATCGAACGCGCGGCCGTCCGACTAACTCCGGACAAAGCGAGGGCGCTCGCCAAGGCCTTGAGTATCACCGAAGCCGAGCTGACGGCGGCATACCAAAGAGCACGTAGCCGCCCCGCTGGGTCGCCACCGTAACTTGCTGCGATCACCCGGCATCACCGACAGCATTGGCGGTGATATGTCACGATCCCCTAACGGAGTTCGAGATGAACCAAACCGTAACTGCCCAGTCCGAGGTAACCGCAGAGTTTTGCACTTCGATTTCCGTTGGTCCATCTGAGAAGACTCGTGTCGAGTCTAAGTTGGCTTCAGTTCGCTGAGCAGAGCATCGCGAATCGGCTCCCGAGTAGGGCAGACCAGCGCAAATGCGGCCTGACGCATCATCCGCTCGGCATCTGAGTGTTCGACGACTGCCCGGCTTCCCACAGCGACAATAAGCGTAGATGCGGCGGACACCGCAGCCTTTGCGAGCTCGGCACGAAGGCGGTAGGTGGCCTCGGGTTGCCCCATCGCAGAGGTGAATTCGCGCCGCAACCGCGCGTAGTTTGCTTCAAAAGCGCTTGCGTCCACGTCTGTGCGGCTGAGTTCGTCTAGGCAGCGCCTAAGGACTCCCAGTGGCAGCGCGCCGTTGAACCAATCCGTCAGGGCGTCCTGGGAACCAGCAGAGTCTGACGGAACGACCGCAAAGACCTGGTCACCGTTGACCTGGCACCCGTCGAATATCAGTCGGACAGTTGCGCTCGCGTTCGCAGCGCTCAGGGGAATCTGCTCGGCTACGACGCCCGGACCAGGCACGGGGATAAGAACAGTTGCGATTCCACCGTCTTGCGGTCCGCCACGTAACCGCACCGATGCTGTGATGGCGTCCACATAGCCCCACCCGGTAACGAATGGAGCAGTTCCCGTGACGATATAACCGTTACCTGCGGGCTCGGCGAACAGCGTCGGTATCGTCCTGGCCCCCGCATATGTGACCCCGCAACGAACTTGACCCGTAGTTAGCTGAGGGAGCAAGCGTTCTCGCAGTTCCGTGTTCTGCGTGGAAATGACCGCCCGCAAGCCTCCGAAATGCTGCGCCCAGACGAACCCAGTCGACAAACATCCGCTGATGATGGTGGCAGCGGTGTCGATCAGGGTCTCAGGGGTCATGCCGTCCGACAGTGCAAAGCCATAGAACCCCGCGTTTGCAAGCGCTGTGAAGTGGGTTTCGGGCACTCTGCCCGAACGGTCGACGGTCGCGGAGCTAGGCCGGAGAACTTCTTCGACGAGTTCGGCTGCCTTGCTTGGCCAATTGCTCACCTTCCACCCTCCTCAGGGAGTGACGGGGTGCGAATATCACCCAGTAAGGCCTATCTGCCGACGGCTACCGGCAACGTCCGCTCGTTTGCGCTATAGGAAACGCTGGACTCTTCCAACCCGCGACTGAAGTCAGATTTTCGCGGCGAGATACTTCGGTCGGCGATTTCCACCATAAGCCGGTGGGCGGCCAGTGAATCCCTTGAGGCTGCCCATGCCGACCAAAAGCTGGCTGCAGCGGCGGCGACGAATTCACCCGCTAGTACCGTCCCATGTTGGCGGGCACGTACGTCAGTCTCCCACCGTTGCGCGAGGCGCCGGATCTGGCGGAAGCGGCGTATGCGGTCGCGGGTCATTTGGACCCGCATGAACAGCGTGACGACCGTGTGCAGTAGCAATGGCGACAGAACTAGGAAGAGGGCCAACCGCGGGATGAACCATTCCGTGGCAAGTCCGAGTCCATCCATGGCGACATACGTCCCGACATACGTGCAGTAGAGGACACCGAGGAATCCAGCGAGGGCGGCAGTAGTGAGTGCGCGACGGAACGGCCCGGCAGCAGCCAGCTTTCGCATCGAAAGCGGCCAGTACATCACGAGGCCAGCCGCCCAGAGTCCTAAGCCGAGCAAAAAGCCCCAGTGAATCCAGAGGGTTCCAGCCGCGCCGTATGCGACGAGATAGTCGGGTACCGGGGTGTCATGGGCGGGCGATGTGGCGAACGATGCAACCACTACAGCGGCGACTGTCGCAGTGATGGCGGGCCTGAATGATTGCGGCACGGCGCGGCCACGCGTCGCCCCGAGGAAGGTGGCGATGATGTCAACTAGCGCCACGGTCCAAACGAGAGTCGAAACCAGCATTGGAACGTTCCACCAGCCGGTGAGTTCATGCAAGACCGGGCCGATGCCGTCGTCAAACCAAGCATGCACGCGCAGTAACGCCGCTGTGCCGAGCAGGAGTGCCCATCTGGTGGCAGGACGCGTGGCGGGGTCGTTCCAGGTGTGTAGCCGGGCCACTCCGTAAACAAGGAGGAGCAGTGGGATGGAAGCTTCGACGAAGGTCCTCATGCTCGGTCCGCCCCGTACATCTTGGCAAATCGGTCAAGCAAGGCACGCTGCGGCGCAGGTAGGGACGCCGGATAGAGCGGCTCACGGATGTCCGAGGCTCGGCACAGGATCAGGGTCGCCAGCCACTCGGCGCGCTGCTCCAAGGGATGCATCATCTCCGACCGCGCGTAACACAGCATGGGCGGTGGATCGCGGTGGTCGATAACTGTGAGAGGTAGTTGCGGGGCCAGTCTGGCGAATACTTCGCGCCGCATCTCACGACGTTCGCTCTCGGTGGCGAAGTAGGCCATAGCAATGTGCGCGAGTTCGTGAGCAACCAGGTGCTCGCGGTACTCGCCATCTGCTTCCGCGGGAACGAAGATCGAATGCATAAGCGGGGCAGGAATCCATAGGCCGGTGAGGCCCTCAGCAATCAGTACATCGGGAAGGTCGCCGATTGTGATCGGGGTGCCGACCAACACCCCGACTCCTGCGACGAAGGTTTCCAACGACCAAGGGCGGTGAAACGGGAGATGCTCGCACAACTCAAGCGCACGGCGGTACTGCTCGTTATGCGTGAGACCGACGTGTGAGCGCGGGGCTCTCAGCATGCAATGGCCCTGCCATAGCGTGCTCGGGTGTCATTGACGAGACCACGTAACGTGTCCTGGCCTTCAGCGCTGAGCCCCGTAGTCCGCCCACGAAGTGCGACCAGTGGCGCACCTTCCGCGATTACAGCCCGGTACATCAATAGGGCGTCATGCAACTCGAGCACGTCCGGATCGTCGCCTGAGGCAATCAAGTACACCGCCGGCATTCCCCGGAAGTGACGGGCAATTCGCGCCAGCTCAACGGCACCGGCCGACTGTGTTTGACCGGCCCGCAATGCGGTGGCCTCGCTAGTGCTCATTCCAGCAGCTGCCGCGACTGTCGCATCGGTCGCTGGAATGTCCCCCGGATACACAGCGTCGTATAGCAACTGCAGGCGCTCGGCTAGCGTCAGCACGAATGTCCCGTCTCCGTCGGAGCCTCTCCATGCTGGTCTTCCGATAGCCCTCCCAGCCAGGCGGGATGAACATCGAGAGCATCGGCGAGCTTGGCTAACACATCGATCGGAGGAGTTGATTCGCCACGCAAGTACTGGTCCAACGAGTGCTCAGAAACAGATGCGGAATTCGAAAGCGCACGCTGTGACCGCTCATCACCTGCGGATTCGCGGAGGCGTTGGGCGAAAAGCAGCGTCACATCCTCGGGATTCGTGGAGTTGTACCCCCCACGAGCCCCGAGCAGCTGCGCTGCCGGGTACCGGGTGCGATACATACCCGCTGCGCTCAAGATCTCGCCGAGGCAGGCGATTTGCTCCAACGTCGGGACAGCGTCACCCGCAACCCACTCAACTAAGTTTTCGGGCTTCACGCGCACGTTGACGCCTGTGCTTCCTATCGCCGCTGCGGCGAATACTTCCTCTGGAGGAAAAGCGGTTCGGCGAAGCTGCGAGCGGAGCTCGGTGGTGAATACTTCGCGGGCAGTAGCCGCAACCGAATCTTCTTGCGTGCGATCAATGTTCATAGCTGCGGTGCCCATACCTGTCATGTGTCTGCTTAATCAGCCGGTGGAGTTCGGCGGCAGCGGCCTGCGGCAGTACACCTGGATCGGCGCGGAACGCAGGCACAGCGCCACCTTCGATGACGGCAGCGTAGTTCTGCAGCTGCGAGTAGATGTCATTCACCTGTGGATCTGTCCCATCGTCGGTGAGATACGCCGGTTCAAAGCCCATGAAGTGCTCAGCGAGTGCGACGAGCACCGAACTAGACGGAACGAGACGACCACTTCGGATTGCCTGGACTTCGCTGCTGGTTAGGCCGATAGCGTCCGCAACCGACTCATCTGTTGCTGGTACTCCGGCCGGCCACACGGCGCGGAACAGCATCTCCA
>JAJFUQ010000168.1 GCA_021372355.1 Nocardiaceae bacterium | reverse complement strand
AACCCCGGTGTCGATGAGCCCGTAGGCGAAAGCGATGTAGAGCAGGGAGTTCAGCGCGAATCCCACCAACGCTGGTGCGAACACCGCCCGTGTACCTGCCGGCGCGGGGGGAGTCGTCGCGGCGACGACCGGTGCCGAGCCAGGGGCCGCACGACGGGCAACGGGCGCGAATCCCGGCTCGGGCTTCCGCGTGGTGAGAGGCAGCCGAAACCACGCCTCCCGGACGATGCCGAGCACGAACAGCAGTGCTGCGCAGCAGAGCATTGTGAACAACTCCAATTAGGAACCATGTGCTTCTTAAACCGTATGCTTCCTAAAAGAAGCTAAGCTGTCAAGCGTGACCTCGGACCTCGTTCGGACCTGGAAGGGCGAATCGCCCCAGGAGCGCGTCGATTCCCGACGCAAACGGCTCATCGATGCGGCAATCGACCTGCTCGGCGGAGTCGAGGGTGGTCAGCTGACCATGCGGGCGGCTTGCCGTGAGGCGGGGTTGAGTCAGCGCTATTTCTACGAAACCTTCACCGACCGTGATGAATTGGCGGGTGCGGCGTACCAGGCCTGCTATTCCGCGATGCTGGCGCAGATCGCCGAGGACGCAGGTGGGCTCGGGGCTGTCGAAGAGCGACTACACGCGTCGTTCCGTGCGGTCGTGACCGTGATCGAGCGAGATCCGCGCATTGGTCGAATCATGTTCCGAGAGGCGCAAACCGACGATGCGGTTCGCGTGCATGCCGAACGCGCCCTACGAGAGTTCTTCGGCGCGCTGGTGGGATCTCTGCCGGAATTCGACGTCGCCGAGCCGCGTCGCCGGGAGTGGACGACGACTTACCTCACGGGCGCACTGTTCCGGCTTTTCGACGAATGGATCGCCAGCGGACTTCCCGATGGCGATGCCTTCGTCGACTTCTGCAACTCGTCTGCGATCGCCACTCTGAAAGCCGGCGGGTTGCTTCGATAGCCGAGCCTTCCGCCGATCGGTGGAAGGTCGTTTCCCCTGGGTGAGGGCCCATTGCGGGGACGTGGCGGACGGTTCTTTCGCGGGACAGTGAGTGGGTCAACGAAACCACACACACAGATAGGAACCACTTCGATGACTACCACCGCTGCATCCACCGCCCGCCTGGCACTGCGCCG
The DNA here is from genome assembly GCA_021372355.1 of Nocardiaceae bacterium. Taxonomy (GTDB): domain Bacteria; phylum Actinomycetota; class Actinomycetes; order Mycobacteriales; family Mycobacteriaceae; genus Smaragdicoccus. The sequence continues at coordinate 1,884 of JAJFUQ010000168.1, read as the reverse complement.
CGAGTCCCTGCGGGCGCTGACCAACGACACGCACGGCTCGGCTTCCGGCCGCGGCGCTTCGTACGGCTCGTGGGGCACCTGCCCGACGGGGTCGATCTCCTACAGCGGCTGACGCGCGCTACTGCTTGTAGGTCGCGAGGAAGCGTCCGATGCGCTCGATGATCGCCTCGAGGTCGTCGGCGTGCGGCAGGGTGACGATCCGGAAGTGGTCGGGCTTGTGCCAGTTGAAGCCGGTGCCCTGAACGATGTGGATCTTCTCCTGCAGAAGCAGGTCCAGGACGAACTGTTCGTCGCTCTGGATCGGGTACATGTTCAGGTCGATCTTCGGGAACGCGTACAGCGCACCCTTCGCCTTGACGCACGAGATGCCAGGGATGGCGTTGAGCGCCTCCCATGTACGGTCGCGCTGCTCGCAGAGTCGACCGCCCTGTGCGGTGAGGTCGAAGATGCTCTGGTGTCCGCCGAGTGCGGCCTGAATCGCCTGCTGCGCAGGAACATTCGCGCACAATCGGAGACCCGCGAGCATGGTGAGACCCTCGATGTAGTTCTCGGCTTTGTGGGTCGGACCCGTGATGACGAGCCAGCCCGAGCGGAACCCGGCGGCGCGGTAGTTCTTGGACAGGCCCGAGAAGGTCATGACGAGGACATCCGGCGCGAGCGTCGCGGTCGCGGTGTGCGTCAGCCCGTCGTAGTAGATCTTGTCGTAGATCTCGTCCGAGAAGACGATCAGGTTGTGTCGGCGGGCGACGTCGAGGATCTGGCGCACGACCTCGGGCGAGTACACCGCACCCGTCGGGTTGTTCGGGTTGATGAGCACGATCGCGCGGGTGCGGTCGGTGACCTTCGACTCGATGTCGGCGACGTCCGGGTTCCAGTCGGCCTGCTCGTCGCAGATATAGTGCACGGCCTTGCCGCCGTTGAGGTTGGTCGCGGCAGTCCACAGCGGAAAGTCGGGCGCCGGGACGAGCACCTCGTCGCCGTTCTCCAGAAGCGCGGTCATCGCCATCATGATGAGTTCGGAAACGCCGTTGCCGATGAACACGTTCTCGACGTCGACGTGGAAGAGGCCGAGGGTCTCGTAGTACTGGGCGACTGCGCGACGAGCTGAGAGCAGCCCCTTCGACGATGAGTAGCCGCTCGATGCGGGCAGGGTGCGAACGATGTCTCGCAGGATTTCCGCCGGCGCCTCGAATCCGAAGGGGAGCGGGTTGCCGGTGTTGAGTTTCACCACGTGGTGTCCCTCGGCTTCGAGTCGGGCCGCGTGCTCGGCCACCGGTCCACGGATCTCGTAAGACACCCCGGCGAGCTTGCTCGACTGCTTGACCTGCATCGACATTCCTTCCTCGCGGCACCCTCAGCGGGCAACGCTGACTACCTTACTTGGATTTCCCAAGTTTGCACTTGGAAATTCCAAGCTTTTGGCTACAGTGGGTTGCGTGTCACGTCGGAGCTATGACCACTACTGCACGGTGAGCCGCGCCCTCGATCTCGTGGGCGATCGGTGGAGCCTTCTCGTCGTGCGGGAATTGTGTGCAGGTCCTCGGCGGTACAGCGACCTGTTCGCCGATCTGCCCGGCTTCAGCACGGACATGCTGGCCGCTCGACTCAAGGATCTCGAACGCGATGGCATTCTGACCCGCTCGAAAGTCGGACCCCGCGCGACCACGGCCCAGTACGAATTGACCGAAGCCGGGCAGGCGCTTCGTCCGGTTCTCGACGCTTTGTCGGCTTGGGGCGTCGATCACCTGGGGGACCGGCGGCCGACAGATGCCGTGCGGGCCCACTGGTTTGCCATCCCACTCGGACCGCACGTGGCCGCGCTCATTCCCGACGGTGGTTCCGTCACCGTCCGAGTCGCCGACTCGACGATGCACTACCTGATCG
>JAJFUQ010000163.1 GCA_021372355.1 Nocardiaceae bacterium | reverse complement strand
GGAGGATTCGCTGTTCGATGATCGCCCGGTCGGGCTGGCCCCCCAACGAGTACAGCCCGGAAAGGATCGTTGAAAGGTGATAGAGGAGATCGGCGGCTGTGGGCTTCTGACCACCTGACGTGGTGAACTGCCCCGTGTGATGCGCGACCACGACGACGATGCCTCGCCCCTCCGCCCCTTTGGCCGGTTTGATGACAAACTCCGGGCGGTCCTGCACCAATTCCTCGAAGCGGCGCACGTCGCCGTTGTGTTCGAGGACCGCGTAGGTCTGCGGGACGCAGATCCCTCGGGCCTGGCAGAGCTCTTTGGTGATCAGCTTATCGTCGACGCGAGGATAGAAGGCCCGCGGGTTGTGCTGGAGCACATAGTGCGCGTTGCGACGGTTGAGCCCCAGGACGCCCAAGCGTCGGAGTTCACTCGGCCAGAGCCAGCATCGCCACTTGGAGCGGGCCATCGTATCTGTTACCCTACTGCCTCGATGGTTCGATACGGCCAAAATCGCGGAACCGCCAGAGTTCCGTGAGCCGGTAGCCCGTGTAGCGGCCCAGCAGGACGAGGATCGCCACGGTGAACAGGTGGAGCTCTGGGTGGGCCAGCAGAAGCCGTCCGACTTCTTCCCAACGCAAGACCAGGTAGCAGCAAAACGCCACCGCCACCGTGCCAGCCATCACCTGGAGGGCAAACCGAACGCCGTCTTCCTCGGCCCCCAGATAGAACCGTTCGATCGTCATCGTCAGGATAACCATAGGCAACAGGACCGCCTGAGCGCTGGGGGTCAATCCCAGGTAATCCAACAGCGACACGGCGAAGATGATGCACATCACCACCAGCGTCAGGATCACGCTCAGCCGGGGAACCAGGAGCAGCTTCAGCCGGTCCAAGTAGGATCGCGTCACCAGGCCCAGCGAGACCACCACGACAAACACGACCAGACCAGTCCGCCAGTCAGCGTAAACGAAACTCAGGGCCAACAGCACCGGGGTAAACGTGCCGAAGGTCCGAATGCCAATCAGCGTGCGGAAGAGGGCCGTGACCAGAGCCCCCAAGGGCATCAACAGCAGGAGAATCACCACCTCGTGCATTTCCAGGGGTAGACGCGTGAGATCAAGGATCACCGCGGGATCCTGACGCTGACGACTGCTCGACGTGTCGAACGGAGGAAGCGAGGTCACCACGAACCGCGTCTGCAGTTCCGTCACGTCCGCGGCTCTCACGATCGATTCGCCGTCGTGCCGGGCCGGAAGGAAGTTGAACGGCAGTTCCCGGGCGTAGCCATTGTCCGGATCAAACGGTTCCCAGTGGGAGTTGGTCAGCACTTCGACCCAGACGTGCGGCTGGGCCTCAAGCGTCTCCTCGATCACGAAGCCGGCGACCAGCCGCGCCGGCACTTTCGCCGCCCGGCACAATGCGATCATCGCCCGGGCACGTCCGAGGGGCGTGGCCACTTTCTTGACCAGCGATCGCACCGCATCCGACGGGCCGTCTTCGTCGCTGCCGGCAAGCTGGCTGTGGCAATAGTTGAACACCTTTTCCACTACCGCCGCCTTGTTGGTCGCATCCCCTTGGAGCTCCTGGACGAGCTGCGCCACGACGGGGCTTTCCGCCTGAATCGTTCGCGTGTTCCTCAGATACCCGGCCCGTTCGTTCGCCGAGAGTTCGATCGGATGGGACCAAGTGCGAAGACTGGTTCGAGGGCTCAAGTGGATATCGAATCGAGCCTGGAGGCGAAACTCACCGCTCCGCTGAGTGAGCACGCTCAGTTCGCGGGTTTCGCTGCGTGAGGGACGCAATCGCTCCGTATTGAGCCCCGAGTAACGGAGGTCTTGGCGAAAGACGCGACTGTGCTCGCCGTCATCCGGAATCGCCGCACGGAGCCGAGTCCCGGCCTGCTTGGCGCGGAACGTGACGTCGTAGGTCAGCCGCCAGACGCTGTCCCCACGCGTCATCGCCACGCCATAGCGGCTCTGGACGCGCAGCCCCACC
>JAJFUQ010000148.1 GCA_021372355.1 Nocardiaceae bacterium | reverse complement strand
CGGCCAGCCCCGAAGTACGGGCGTGCATATCGGCACCGCCGAGCGATTCGTCGTCGGAGACCTCTCCGGTGGCCATCTTCACCAGCGGCGGACCGCCGAGGAACACCTTGGAGCGATTGCGCACCATCACGACGTAGTCGCACATACCAGGGATGTAAGCGCCGCCCGCGGTCGAGTTGCCGAAGACCAACGCGACTGTCGGCAACCCCGCTGCGCTGTGCTGGGTGAGGTCGTGGAACAACTGCCCGCCGGGCACGAAGATCTCCGCCTGTGTGGGCAGATCGGCACCGCCGGACTCGACGATGTTGATGATGGGCAGCCGGTTCTCCCGCGCGATGGCCATGCCGCGGAACACTTTTCGAAACGTATACGGGTTCGATGCGCCTCCGCGAACGGTGGGGTCGTGAGCGATGATCATCGACTCGATTCCCTCGACGATACCGATGCCGACCACCACGCTGCCTCCGACGGGGAACCGGGTGCCCCACGCTGCGAAGGGGCACAGTTCGAGGAACGCCGTGTCGGGATCGAGCAGGAGTTCGACGCGCTCTCGGACGAGCAGCTTGCCCCGCTTGCGATGTCGCGCAACGTACTTCGGTCCGCCACCGGCGTTGGCCAACGCCAGCTGCTCCGCGATGGCGTCGAGCTGAGCGCTCAGGCCGTCACGGTTCTCGAGGTAGCCGGGCGCCGTGTCATCGACTTGATCGGGTAGGACGTGAACCAAAAGTGTTCCTCCGAGCGGGCATCGACGCCGATATGCTGACGCGGTAATGTTAGTCACAATTAACGTCGGGTGACAACCGTGGCAGGACACGCCCCGAGTCGAGCAGGATGGAGCATCACGATGACCCAGTTGGACGAGCAGTCGGGCACGGCGGTGCTGAGCCCGTGGGACACACCTGAGCGCCGTGCCCTGACCGATCTCGTGCGGGCCTTCACCCGCAGGGAGATCGCCCCCTACGTCACCGAATGGGAGGAGGCCGGCGAATTGCCACGCGAATTGCATCGCAGCGCGGCTCGGGCGGGCCTGCTGGGTATCGGCTTCGCCGAGGACGTCGGCGGCGCGGGCGGCGACCTGCGCGACCTCGTCCTTCTCACCGAGGGCGTGATGGAAGCAGGCGGCTCGTCGGGGGTGTTGGCCAGCCTGTTGACACACAACATCGCGTTGCCGCACATGGCCGCCCACCGAGATCCGGACCAGGTCCGCCGGTTCGTCGCCCCGACTCTCGCCGGCGAGAAGATCGGCAGCCTCGGCGTGACCGAACCCGATACCGGTTCCGACGTCGCGGGGATCCGCACGACCGCCGTCCGTGATGGCGATCACTACGTCGTGAACGGAGCGAAGATGTTCATCACCTCGGCGGTGCGCGCCGACTTCGTGACGACGGCCGTGCGCACCGGTGGCCCTGGTGCACAAGGAATCTCGCTCCTAGTCGTCGAGCGCGACACACCCGGATTCACCGTGTCGAGCAAGCTGAAGAAGATGGGCTGGTGGTGCTCGGACACCGCCGAACTGGGCTACGCCGACGTGCGTGTCCCCGCAGGCAACCTCGTCGGCCCCGAGAACAGCGGCTTCATCCAGATCATGCAGCAGTTTCAAGTTGAGCGTGCCTTCATCGCCGTGCAGTGCTACGCCACAGCGCAGCGCTGCCTCGACCTCACCCTGCAGTGGGTGAAGCAGCGCCAGACATTCGGGAGGGCACTGTCAACCCGTCAGGTCGTTCGCCACAAGGTCGTCGACATGGCGACGGCGATCGACGTGGCACGCACCTACACCCGAGCCGCAGTCGACCGCATCGTGGCAGGCGACACCGACGTGCGCATGGTGTCAATGGCCAAGAATGCGGCCGTCGCCGCGTGCGACCTCGCGGTCGATACCGCCGTTCAGTTGCACGGCGGTATGGGCTACTTGCGTGAGACCGAAGTCGAACGTCACTACCGCGATTCGCGCATCCTCGGCATCGGCGGCGGCACCACCGAGATCATGAAGGAGATCATCGCCAAGCAGATCGGCCTGTGAACGCGCGCATCGCTGAGTCGCCTTATCTACAGAAAGAACACCGGTGAACTACGACGACTACCAATACCTGCTCTTCGAGCGCCCATCCGACGGCGTGCTGCTGATCACCATCAACCGACCCGAGCGACTCAACGCCGCGAACAAGCGCCTACATCACGAGCTCAGCGTGGTGTGGAAGACCGTCGACGACGATCCGACGACCCGTGTCGCGGTGGTCACGGGAGCCGGCAAGGCTTTCTCGGCAGGCGGTGACCTCGACATGGTTCTCGACCAGGCCAAGGACTTCAAGCAAATGGCGGAGATCGCGAAGGAGGCCGCCGGCATCGTCTACAACATCGTCATCTGCGAGAAGGTGATCATCTCGGCGATCAACGGCACCGCAGTCGGCGCCGGTCTGGCGGCCGCTCTGATGGCCGACATCTCCGTGGCCTCAGAGCACGCGCGCTTCACCGATGGCCATTTGCGGCTCGGGGTCGGTGCCGGCGACCACGCAGCAATCGTCTGGCCGTTGTTGTGTGGCATGGCGAAGGCGAAGTACTACCTCCTCACCGCCGATTTCGTCGACGGCAAGGAGGCTGAGCGGATCGGGTTGGTGTCGTTGTGCCGTCCGGTCGACGAAGTGCTGCCGACAGCTCTCGAGATCGCGGAGAGACTCGCCAACGGCCCGCAGTACGCGCTGCGCTGGACTAAGCGCGCGCTGAATCACTGGATTCGGAATGCCGGGCCGATCTTCGAGGCCTCTCTCGGGTTCGAGATGCTCAACTTCTTCGACGACGACGTCATCGAGGGGGCCATGGCGATCAAGGAGAAACGCGCGCCGAAGTTCCCGTCGGTGTCGGGGAACTGAGCGCTCCTGGGCCGGGTTGTCGGCGAGAGTGGACGGCTTTGCAGTGCATCCGCGAACGTTAATCGTGACTAACATCACGACGCGTGTCAAGCGGCCTGAACGTCTTACTTGATACCTTTCGCTCATGAATACGCCGACGCGTTCCGAGGCCAACGAGCCACTGTTCAGCCTCGAGTACGGCAAACTCCTCTGTATGGGCTGCCGACCCATGAACCGGTGCCGATTCGGCATGCGTTTGCACCGCGTCGCCGAGGGCGACGCGGTCGAAGGTACGGCGTGGTTCACGCCTGAGCACGAAGGAGCCGGGGGCGTCGTGCACGGCGGCTCGGTAATGGGTGCGCTCGATGAGGCGTGCGGTGCGGTACCGATCGCCGCGGCGGTGTTGGCGGTCACCGCCGAAATGGAGGTCAAGTTCCGTCGGCCGGTTCCATTGGAGCGTGAACTGCGCATCCGCGCCTGGCCGGAATCACGCGACGAGCGAGGTCATTGGGTTGTCCGGGCGGAGATCCTGCTGCCAGATTCCGATACCGTGCTGTGCCATGCTCGGGCGCGCTTCGTCGAACGCGACCCTACCGAGCACTACGGGCGATTCCGGCGATGGCTCGACAACGAACAGTGCTCCTCGACCGGCCCGGCTGTGCCGCCAGTAGAGGTGCTGAACGAAAGCACCGCTGCATGCGGACGGTAGCAGGCCACGTCGGTGCTCCGATAACGTTGCCACGATCACCTAGTCCAATCAGTAAATGGGAAATACTGTCGCGCAATGGTTTCCGTGATAACGTCGAACCCGCGGGCCGCGCGGCAACTAGTGTATTGTGAAAGAGATCATCACCCGCGCGCTGTAGGCATCGGCGACGGATCAGGTTAACGAGAACGGCCCCGAAGACGTGAGTCAATCGCCAAGCTCGGCACATCGACACGAGAGGGTAGCCCGTGCGATTCGATGACAGCGTCGCCGTCGTCACGGGCGCTGCGTCTGGGATCGGGCGATCGGTCGCAATCAAGTTGGCGGAGGCCGGTGCGCGCGTAGCTGTGGTCGACCGCGATGCGTCTGGGGCGACCGCGATTGCGGAGGCGAGCGGTGCTACAGCCTTCATCGTCGACTTGGCCCATCCTGCCGAGATCACAGCTCTGCGCGACGAGGTTGTTTCCACTCTGGGTCTTCCACAGGTTATCGTCAACGCGGCCGGCTTTGACGTTGTCGAACCCTTCATGTCCAACGACGACGCTCTCTGGCAGATGCTGGTCGAAGTCAACTTCCTTGGTCCCGTGCGTCTCACGCGAGCCTTCTTGGAACCCCTACTCGCGGCGGGAGCGCGGACGAAGATCGTCAACATCGCAAGCGACGCAGGGCGAGTTGGCAGTCTGGGCGAAACGGTCTATGCGGGTACCAAGGGCGGAGTAATCGCCTTCACAAAATCGCTGGCTCGAGAGATGGCGCGACATGAGATCAATGTCAACTGCGTCTGCCCCGGGCCGACGGACACGCCGCTGTTCAACTCGTTGCCTGAGAGAATCCGCAGTGGCCTGATACGCGCGACGCCATTCGGACGTATTGCTACCCCAGATGAAATCGCTAACGCGGTCTTGTTCTTCGCATCCAGCGCCGCCGATTTCGTTACAGGACAGGTGCTCAGCGTCAGCGGCGGCCTCACGATGGCCGACTGATACGGCCGATTCGTGAACGATTGATAGCATACAGTTCGTCCCGAGGCCACCGGGCTCGGCGGGGTCGCTGCATAGGACTCGCCTACCGAGAGGCCATCGGCCCGATATTCGAGAACCGCAATGCGTTGCCGCTCTTCACAATAGCGCCACGGTCGGCCTGTGCCGCCAAGCAGGATCCGAACACTCCTGGGAGAGACGCACATGCACTACGCCCTCGATGACGATCAAGAAGCCTTCCGGCGTGAACTCGCTTCTTTCGCCCAGCGGGTGCTCGCCCCGCACTATCAGGCCGATGACCGAGCCGCGCGGATGCGCCCGGAAACGGTTCTCCAGATGGCGGGGATGGGACTTACCGGACTGCGCATTCCCGAGCGATTCGGCGGTCAGGGCGCTGATGCCGTCACCACCGGTATCGCAGCGGAGGAGATCTCGCGGGCGGATATCAACGCGTGTTACGTCCTGCTGATCGCTAGCCTCAATGCCGACATTCTGCTCGCCAACGCGGGCGAGGAGCAACTCGCGCGGTGGCTACCCCCGATTGCCAACGGTTCTACGGTGTCGGCGCTGGTGCTTACTGAGCCCGACCACGGCTCCGATGCAGCCAACTTGTCGCTGCGTGCGCGGCGGGATGGATCGGGTTGGAGCCTAACGGGAGAGAAGACTTCGATCTCGTTAGGAATGGTCGCCGACACCGGTATCGTGTTCGCGCGTACGGGCGGGCCAGGGGCTCGCGGCGTTAGTGCCTTCTACGTCAACCTAAATGACGACCGAATCGCGCGAACCGCGCTCGACGACCACGGCGGTCGAGGCATAGGTCGGGCGTCGCTCCATTTCGACGGTTTACCGGTAGGTCCCAGCGAGCTCATCGGTGATGAGGGAGCGGGCTTCGTCTCAGTGATGCAAGGCTTCGACTATTCGCGGGCGGTGATCGGTTTGATGTGTGTCGGCATCGCTCAGGCGGCGCTCGACGATGCAATGGAGTACGCCCGAACCCGGCAGGCTTTCGGCGAACACATAGGTCGAAACCAGGGCGTAGCGTTCCCCTTGGTAGAGCAAGCCACCAAGCTTGCCGCGGCACGGCACTTGTGCTACGAGGCGCTATGGCGAAAAGATCAGGGCTTGGATCACACGGTGGTCGCGAACATGGCCAAATGGTTCGCACCGAAGACTGCGGGCGAGGCGGTGCACCAGGCGCTGCTGACCTTTGGCCATGCCGGATGGGGCAGCGACAGTCCGCAGGGACAGCGACTACGCGATGTGTTGGCCTTGGAGATTGCCGACGGAACCGCCCAGGTCGCCAAGCTAGTAGTCGCTCGCAAGCTGCTGGGACGAGAGTACGCACCTTAAAACCGTGTCCGAGATTCACTTTCCCCGCTGCGCTCCGCGTGGGCCGACCTCGCGCATCAGCCTTCGGCCGACTGGCCGATCACAGTCGGGAATTTATGGGCGTCTGTTCCGGCGGGTGGGACGCGTCCGGGCCTCCCATCGCGCTACTGGTGTGCCAGTCGGCGGTGATGTATTCGACGTCCCCCAGCGTCCTCGGCGCACCGCAGTGCGACCGGGAATCGGAGAGGGCGCTCACTCGTTCCTGCACAGGCCGACTTCGTGGTTTCAGCCAACCATTATCGGAGGCATCTGCACTTGCCCGCGGATGGCCGAAAGAATGACTGCCTGAACGATTTTCACGCTCATGCACTCACCAGGTACGAGGTCGACCCAACTCGACTGTAGAGGTGCTCTCCATGAGACGACGGTGCGGACGGTGATGCTGTCATGGGTACAGCGGTCACCGGTTCGCGATCAACTGGTCGACGGCATCGAAACCCGGTCGATCACAGTATCGGGTGCTGGCTTGTTCGTAAACGCAGGGCGTGCCGTAGGGGCGGCACCCACCGAGGGCCACCCGGTCGCAGCAGGAAGTGTCTCTCGAACTCCGATCATTCGTCGTCCTCGGCGACCCGGTCCTCGCCGATCGGGCGCAATGTCGGCGCCGTTCGATGAACGCGTCGTGGGCGGTGATGAGGTGCCCGGGGAGCACAGCGGTGTAGCCGCGGGTGGAGTCGAGGTTGAGGTGCCCCAGCACAGCAGCGGCGATGTGCAGTGGCAGGCCGCCGTTGACGGCGTCGGCGGCGTGTCGTTGGTGTCGTTAACGGTGCGTGATTTGCTCAGGACGTCGAGGCCGAGGTAGCGCCAGGACTCTACCCATTTGTCGTGTTGTTCGGCCAGCACGGCCCCGACGACTCGGATCAGGGCGTCGCGGTCGAAGAAGATGCCGACGACGTCGGTGCGCCGCCGGATCTGCTTGTTTAGCCGCTCCTGGGGTTGGTCGACCAGATCTGTTGGCGAACGCGGTGAATGCGAGCAGGTTCGGGCGCGGCCTCCAGGTGGTCGGCCACCTTCGGAAGCTTGTCGGACAGGGCGTTGACGATCCGATCATATTGCGCGGAAAACGGATTCAGTGTCGAGGTGACCGAACACCGAGTGCAGCAGGGTGCGTACCCACGACCAGGACGACTTCGGGGTGAGGGCGCCCTCGCGGACCTTGAGCGCCAGGGCGTCGGCGGCCACGAACGTGTACGAGCCGGCGTCCTGTGGTCGGGGGCGAGACGCCTCGACCGCGGCGTCGAGTTCCTTGGCCATCACAATGACCTGATACTTCGACAGCGACGTGATGCCCGACGTTACGACGAGCTTGTCCATCCGCCAGGCGGAGACCCCGAGCAGGTAATAGGTCGTCAGCGCCCGCTCAGCGCGTTTGCGGCGCTCCAGCAGCCAGCCCGGGAAGTAGGAACCTTGCCGCACCTTGGGGATCGCGATATCCAATGTTCCTGTCCGGGTGTGGAAGTCGCGGTGCGGGTAGCCGTTGCGGGAGTTGGCGCGCTCGGTGCTGCGCTCGCCGTATCCGGCGCCGCACAGGGCGTCGGCCTCGACGCCCATCAGGGTGTGGCTGAACGCGGCCAACAGTTCGCGCAGGGCGTCGGGGTGGCAGGTGGTGAGTCATTCGGTCAGCACGGCGGGCAGTCGATATTGTGGGCAGCGGTCACCGCGTCTGTTCCTTCTTTGCTCGAGTGACTTGACGGGTCTCTCGAAGAATCTCGAACAGAAGGTTGTTGAGGCCTTTTCCGGTCGCATTCGTTAGTCTATCGTTTCCATGTGCAGTGATCGACGGTTAACAATGCTGATAGGCGTCGAATGACATCAATCAAGGCCGCATCCCCACCGAGGACGCACGACGCGCCGGAGGTGGGTGAAGTCGATGTGCTCGTTTGTTGGCTCGGGTTTGCGGGGCTCTCTGCCAACCCCACCGCCTCCGCGCGCAGGGACTGTCGGTGAAGGTTTACGAGGCAGCTCCCGACCTCGGTGGGGTCTGGTCCTGGAATTGCTACCCCTGAGCTCGGGTGGACTCTCAGGGTGCGATCTGCCATTTTTCGGCTGCGCAGCTCTGGCGGGGATTCGACGACGACGAGCCCGACTACCCCGGCTACGAGCAGGTGCGGGCCTACTTCGATCACGTAGACGCCAAACTCGGGCTTCGGGGCGACATCCGCTTCAATACCCCCGTGGCGGGTGCGCATTTCGACGAGCGGGTCCGCCGATGGGTGGTTCGTACCCGTACCGGACACATCGGCCACTCCCGGTTCCTGGTGCTGTGCACCGGCATCGGTGCCAAACGCGCGTGCGGCCGGACATTCCCGGTCTGGAGGCGACGGGTTTCGACATGGTGACTGGCGGGCTCACGCAGATCGACATCCGGGGCAGTGGCGGCCAGACATTGGCCGAGCGGTGGAGTGGCGAGGTGAACTCTTACCTTGGCTCGGCCGTGCACGGGTTCTCGAACATGTTATTCGTCTACGGGCCGCTCAGCCCGGCAGGATTCGCCAACAGCCCGAACGCAGCCGAACTCCATGGCGAACAAATCGTGGACATGATCGATTTCACGAACAAGGGCGGCTTATACGCGACTCGAGGCCACGGCCGAGGCCGACCGAGAATGGCGCGAGCACACCGACGAGATCGCCAACATGACGGTGTTCCCCCGCGCGAAATCCTGGTACTTGGGAACGAATGTGCGGGGAAAGAAGCGACGATTGCTCAATTACCCCGGGGGCTTGCATATGTACGTGCAGAAATGGGCAGAGATCAGAGCCGACGGATATTGCGGATTCGAGATCAACTGACACTGAGGAGGGAACTGCTCGTGGGCACAGATATCCGGCGTGTGATCACCGGCCGCGTCAACCTGTGGGGCACAGGTGACGAGGGCGCCAGTGTCGGCAACGATCCGGCGGAGAACGCCCAGCTGTTCCCCTACTTCCCCGATGCCTCGGGACACGGAACCCGACTGTTGGCTGCGCATTTCGCGCTCAACTCACCGCCAGCCATCGATGCGGGCGGGGGTACTACACCCAAAAAAATTCAGGCCGCCGCAAAGATGGAGCGGCTGCCGCCGCGCCTTTCCCACCTGTTCGAGCCCGGTACCTCGGACATGCACACGACGGATACCGTGAACTACGGCATCTGCGGCGAGGGCGACTGTGGTTGGAGCGCGACGATGTCGCCCAGGAACGCATCACTCCCGGCACGGTGGTGGTGCAGCAGGGAGCCCGGCAGGGTTGGCGTAACCGCAGCGACGAACTCGCGACCATGATCTACGTTCTGATCGGCGAGAAGCGTGACTGACCGTCGAGGAAGTCCGGGCACCGAGGCCGCGCCTGTGTCACCTACGACGGCAGGTGTTTGGAAAGCTGCGCTCCTGCAGCAGTGCAACGTGAATAGGGCGCGCCGACACTTCGGCGTGGTCATCTCCAAGACCTGAGTGGAGGAATGGATGTTTCCAGGAGTGACGGCGGCGGCCACGCCCGACAAGCCAGCCATCATCATGGCCTCGACCGGGCAGGTGGTCACCCACCGCGAACTCGACGACCGTTCCAACCAGTTGGCCCGGCTGTGGCGCGAAATCGGTTTAGTCGCTGGCGATCACGTCGCCGTGTTCATGGAGAACCACCCGCGGTACCTGGAAGTCGTTTGGGCCGCACTTCGATCCGGGCTCTACGTGACCACGGTCAACTCCTACCTGAGCGCCGGGGAAGTCGCATACATCTTGTCGGACTGTGGAGCGAGGTCAGTCGTCGCCTCACCGGCCACAGCCGACGTACTGCAGGAGGCACTCGGAGCCGCACCCGATGTGGAACTGACACTGGTCACAGATGGAGACGCAGGCGCGACTGCTGACTACGAGAAAGCATTGGCCTCACAACCGACCCTCCCGCTCGAGGACCAACCAGCCGGGGAGTTCATGCTCTACAGCTCTGGCACCACAGGACGTCCGAAGGGTATCGAGCGGCCGCTCAGCGGCGGATCGATCCAGGACGGCCAGATGATCAGTGCCCTCTTAGGCAACATATTCGGCTTCACCGCGGACAGCGTCTACCTCTCGCCGGCTCCCATCTACCACGCAGCGCCACTGGGCTTCTGCGTAGGAGTGACGGCTCTAGGAGGCACCGTCGTGATGATGGAGAAGTTCGACCCGCTCGGTGCGCTGCGGGCAATCGAGCGGTACAAGGTCACGTGTGCTCAATTCGTGCCCACGATGTTCAGCCGGATGCTGAAACTGCCAGAGGCCGACCGAACGCGTTGCGACATCTCGTCGTTGCGCTTGGCCGTCCATGCTGCGGCACCGTGCCCGGCTGGCCTTAAGACAGCAATGATGGAGTGGTGGGGACCGATTCTGTGGGAGTACTACGCCGGCACAGAGCTCAACGGCTTCTGCCTTTGCAGACCGCAGGAATGGGTCGACCGGCCCGGCAACGTCGGGCGACCGGTGGTTGGTGAGGTGCATATTCTCGACGAGGACGGCCGTGAGCAGCCACCCGGCGAAGTCGGGCTGATCTATTTCGGCGCAGGACCCGCCTACAAGTATCACAACGACCCGGAGAAGACGCGAGGGGCGCAGGATCCGGGAGGACACGGCTGGACCACATTGGGCGACGTCGGTTACCTCGACGAGGACGGCTGGCTCTTCCTCACGGACCGCAAGGCGTTCATGATCATTTCCGGCGGCGTGAACGTCTATCCGCAGGAAGCCGAAGATGTTCTCACCATGCACCCCAAGGTGCTCGACGTCGCAGTGATCGGTGTTCCCCATGAAGAGATGGGGGAAGAGGTGAAAGCCGTTGTCCAACTTGCGGACGCCTGTGCCGCCGACGCAGAGACCGAAAGCGAACTCATCGCCTATTGCAGGCAGCGCCTCGCACATTACAAGTGCCCCCGCACAATCGATTTCGAGCGGGAGCTTCCGAGACTACCTACGGGCAAACTGTACAAGCAACAACTCCGTGACCGGTACTGGTCCGGGCACTCCACCGATATCTGACGACCCAAAGGTCTCAAGCGGGGCCGTCGTGGCCCACAACATTGCGTTGCCCCGCTAGCAGCGATACTGATCGACGTCCCCCAGGAACACCTCACCAATGCCCCACAGCCGCTGACTGAATGGCTGGAGGTCATCCGCGACTCAGCGTGAACCTCTCCCAAGCCTGCCGGCGAACCGCGTACGGGTCGTACTCGACCCGCGATGTCCTGTCGAACACCATCAGCGGCCGGTTGGCGCTGTAGTAATCGGGCCAACCCACCCCCGGCTCACCTGTACGGGCGAAGGCGCACCACCGCGCCTGGACGTCGTCGGTGATGCGCAGCGCCGAACGTTTGTCGCCAGCAGTGCTGAGCAGCCGACCCAGGCTCATCCTGTAGACATCGAAAACTGCAAGCAACTCGGTGGCGTGAGTGGCACCCAGACCGGACCATCGCAGCATCCGCGGAGCGTAGTCATAGCGGTACACGTGCACCGGAGCGTGCGCGCTGTGCGCATCGGCGATCTGCCATACGGCCGATGCGAACGTGAAGTCGCCACCCAATTCGATACACGCAGCGGCTTTTGAATAGGACGGGTACGCTGCCGTAAGTCGCTCGCGGTCAGCGGATTCGACGGTCGATAGGAGCAGTTCGATCATAGGCTCGTTGATTGGTAGGAGTTTCAGGAACCGAGTGAACAGCTTGCCCTCTTCTGCATTGTTACCGACGATGAGGGGCACTGCGTGCGCCTTTCCCGAGCGCAGTGAATCCACTGGTTCCAGCGGCAGGTAGTCGGTCCCATACGTGGGCCCGATCGGATACGCGCGCGGAACGTTGCGACTTTCCTGCATGATCAAGTGATCGAAGGCCGCGACCAGGTCGGCCGGCGAAGCTGTCATCAAGACCGCGGCGGCGTCTGACCTCTGAGCTCCGAGTATCGCGGCGAACTTCACTGCGCACTCTTCGGTTTCTAACACTGCTTAGATTCGCATTGCGCGCTTCGCATGCACCTTCCGGAGAAGACAAGCCCCGAAGTGATCGCCACGACGGAATGGTCGACCCAAGTTCAGGAGAATCTACTACGGTCAGTGGTCGAACGCTCGATCCGGCGGCACCGGAATCCCGTCCAGGGGCGTGGAAACGACGGGATGATCAAACCCGGGAGAATCGCCGCCGACGGACTCGACCGAGTCGGACGCGACACACCACGCGCATCTCGCCTGCACGTCGCACACGACGCTATCACTGGATTCGGCCGGGTCTTCGCCCCCACTGAGCCCAGCGATTCACCTCCGGCGGGTCAAAAAGCACGCCGCCGTGGTGATCCCCCGTCGGATCGAGGGTTTGACCCACGTAACCAAACCACGATCCACCAGTCGAACTGTCCTTAACGCTGCCGTTCCAGCGCTCTAAGCCCGGGCTAAGCCCTCTCCCGCCTCGCGAAGTGCTTCGGCGAGTAGCCGTTCGGCGGCGGGCAGTTGGGCGGCGAGCGTCGCCGCGTCAGCAGCTTTGCGGCGCGGCGCCGTCTGCGGGTCGTATGCGATACCCGCCACAGCCGTCCACAGCCGCGACACGGTCATCGCCGCCTGCTCCACGCGGCGTGCGGGTTCGTAGTCGAATGACTCGGCTATCGTCCGACACCCCTGCGCCTGCAATGTCCGAAACAGGCCCCCGCCCGTGCCGGCCTTCTGGATGAAGGCGCTCAGAGCGAACAGCGTCGTCTCCAGGGCGTCGTCGTCGAATAGGAGTGGCCACTCCTTCATGTCCGCAGCGAAAGCCGCTACTCCCGCGAGCCCCGTGGCCTCCACTTCACACGAGTGCATGTCTGCGATCGGCGGACCCGGACGCGCGCCATCCATTACGTCTGCGCTGCGGAGAAACGCCGACCCACAGGCCAGTCGGAGGTCGGGCACTGACGTCGGCCACTCCACGATGTACGTCGTGTGCTTAGTGGCAATCGGAAATCCCGTCGACGCCCGCGCGCGGCGTAGGTTTCGGTACGGCACGGCCTGGACTTCATCTCGATCGTTGTCCACGACGTACGCCACTTCACGCACGTCGTCGTAACCGACGATCACCACGTCATGACGACTCATGCTCAGTCGCGCCCGAAGGTAGGGCAATTCGGCGATGTCGGCCCACACCATGACCGGTGTGCCCGCGTCGAGTTGCTCGGTCACCCACTTCCAGCCGAGGTCGGCGTCATCGGTCGCGCGGGCTTCGAAACGGGCACCGATCCGCCTGAGGTATTCGTCCTCGAGGTCGGTGCTTCTCCCGACGAGGTAGATGGGCGATGGCAACGTCGACGACCGCATGTACGAGAAGCCGAGCGCCCCGCCGAGCGCGAAGACGAGCCCCTCGTCCGGTGGCCGATCATCGAACCGGATCCCCGCCCACTCCGTCAGATCCCTCAAGGCACCCGACCCGCAGTGTCCAGCGAATTCGTGTCGGTACTCGATCAGTGTGGCTGCCATCAACGTCTCCTCGTCTCGTCGGACCGCAACGCGCGGCCTCAGAGCGACCGCGAGATGATCTCCTTCATCACCTCGTTGGTACCGGCGTAGATCTTCTGCACGCGCTGATCGACCCACAATCGGGAGATGGGGTATTCCGTCATGTAGCCGTAACCTCCGTGCAGCTGCATGCAGTCGTCGAGAACTTTCATCGCTCGCTCTGTCGTCCACCATTTCGCCATGGCCACGGTTGGCACGTCGAGTTGCCCGGCGAGGTGCAGCTCGATGCAGTGGTCGAGGAACACTCGGGCGACTCGCGATTCCGTGGCCGCCTCGGCGAGAGTGAACTTCGTGTTCTGGAAACCGAAAACCGGTCGGCCGAACGCCTCGCGCTCGCGGGTGTATTTCAGCGTCAGCTCCACTGCCAGTTCCATCGACGTGACGGCACCCACTGCCACGATGAGGCGTTCCTGAGGAAGTTGTGTCATCAACTGAACGAAGCCCTGGCCCTCGGATTCGCCGAGCAGATGGGTACGTGGAACTCGGACGTCGTCGAAGAACAGCTCGGAGGTGTCCTGTCCGCGCTGTCCGATCTTGTTCAAGACCTGGCCGCGCCGAAAGCCAGGGCGATCGGCTTCGACCATGAGCAGGGAGATGCCGGCAGCGCCCTTGGTCGAGTCCGTCTTGGCGACGACGACGATGAGGTCGGCCTGTTGTCCGTTGGTGATGAAGGTCTTCGACCCGGTGATCACGTACTCGTCACCATCCAGCACGGCCTTCGTCTTCACACTCTGCAGATCGGAGCCCGTACCCGGCTCAGTCATGGCTATCGCGCCGACGAGCTCACCGGATGCCATCTTGGGCAGCCACTCTCGACGCAGTTCCTCTGTGGCGTAATGGAGGATGTAGTGAGCGACGATGCCGCTATGCAGGCCCGCGCCCCATGAGCTGTCGCCCACGCGCGCCTGTTCTTCGAGCACGACTGCCTCGTGCGCAAAGGTGCCGCCTCCCCCGCCGTACTCGACCGGTATCGACATGCAGAGGAGGCCAAGATCGCCGGCCCGGTTCCACAAGTCGCGGTCAACGTGGTGCTGCTCGGCGAATCGCTCTGCGTGGGGGGCTATCTCGCTATTGAAGAACTTCGCGGCGAGGTCGCGCAGCTCGTGGAGTTCCGGATCCATCCACGGTGAATGAGAGGTGGCCATGACGTCCTTTCAGATGTTCGGGCGTGAAGTTCGGTTGTCAGACGGACTGGACGACTTCGTAGTCGCCCTCGGCGTGCTTCACACGGATGACCTTCTTGTCGTATTTTCCGACACTGGTACGCGGTATCTCGGCGACGAAAGTCCATCGCTCCGGGATCCACCATTTGGCGACCTTGCCGGTGAGGAATTCGCGCAGCTCGTCGATGTCGGTCCGTGTCCCGTCGTGCACGACGATTAACGCGAGCGGTCGCTCCTGCCACTTCTCGTCGGGAACGCCGACGACGGCTGCCTCGTAGACGGCGGCGTGGCCGATGAGCGCGTTCTCCAGCTCGACCGAAGAGATCCATTCCCCGCCCGATTTGATGACGTCCTTCGACCGATCCGTCAACGTCAGGTAACCATACGGGTCGACGCGCCCGACGTCGCCCGTCCGCAGCCACCCGCCGTCGAACTTGTCGGCGTCCGCCTCGCCGAAGTACGACCCGGTGATCCACGGGCCGCGGACCTCTATCTCGCCGACGGATCGACCGTCCCAGGGCACAACCTCCCCAAGGTCGTCGCGCAACCGGATCTCGACGCCGCATACCGGTCGACCCTGAGTGGCGCGTATCTCCCATGCCCGGTCCTCGTCGGCACCGAACGCCGGATGGGCGACCGTCGCGAGCGGCGACGTCTCCGTCATCCCCCACGCCTGGACGATCGGCACACGGTGCTGGCTGTCGAAGGTCTTGATGAGAGACAGCGGGACTGCCGACCCTCCGCAGGCGACGAGCCGCAGTGACGAGATGTCCCGCGTGGGGTCGGCGTCGAGCAGGCGCGCGACGTCATTCCAGATCGTCGGGACGGCACCGGCGATCGTCGGCCTACTGTCCTCGATGACCGACACGAGCGACCCCGCTTGAAGATGACGGTCAGGCAGCACCAGATCCGCACCGGACATGAGGGCCGCGTAGATCAAACCCCAGGCGTTGGCGTGAAACATCGGCACGATCGCCAGGATTCGGTCGGCTTCACCGATCGACAGTGCATTGGACGTGCAGGCGGTCAGGGAGTGCAGGTACGTCGAGCGGTGACTGTAAACCACGCCCTTCGGATTGCCGGTCGTGCCGCTGGTGTAGCACATCGCCGCCGCGGACAGCTCGTCGAGTTCCGGCCAGTCGAACGACTCGTCCTGCTCGGCGAGCAACTCGTCGTAGCGAAGCACGGTCTTTCCTGTTTGGAGCAGCGGATCGAGGTCTCCGTCGCCTACCGCGATCACGGTGTGCACCGACTCCATCGCCGGCAGTGCCGGTGCCAGTAGCGACGCCACCGACGTGTCGACGATGACGATCTGGTCCGCGGCATCGTTCGCGATGTACGCGAGCTGTTCGGGAGTCA
Organism: Nocardiaceae bacterium; assembly: GCA_021372355.1. Lineage (GTDB taxonomy): Bacteria > Actinomycetota > Actinomycetes > Mycobacteriales > Mycobacteriaceae > Smaragdicoccus. Next base: position 2,488 of record JAJFUQ010000148.1, on the reverse strand, counting down.
GCCGGATATTGAGCGTGTGCAGTACAGCGCCCATCGATGGCACCGCGCAGTATGCTTCCACGTGGTCCTGATTGCTCCACTGAAACGTGGCAACCCTTTGGTCCGCCGTGATCCCCAAACCGCGCAACGCGTTGGCGAGTCGTCCTATCCGTCTGCTCAGTGTCCGATACGAGGTCCGACGGAAGCCCGTCCCGTCGAAGGTCATCACTTCGCTGTCGCCGTGGACGGCCGCGGCGTGGCGCACGATCGACGGGATCGTGAGTGCCACGTTCTGCATCGTGCTCTGCATTCTGGTTCTGCCTTTCAGGCGAAGAGATCCGGGCGTCGGTCCGGCTGGTCGATGAACGTCCCGTAATGGGTCCGCAGGCCTGTGAGGATCTCCTCCAGGGGCAGATCGTCGAACGTGCCACGATCGTGGAGGTACTCCATGTGCTGAGCGCCGTCGCCGGTGAAGCCATGTAGGAGTGCGTCGTTGCGACCGTCGAATTCGATTGGAGCAACGCCGAACCGGGCGCACAGCTCGCGATTGAACGCCGGGGTGGCCTTCACCCATCGGCCGTCGAGGAGCATGAGGCTGTATCCGTGGTACACGAAGACATCGGCGCCGCCCATGCGCTTCCGCAAGGTGTCGGTTTGCAGGTGGTTGCGTACGTCAGCGAAACCGAGTCGTGCTGGGATACAACCCGCACGGCATGCCGCTGTCAGCAGCACGGCCTTCGGGACGCAGTACGCGCGCTCGGAGGCGGCAACCGTGCTGGCGCGGTAGTCCATCGGATCATCGGTCACGGTATAGGGGTCGTACCAGATGGCGTCGCGGACGGCGGCGAAGATGCCGACGGCCTTCTCGATGTCGTCGGTGGCTCCCCCGGTCGCCGATGTCACGAACTCCCTGACGGCACCGTGGCCCCAATCCAGGAACTCGGTCTGCTCGAGGTAGCGGGCGCGATCTTTCGTCATCGGCGGCGCAGTTCGAGCGACGATCCGTCAACGTGGGAGCGCCAGCGGAGCTGGCTCAGAGGAACCGGATTCAATCCGCTTGCAGACGGGGTGGGGGCGACTTCGGCCGCGAGCCACTCGCAACTCCGTTCACGACACCTGCCGTCCGCAACCAGCGGTCCGGCGGTCGGCGCTACCAAGGGCAAGGGCTCTCTGACACGGCCCGCCACAGAGAGAAGGCTCGACATGACGTCTCCTGAGTACTTCGAGTTCGATCAATCGCTAAAGTGTTTACAAAGAATCCAGAAATGTCAATATAGCGACATATTTGGCCTGTGTGTAAACTACTGAGACCCACCGCCGCTACCAACAGCGCTGACGAACATCGGGAACCGCCGAGAAAGGCTCACGGCGCTCGGCGGCGCGGGCGGGTGCGCAGACTAGCCATTCACTAATGACCGACTTCGCGCCGCTGCGCCGATTCGCGCCGGAGCCGACTCAGACCGGAACTGAGGAGTGGATTTGCACAAGCCCAGCAGTTCCCTCGGCGAACGTGCCACCCGCGTCGGGTCATCGGCCAGTCTGACTTTTGGCGCAGGAGCACATTGCGCGACGGATGCGTTCGAGCGCAGCATGATCGACTTCATTCGCCGTGGGAACCCTACGGCGGTGGATCTGCCTCCGACATCTTCGAGAACTTCGGCATGGGCGAACGCGTCTTCTTTGCGCGCGCCGTGGCTCTGCTCGACAGCGACTACGTCGCGTCACACTTCGACTCCGCCGCAGCCCGCCGCATCCAGGACGTGTGTCTGCAGCGTCTCATGTTGTGAACTCGCGAGCCCCATAAGTCGAGCAAAGCGGTGCGGCCGAGGCACGACGGACAGCCCCTTGAGGTGGCGTTGTTTATCGACGCCCGACTGGGTTAGCGGTCAGTCCAGGCTGCGAGCTAGTGCACTCCGAGGTACCTGAGCGCGGCACGGGAGATCCTGCGGCCGGTGGTGCCGACATCGGCCGCTGGTAGCACCAGATGGCTGACGGTGAGCCGGACCAACACATCGGCGACCTCCTCGACATCGTCTGAATCGAGATCGGTGAAGTGTTCGCCGAACCACGTCACCAGCACCGCCGACGACAGCTCCAGTAGCGACGCCGAGGTCGACAGCAGCGGGAGCACGCCGGTTGCCTCTTCGCGCCCGCTGGTCGATTGATTCGACGTCAACACGGCCTTGAGCAGCGGACTGGCCTCAGCCTCCTTCAACGTGAACTCCACAGCTGCCGTGATCCCAGCACCCACGTCACCGGTGTGCTCGGCCAGTACTGCGTGTATGCCCTCGAGGAACCGTTTGCCCTCGGCGACGACCAACGCGTCGCCGAGCCCTTGTTTATCGGTGAATTCCTTGTACAGCGTCGGGCGGGACACGCCGACGAGCTCCGCGACCTCGCTCATCCGGACGCGGTCCCACCCCTTCTCGATCGTCAGCTTTCGCGCCGCCCGCAAGACCTCTTCGCGCACATGGCGGCGAAATGACGTCCGCATGGATTCCGAGTGCAT
>JAJFUQ010000132.1 GCA_021372355.1 Nocardiaceae bacterium | reverse complement strand
ACGGGAACGGCTCCGGTACCGACAGCAAGCCCAGCTGTAAGCCTCGTGCAGCAGCAGCTATCTCGACAAGTCCACCGCGGCCCGCGAAGTCATCGAACACATCGTCACGATCGACACTCCAACTGATACCCCGAACATCAGCGGTCTGCAGAAAACAAGGTCGCCTCGTTCCATCGACGTGAACCGGGCTACTCACCCACGGCTCACCGTCGAAAGTGCCGCGGTTAAGTACCCACGTCGCGTATTCATCCGGGAACGCTTTCTTCCACCCGGCGGTGAAGTGCAGCCGGCGACCCCGCCAGGGCCAACCCCTAGACACAGCCAGCCGTAACGCCTCGTCAAGCTCAACGCTCCACCAAGCCGCGACACCAGCTTTCATGAACTCCGCGTTCCGCGACGTGTCATAGACCATCCGGTCGTACATCTAACCTCCTGCGACGATGCGATCCGGGATCGTCACGGACAGCTAAGAGCGCCCTTCAAGCCGTTCTCTGCGATGATCGTGCCCTGTCCCGCCTGCGAGATCGCCGCGAACTCGTCGACCTTGATAACACCGACCTTCAACGTCCCATCAACGACGTCATCGCAGTACGCAGCGATCTGCCAGTTCCCGCGGTCCCAGACAGCTCGCTCATGATCGACACCATCGACGATGTGCTGGCCGACATCATGAGCATCGAACGTGATGCCGGGGTTCTTCGACTCCGCGAACGTCAGCGTCCCCAACACCACCGGCGCAGGGTAACGAGAGCCGGCAGCCGACACTGAACCACCACTGCTTCTGGTTTCCTGCTTGTTGATCTTCAGCTCGATCGTCTCGGTACCGGTGAGCTGGAAGCCGGGTTCGATGTTCTGGTACTCGACCGTCCAGTTCGCCGGCTCCCACACCGACCGATCCTGACCCGACGCGTCCGTTGTCTCGACGTTCAACCCGTCCAGTGCTTCTTTTGCCTTGTCGAGCTTCATCCCAACGACGTTCGGCATCGTGTCCGGGGGAGAGCTGCAGCCGGCGAGGAACGCCACGGCCGCAAGACCACTCAGGAGAAGTAAGGCACTCAGACGACGCATCCGAACATCACACCAGTCACAACAACCTCACAACGGACAAACCGAGACGTGTCCGTCAACCGGACGACAATGCACCGTCTGAAGCGCTCAGGCGTAGAGCGTTGCCCACTCGCGGACAGTCGGCTCCAACCGCTCGGGATAGTAGCGAACCCGATCGGATTTACCGGACGGACGTTGCGCCTGAGCCTCATACAGCGCAATGGCGCATTCGGTCATATTGACCGCGGCGGCGAGGCCGTCGGAGAGCAGGACAAAAAGGTCCGGACCAACGAGAAACTTGTTAACCCACGTAAGGCCATGCGCTAGAGCAGAACTCGCTGAATAGAAGCGGCCGAACGCGAACTCATTGAACCCGACAGCCAACTCACCATAGTCGTGCTGCGGAACATGCGTGTTCAGCCACTTACCGGCCTCCTCCGCCATCGGCTTAAAACCAGGCGCACCCGGCAGATTCGGATAGGCAGCCTTTAGGCGAGCAAGATCAGCCAAAGCTTCATTGTGACCCTCCTCGAAAAGATCAATCTTCTCCACAGGCATGTTCGGAATCTTGCCTGCACGCATCTCCGTGATCTCACGCTTCGTGAAGGCCGCCTGATACTTCTCCTGCTCTTGAATATGCAGACGCAGCGCACGCCTGCGCCGCTCCTCGCGGTCCTCACTCGACAACGCCCACACTGTCCGACCCGCAGACTCCATCCCGCTCCGCAGCAACGAAACCACCGACGGAATGTGCAAATTCGGCTTCTCGCCCTTCGACATCGCAGCATGAATCTTCAACATCTCGTCAGATGCCGACCACACAGTGTCCGTCGCCGCCATCACCGGCCACAACGTCAACGACTGCACAAACCGATGATCACCAGTTGGAGCAAATCCATCGTCATCCAGAAACAGACTCGAACCTTCGTCTGCATTCTGCGGCGAAAGACCCCAGGGCTGCAGAACCGTCCCACGCTCAGCACGCTGGCGAATCCGCACCATCCGGTCGATCATCGCGGCCATCTGCCCCATCATCTCCAACGACACCACCCCCGGATCGTCACACGACAACCAACACCCCCCAACGCCACACTCCGCACATGACCGAAACGGGACAAAACAGGGGACCCAATGGGTCGGGCCATCGCGCGCAGAAGCAGCTGGAACGCGCGCGGCGTGACGATCTGGTGGTGCAGCTCGTCGCCTCCGGGCTGACGTTCCAGCAGGTGGGGGAGCAGCTGGGTGTGAGTAAGTCGCAGGCGCACAGGCTGTTCCGGGCGGCGTTGGCGAAGATCCCTGCCGGCAGCGTCGACGAGTACCGCGCTACGCAGCGGGAGCAGCTGAACGGGGCGGTGTCGGCGTTGTGGCCGAAGGTGCAGCGCGCTGATGTCCGTGCTTGCGAAGCGCTGGTGAAGCTGCTGGAACGGCGCGCCCGACTGGATGGTTTGGATGCGCCGCAGGTCGTGACGGGTCATTTTGATGTGTCTGGCCGGCCGATCGACTTCGCCGCGACTGCGAACGACCTGTTGGCGCGGATCGCTGCATCTCGTGAGGCGTTGTCTTTGCCGGTGTCTCCGGGGCCGCGCACCAGCGAGGGGGAGTTCGAGGCTCTCCGTGCGTTTCAGGAGCCTTTTCCGGGCGATGCAACGGTCGAGCGTGAGGACGATCGTGTTGAGGGCGATGATGTTGTGCCGCCGGGGGTCGAGGTCGAGGCGGAGATCGTCGAGCCGGCGAAGCCGTGGCTGAGGCCGGCCCAGCAGCTCAGCGTTGGGTTCGCGCATCACGAGCGATGGGGACGCGGGTTCGATGATTGACACACCCAGCTGTGTCAATTCTTGCTCTCTCGGTGATCGAGTAACGAAATGAGCCTTTCGTTACCGCCCTCCCTGAGCTGCGTTTATGCAGGTCGCCGAGTAACGAAAGCCGGTAACGTAATGTAGAATGGATTCATGAGCACCACACACCCCCGCATCGTCGGCTACATACGCGTGAGCAGCAAGCAGCAGACCTACGAACAGCAGCGTGACGCGCTCGCCCAACTCGGTGCCACCGAGTTCTTCCAGGACAAGATCTCAGGCGCTAAGTGGACGCGCGCCGGCCTAGAAGAGTGCCTCGCCTCGCTCGCTGAGGGCGATGTCCTATGCGTGTGGAAGATCGACCGCTTTGGTCGTGACGTCGCTGAGTGCATGACGACGGTGAAGAAGTTGAGGGACCGCGGCGTGATCCTGAGGTCCACGAGCGATGGGATCGACTCGTCGACTCCGGCCGGCCGCATGGTGATGGGCGTGCTGGCGTCGATCGCTGAGTATGAGCGTGAGCTGCTGCTAGAGCGTATGGCGTTGAAGCAGGAGTATCTGCAAAAGCTGGGGCGCAACGTTGGGCGTAAGCCGAAGATCACGCGGGATCAGGCGGTGATGGGGCGTGAGATGCAGGTGGCGGGGCGTACTGCGAACGATGTAGCGCAGGCGTTCAACACCACGAAGGTGAGCCTGTACCGGGCGTATGAGCGTTATGGGATCAGCGTCTGACGTTGTCGTACGTCTAGCGCATGATGTGGACGGCCCCGGCGGAGAGGGAAGCTCTGCCGGGGCTTTCGTTTTGCACTGCCGGCGGGCACAGTCGCGGCATGACTGAGAACGTTGCTGTGAATGACGATGCTGCTGCTGGCGATTCGGCTCGGAAGCCGTGGGATGAGGCGTGGGCTCAGCGGTTTGTGGAGGCTCATGCGGAGGCGCTGGCTCGGGCGGAGGCGGCTGCTCGGGTGCCGGACTGACCTATTGGGCGGGTAACGCTGGTTAGGATGGGTTGGCGGGAGCATCCCACTCGGGCACTTGTCGGAGGAATGGGGGTTCCCGCATTTTTTGTGTCTGGCCGTCGGTCGGGCATGACAGGCTTAGATGGAGCGTGAAGGAGGGGTTTCGATGCAGGATGACGTGATTTCGGAGGATGTTGAGCGTCGGGATGTGGCGCTCGTGGTGGCGATGGCGGAGCAGTTCATGGTTGAGAATCGTGAGCTGATGGATCGTTTGGCTCAGTGATCTGTTTGTGGGTTAGTCGAGGTCGTTGTCTGGGTCTTCGATGTCGTCGAGTTTCTTCGTGAACCCTCTGCTCTTCGCGTATGCCTGCGTCCACACTCGTTTGAGGAGTTGTTCGTCGCTGCCGGGTGCTGCGTCGGCGTAGGGGTTGGGGCTGCCGGCGGGTGCGTTGAGGGCTTCGCGTGCGACCTCAGCCATGCGGCGTGGTAGGTCGTTCATTGCAGGTAGTCCTCTCGATGGCTGCGGCCGGCGTGGCCGAAGTCGCCTGCGAGGAGGCTATCGCGGACCCGCTGCAAGGTGACTCTGCCGTGCTGGTCGAACCAGAGGAGGAGTTCTTCGCTGGCGTACTTTTTCAGGGCGGCCGGCGCGGCGTCCCATAGGTTTTCGATGGAACCGACTTTCGCATCGAATTCTTCGCGTCCGGGTTCGCCTGGGTTGTATCGCGATTTCAGCATCGCGCCGCGGGTGTCGTCCTCAGCTTGGGCGTACTGCTCGGCTAAAAGGTCGTGGTATCGGGCTTTCGATGCGCGGCGGAAGTCACCGTAATAACCGTTGTCATGCAGCCAGCGCAACGCTTCGCGCCGGATCTGCAGTTCGGTTGGGGTGCCGAAGACCCGTTCAACAGCTTCGTAGTGGTCGATGTTTTCGTCGTCCATGAGCTGAGACACGGTGGCCCATTTCGCTTCCCGGTCGGCTTCGCGTCTCGCGCGCATCGCTTCACGCCTGTGGACTTGGTCTTGCCGGACGCGGTATTCGTTGTCGGCGCGTTCCACCAACTGCCATGCAGCGAGAGTGTCGGGTTGCTCGTTGCGACCTTCGTATTCGTCCAGTTCGGTGAGGGTGATCGCCTCACTGATGGTTGATTCGATGAGGTCCGCGAGGTCGTCGTCGCTGTACTCAGCGAACTGTGGGTCGTTGCGTGACCGGCGTGGCTTACGCGCCGGCGGAGTGACATCAAGATCGACGGGGGTGATGCCCACATGACCGCTTGTTAAGTGGTGGCGGGTCCAGCGTCCATAGCTGTCGCGGGGTTGCGGTGCGCGTCCGTTCCGCCAGCGTCGTACCAGCATCGCGGCGGTGAGAGCGTCGATGTTCGGGTTACGGGCGATCGTCGCCCGAAGCCATTCGATGCTCGGGTCGAACGGTGCGAACACTGACGCGACCATGCTGTCGTCGCCAGCGCGCAAGACAGGGAAGCCTGGGGTGTTCACGGCCAAAGCGGCGACGAGTTCAAGGTTCCCGTCGACGGTGCGCCAGTCACCGGAGATCGGCGACGACATGAGTGTCGCGACCTGCTCCGCACTCACGTCCGGGGCGAGGCAGCCGACGACTTGAACACCATGATCGTCTTCGTAGGCGCGGACGATCGCGACGGTCGTGCCGGTGTTGTCATAGTGCGCGACCGTCGAGCGGGCGCTGTGTTTAAGGTTGGCGTGGCCGGTGCCCATCGTGATCTTCCCTGCCGGGACACGGCTGCCGTCGGCGCATCGGATCTCACCGAGGTTGAAGTACGCGTAGTTCGTACGGGAACGCGGCGGCGTCACGCACCGGTCGGTGCGGCCGGCGTGGCAGGTGTTCCAAGCGGCGATAGTGCCGTGGACACGGCCATCATCGGCGACGGTGAGCGGGAGGGGTCGAGAAGCGTTGTGTGGCTGGAACCATTCCGCCGGCGGTGCACTCCATCCAGTCATCGGCGCAGCACCTTATCCATGACGACCGTCGCGGTCACTTCACTCAAACCCGTGCTGGGGGTGTGCTCGATGACGTCCAGAACCAGACGCAGCGCCGACGTTTCCCCTTCCAACCAAGCGTGTTGGTGGACGTCGACGCGGTCGTCGGCGGCAGCGAGATAGGACGTGAGCGCGGCTATGCCGGCCCTGTGCCGTGTGATGTCGATACTGGTGAGGTCGTCATAGTGCTCGAGCTGGGCAGCGAGGACCGCACGGACCATGCGTGCCGCGGTCAGGATGGTGGACTCAGTCATTGGTTTCCTCGCCGAGCGCTTCCAGGACGTCACGGACACCCTGCAAGTAGTGATAAGTGGGGTTGCTGTCGACGTCGGACTCCGTGAGTTCTTTGATTTCGAGGAATCCCGCGACCGTCATCGCCGTGAACCGGATACGCATTCGTTGGTCGATGTCTGACGGTGTCCGGAGGACGTTCCGCCATTCGCTGCTGCGCGTCATACCGTCACTTCGCGACCAATAGCGCTGCACTCATACGACGCCAAATATTCGCGCTGAACCGTCTGCGTTTGAATGTTGTGTTCTTTTTCGATCGCCTCATAAGCATTCACTGGGCCGCGTTGCAAATGAACCGGACCGGTGACGATGATGTGATTACCGATCGCTGAATATCCTGCCGAGAACGCCCACCGGTGACCATTCGGTGTGAATAAACCATTCGGTCCAGTCGTAAGGCGATAGCGTTCCGCCCACGCACGGAACCGCAGCGGAGAGTGGAACACCGACGGGAGGTATCCGACTTCTTCTTCGAGTTCGCCTACCGCCCTGACGATTTCCTCCGCCTCACCAGCTGCGGGTGCCGGGATGACGCCGGCGTCGACGATGAGTAGAGCAGCGAATTCCTGCTCGATAAGCTGCTGCTCTTGAAGGCGGAGTTTCTGCCGTGCCGCAGAGAGTGATTCGTCGCGCGACACCTTTTTCAGGTCACAGGAATCCGACGCGAAAACACCGATCCCGTAGAAAGTACGGTCCTCGCTGCGGGTGCCGTCGGGGATTGTGTTCATCGCGCCGCAGGAAACGTCGAGGGTGCCGTAACTACCGACAGTCGGACAATTGAAAGTCCGAAGAATGGTTCCGTCGAACAGTCGGGTCGGTTCGATCGTTTCGATAATTGATGCAGCGCTAAAAAGTCCACCCGTCAGGGGACGGATGAAGGGTGCGTCGAGAATCATCGGCATATAGGTCTGCCCTTCACCAAGTGGAAGGGAGGTGCTGGACGCGCGGCCTCAATCGTTTGTCCAGCTCCTCCGGCGTGAATGTTCGCTACCGGGGGTGAGCCGGTGTCGCGGGTGATCATGCGGTGCACGGGTGCAGGGATGCCTGCACCCAAGCGGTTTAGAGTCCGTGACCGTGGCAAAGAATCTCGTGCAGAGGGCGGGTGGCCTCGCGAAGAACCGCTCAGAGGACGATCCGGAGCGGCAGGAAGTGATGAATCTCCTGGCCTACGAACGTGTCTCTGGCGCAATTGATCTCGACGTTGCTCTCCTCACGGTCGAGCAGCGTGAGCGGTTGGCGACGGTGCTGCTTGTTGGTCCCGCTGGTGCGGGTTAGGTGGATGCGAGCACCGGTGTTGAAGTTCAAACGAGGACAAGCTGAGGTCGTCGTCGATCAGGTCTTAGATCGTCAGCTGCAGAACGAGCAGCGCCGCCGGCGGCAGCAGGGTCTGCGCTGCTTCTACGGGTCATGGTTCGACCTTCACGCGGAGGTTCTGGCAGTGTTCGGACCGATGTCGGTGAGGTTGGCGCGGTTCATGGAAGCGACGTCGGACAGCTGGCGTGAACGGGTCACGTTCCTGGTGAACAGTGAACTGCGCGATGAGGTGCTGCTGGCGACTCGGGAGCTGTTCGAGGTCACTGCCGGCCGGCAGCTCAACGGCAAACCGGACGTATGGAACCCGGACGATGAACTGATGTTCGAGCACGTCCTGCGGCTTGTTGGACCGCTCATGCGTCCACTCGACGCCGCTCTCGCAGTTGAGGAACGAACTTCGGAGAAAGTGCTGCACAAGCTCGAACTGCTGCTGCGGGCGCTCGATCGCCAGCCGCAACGGTTTACCCAGATCCTTGACCGGTGGGACGCCGCGCGGGCGCACACGAAGACGATGAAAGAGCAGATGAATGTCAGCGACTACTAACCCGACGGCGGTTCATGAAGCCGGCCACGCAGTCGCAGCTGTGCTGCGGGGGTTGTCGGTGAAGAAGATCCGCGTGTTCAAGCCGGGGGAGAAGCCCGGATTCCGCGGCATGACGTACTTCCCGGAGAAGCTGCCCACTGCTCATGAGGGGATCGTGAGTTTCGCCGGCCCGTACTTCGAGACCGTCATCTCACGGCAGCGTGAGAACCACACTGTTGAAGCGATGGATGCGTTGGTGGCGGCGGCGATTTACCGACAGCCAGCCGACATGAAACGTGCCGGCACCGACCGCGACCAGTACCGCCGGTGGGCTGCTGAACTCGCGCCGTATGCGCCGGTCGTCGAGCACCTCGCGGAGCGGATCACGCGGATGGGTGGCGATCGCGCGGTCACGGATGCTGCTGTGCGTGCTGCGATCGCAGCACACCGGGCTGGCTATTCGTTGGCGGTCGAGATCTAATGCTCACCGAGACGACGTATTGGAAGTGTCTTGTGTGCTACGAGATCACGACGGACGGCCCGGTCTGCAAGGGCTGCCGGCAGTTGATCGACGGGGGCTAGATGAGACTTCCGCGGATTTGGACATCCGCGGACACGGGGTGACACGCTCCGTGGGGAAGGGCGGCGGAGTTCCAATCTCCGGGAGGCTCCGCCGCCCAGCCCGAAACCGTCAGTCCGAAGCGTCGTCGCAGCAGCGCGCGCAGTACGGAGGACTGCCGGCCATGAGGCAAACATCCTCTGGCGAGGTGAATTGGTTGTCGCACGATTCGCAGTGTCCACCGATGGTGAAGGCGAATTCTTGCAGGTCAGACATGATCTTCAGCAGGATCACAGCGGGTCTCCACTCACAGTTGTTGGGGCCGACTCCGGGTGCTGCCGGAGTCGGTGCTGTGGTTGGAAGCCCTCGGTGTCACAACGTAGCGCATTGTGATCGCGATTGTTAATCGGGTGATGATCGCCCGCGAAGGAGAAAACAGTGAGTATCAAGCCAGCAACCCAATTCGTCTGCGACTGGTGCAAGGTTTACAAACTCGTGGCAGGTATGTCGTCGGATGATAAGTCGAGCTACCCGATGCTGTGCGCGGAGTGCTGGTGGGCGATGGAAGCCGTGGCGCTCGCTTACGACGCCGAAGGGGCGAAACTGCGGCAACTCGCCAAGGCATTGAATGACCGCGCCCCTGCTGCTCCGTCGGTGATGTAAGGAGAGATCACTACTGAGCGGTAACCCGAACATGAACACCGTCCGTTTCACCGACGATCTGAACCTGCGTTCGGGCATCGTCGCGGCCCCGGTCACTCACCAGCCGCGAGCGCGCCATTCACCGAGATGAGGCCGCTCGACACCTAAGGTCGTCTCACGTCCATGACCGGGGTAAACAACAGTGTCATCCGGGAACCGGGCAAAGATCTTCTCCTCTAAATCGTTCATCAGAGAAGAAAAATCGTCCTGAAGTATTGTCCGTCCAGGACCACCATGGAACAATGAATCTCCCGTCAGCAAGTGCGTCACACCGGCGTTGTCCTCGATGACCAGCGTGACCGAACCTGGCGTGTGCCCTTGCAAGTGGATGATCCCGATCTTCAGATCACCCAGTTCGATGACATCGCCGTCTTCGAGTAATCGATCGGGCGCGACCGGCAGTTCGGGCGCGTCGAGCGGGTGTGCTGCCGTCAGCGCGCCTGTCTGGCCAGCAATTTTCTTGAGTGCCTGGACATGGTCGAAATGACGATGCGTCGTCACGATGAGTTCTAGACCATCCGGCGCATTGTCGGCGATCGCCGAGAGCAGAACGTCGGCATCGTTCGCCGCGTCGACAAGCAGCGTCTTTTGCGTATTCTCGCAGGTGACGAGATAAGCGTTGTTGTCCATCGGGCCCACGGAGATCCGGATGATCCGGACGCCGGGCAGGTTCCATTCGTCCACATTCCGCAGGCTAACTTGTCAGTGGGTGGGTTTAGCATGCTCCGGGGTTTGCGGACTCCCGGATTTGGAGGAAAGCACAGTGTCGGAACGGCTGATTGTCCGTGGCGCGCGCGAGCACAACCTGCGAGGAGTCGATCTCGACCTTCCGCGGGACAGCCTTGTCGTGTTCACCGGCTTATCCGGATCAGGAAAATCCAGCCTCGCCTTCGACACGATTTTCGCCGAAGGCCAGCGTCGCTATGTCGAGTCACTATCGGCCTACGCGCGCCAATTCCTGGGGCAGATGGACAAGCCCGATGTGGACTTCATCGAGGGCCTGTCACCGGCTGTGTCGATCGACCAGAAGGCGACCAACCGCAACCCGCGTTCAACCGTCGGCACCATCACCGAAGTGTCCGACTACCTGCGACTTCTCTTCGCACGGGCGGGTACACCGCACTGCCCGACATGCGGCGAGATGATTTCCAAGCAGACGCCGCAGCAGATCGTCGACCAGGTCCTCGCGATGGAAGACGGGACCCGCTTCCAGGTGCTCGCACCGGTCGTCCGGACCCGCAAGGGTGAATTCGTCGACCTCTTCGAGCAGTTGAATGCGCAGGGCTATTCCCGAGTCCGCGTCGACGGTGTCGTGCACAAGTTGAGCGAGCCGCCGAAGCTCAAGAAGCAGGAAAAACACGATATCGAGGTCGTGATCGACCGACTCGCGGTGAAGACGGCGATGAAGCAACGGCTTACCGATTCGATCGAGTCCGCTCTGCGCCTGGCTGATGGCGTCGTGGTTCTCGAATTCGTCGATCGTGACGAACACGCACACGATCGCGAGCGTCGGTTCTCCGAGCGAATGGCCTGCCCGAACTCGCATCCTCTCGACGTCGACGAGCTGGAACCGCGGTCCTTCTCGTTCAATTCGCCGTACGGCGCCTGCCCTGAGTGCACGGGCCTCGGTACGCGCAAAGAAGTCGACATCGACCTGGTCGTTCCCGACACCGACCTCAGTCTCCGCAAGGGCGCTGTCGCACCGTGGGCGACTGGGCAGACGGCCGAATACTTCGAACGGCTGCTCACAGGTCTTTCCGAGCACCTCGAATTCGACATGGACACTCCATGGAAGGACTTGCCGCAGAAGGCGCGCAACGCCGTCATGCAGGGCACGAATGTCCAGGTCCATGTCCGGTACCGAAACCGGTATGGACGCGAGCGTTCCTACTATGCCGACTTCGAAGGCGTCATCCCGTTCCTGCAGCGTCGCCTCGACAACACCGAGTCCGAGATCGCGAAGGAAAAGTACGAGGGCTACATGCGGGATATCCCGTGTCCCGCGTGCGGTGGCTCGCGCCTCAAGCCTGTCATTCTGGCAGTCACGATCGCTGCCGGTGACGACCGTAAGTCGATCGCCGAAGTCAGCGATCTGTCGATCGGGGAGTGCGCGGAGTTCTTGAACCGGCTGACTCTGGGTTCTCGTGAGGAGGCAATTGCGGGCCGCATCCTCAAGGAAGTCGAGGCGCGCCTCCAGTTCCTCCTCGATGTGGGTCTCGGCTACCTGACGTTGTCGCGAGCTGCAGGCACGCTGTCCGGTGGTGAAGCACAGCGCATCCGACTCGCCACCCAGATCGGGTCGGGCCTCGTCGGTGTGCTCTACGTTCTCGACGAGCCGTCCATCGGACTGCATCAGCGCGACAACCGGCGATTGATCGAAACCCTCACTCGGCTGCGGGATCTCGGCAACACGCTCATCGTGGTCGAGCACGACGAAGACACCATCCGGGCCTCGGACTGGGTCGTCGACATCGGCCCGCTCGCCGGCGAACACGGCGGCCGCATCGTGTACAGCGGTCCGTACAAGGAACTGCTCGAGCATCCCGAGTCGCTGACCGGTGCATACCTGTCGGGTCGGCTGGAGATCCCCGTACCGTTGGTGCGGCGGACGCTCGACAAGAAACGGATGATCACCGTTGTCGGCGCGACGGAACACAACCTGCGCAAGATCGATGTCTCGTTCCCGGTTGGCGTCCTCACTGCGGTCACCGGTGTTTCCGGATCGGGCAAGTCGACGCTGGTCAACGACATTCTCGCGACGGTGATGGCGAACAAGCTCAACGGTGCTCGGCAGGTCCCGGGTCGGCACGTGCGCGTAACGGGCCTCGAGCACCTCGACAAGCTCGTGCAGGTCGACCAGTCGCCGATCGGTCGCACACCGCGATCGAATCCGGCGACCTATACCGGGGTCTTCGACAAGATCCGCACTCTCTTTGCAGCGACGACCGAAGCCAAGGTCCGTGGCTACCAGCCAGGTCGCTTCTCGTTCAACGTCAAGGGCGGTCGTTGCGAGGCCTGCTCAGGTGACGGCACGCTCAAGATCGAGATGAACTTCCTGCCGGACGTCTACGTCCCGTGCGAGGTGTGCCACGGCGCCCGGTACAACCGCGAGACACTCGAGGTCCACTACAAGGGCAAGACGATCGCCGAAGTTCTCGACATGCCAATCGAGGAAGCGGCCGACTTCTTTGAGCCGGTGACGTCGATCTACCGCTACCTCAAGACGCTCAACGAGGTTGGTCTCGGCTACGTGCGTCTCGGCCAGTCCGCACCGACCATTTCCGGTGGTGAGGCGCAGCGCGTGAAGCTGGCCGCGGAACTGCAGAAGCGCTCGACCGGTCGCACCGTGTACATCCTCGACGAGCCGACGACGGGCCTGCACTTCGAAGACATCCGCAAGCTTCTGCTGCTCATCAACGGACTTGTCGACAAGGGCAACACCGTCATCGTCATCGAGCACAACCTCGACGTCATCAAGACGGCCGACTGGGTTGTCGACATGGGGCCTGAAGGTGGCTCGGGTGGCGGAACTGTCGTCGCCCAGGGCACGCCTGAGGATGTCGCCGGAACTGATCGCAGCTACACCGGTGAGTTCCTCAAGACGGTGCTCGGCGAGCGACGTCCCGCTGCACGCCCGCGCCGCGCGAAGGCGAAAGCCGGTTAGATCCGTGCCTGCCGAACCGGCTTCTCGCCGGGTCCCTGGCCGGGCTCATCGGGGTGAGCCGACTCCTCGCGGAATGCCTTCTGCAGTGCCGACAGTCCGTCACGAAGAGGTGCGGCATGAGGTCCGAGGTATTCGACCGAGGCGTTGATCAGGCCGGCGAGCGCCGTGATGAGACGACGCGCCTCATCGAGATCGCGGTGCGGGCTGTCCTCCGGGTCGTCGTGACCGAAGCCGAGCTTCTCGGCCGAGGCGCTCATGAGCATCACGGCTGCGCGGCTGATCACCTCCACGGCGGGGATTTCGGCGAGTTCGCGAACCTGAGGAGCCTCGTCAGTCATGGAGGCAAGGATACGGTGCCGCCATGATTAGGAAGATCACCCCATCATCCTGCTAGACTGACCGATGACGACCGCCCAGGTCACGTATCTGGGCAGCAAGTGGAGCCCGCCTCCCACCGTCGATCAATTGCGATCGTACGGTTCCGGTCATCCGACACAGCATTAGCTGTGCTTCGGGACGTGCCTTGCGTGCGTATTGATCGGTCGGCATGGGCCCTGCATCGGTGGAATACCGAGGCGGGGCTTCTTTGTTGAGTTGGGGTTCACGCACTGTGTAGCGGTCCGACGACGACCGTCAAGCCTAGGAGGCCCCATCAGCACTGAGACTCGCATCAACGAGCGAATTCGCGTTCCCGAAGTCCGCCTTATCGGACCGGGCGGTGAACAGGTCGGAATCGTTCGAGTCGAAGATGCTCTTCGCGTCGCACTGGAAGCTGATCTGGATCTTGTAGAAGTCGCGCCGGACGCTCGTCCGCCGGTCTGCAAGATCATGGACTACGGAAAGTTCAAGTACGAGACAGCCCAGAAGGCGCGCGAATCTCGCAAGAACCAGCAACAAACGGTGATCAAGGAGCAGAAGCTCCGCCCGAAGATCGACGACCACGACTACGAGACCAAGAAGCGCAACGTAGTTCGCTTCCTCGAAGCCGCGTCGAAGGTCAAGGTCACCATCATGTTCCGTGGTCGTGAGCAGTCGCGACCGGAGCTCGGATTCCGCCTACTGCAGCGCCTCGCTGCGGATGTGCAGGAGTTCGGGTTCATCGAGATCCCGGCTCGCCAGGATGGACGCAACATGACGATGGTTCTGGCCCCCCACCGCGGACAGAAGACCCGGCCGAAGGGTGCTGCAGCGTCAGACGCTGCACCCGAGGCCTAATCCGGCAGAAACCGCGGCCCGCGTGGAGATCATCCACGCGGGTTGGTTTGTGCCGAAAAAACTTTCGCTGCCTCGGCAGCAACAAGGCAGGCGCCGCTCGCGGCGCACAGGAAACGAGGGAGAACAATGCCCAAGCAGAAGACGCACAGTGGGGCCAAGAAGCGCTTCAAGGTGACCGGAAGCGGAAAGCTCATGCGCGAGAAGGCGAACCGTCGCCACCTCTTCGAGTACAAGACCTCGCGTCGCACCCGTCGCCTCGAGGGTGACACCGTGGTCAGCGCTGCTGACACGCCGCGCATGAAGAAGCTGCTCGGTATCTAAGTCTTCCCCCAAACCCCTCGCGGGCTTGCGCTCGCACTGATTGAAGGATTTGTAAAGTGGCACGCGTCAAAAGGGCCGTCAACGCGCAGAAGAAGCGCCGTACCGTTCTCGATGCCTCCAAGGGCTACCGCGGACAGCGTTCGCGCCTCTACCGGAAGGCCAAGGAGCAGCAGCTTCACTCGCTGACCTACGCCTACCGCGACCGTCGCGCCCGCAAGGGTGACTTCCGCCAGCTGTGGATCACGCGTATCAACGCTGCAGCTCGCGCGAACGACATCACCTACAACCGCTTCATCCAGGGCCTCAAGGCCGCTGGTATCGAGGTGGACCGCAAGAACCTCGCCGAGATCGCCGTCTCGGACCCGGCTACCTTCACTGCGCTGGTCGAGGCCGCCAAGGCTGCCCTTCCGGCTGATGTGAACGCGCCGAACGAGGCTGCCTGATCATCGAGCCCCTCACCGAGCGTTCGGGTCGTGTCGTCGCGGCTGCCAAGCTTCACCGCGCGGCGGCCCGGCGCAAGGCTGAGCGTTTTCTGGTGGAAGGCACGAACTCGATCGAGTCTGCGATTCCCGCGGGCCTGGTCGTAGAGCTTTTCGCAACAACCGATGCCGCCGAGAAATACCAATCCCTGGTCTCGGCGGCATCGGCATGTGGTGCGCCGGTCACGATCGTGACCGAGCGTGCGGCGACAGCGCTCTCGGACACCGTGACTCCGGTCGGCCTGGTCGCGGTGTGCCGGACCGTGGACGTCGAGTTCACGGAAGTCCTCGACCGGAAGCCGTCGCTCGTTGCGATGCCGGTCGAAGCCGGCGAGCCCGGAAATGCGGGAACCATCATCCGAGTTGCCGATGCGGCTGGCGCGGACGGCGTCGTGTTCGCCGGAGACTCGGTGGACCCACACAACGGCAAGGTCGTTCGATCGGCGGCGGGCAGCCTCTTTCATCTGCCGGTTTGTCGCGAGCGTTCCATCACCGATGCGATTTCGGCCGCGCGGGCGAGCGGTCTGCAGATCCTGGCTACCGCGGCATCGGGTGAGGTGGGGCTCGCCGACGCTGGGGCAATGCTCGAACGCCCCACCGTATGGCTGTTCGGCAACGAGGCGCACGGATTGTCGGACGAGGTCGCCGCATTGGCCGACGCTCGGGTCAGCATCCCGATCTACGGCCGAGCCGAAAGCCTCAACCTGGCGGTTTCCGCCGGAATCTGTCTGTACGCGAGCGCTCTGGCCCAACACCGAAAATGAGCGCGAGCAAAACCGCTTCGCTCGATGTCAGTGGCATCGCCTAGCATCTAAGACCGGCGCAAACGAGTTCGAGACGAGAGATCACCAACCCGTGACTGATACCAGTGGTTTGAGCGAGGCTTCGCTGAATTCTGCGGCGGAGGCTGCGCTTGCCGCGTTCGCGGCAAGCGCCGATCTCGATGCCCTCGCCGAAGCGAAGGTTCAGCATCTGGGCCAGCGGGCTCCTATCGCACTCGCGCGGACCGCGCTCGGCCAGTTGCCCGGCCCGGAGCGTGGAGCTGCCGGCCGTCTTGTGAACGTCGCTCGAACCGCCATCAACGATGCGTACGAGGCCCGTCGTGCCGCGCTTCTCGTCGAGCGAGACGAAGCCGTCCTCCGCTCCGAGACCATCGACGTCACGCTCCCGGCTGACCGTCGCGCGCTGGGCGCGCGTCACCCCATCACCGTTATCGCCGAGCAGGTCGCGGACATCTTCGTCGCGATGGGGTGGGAGATCGCGGAAGGTCCGGAGGTCGAGACCGAGCACTTCAACTTCGATGCGCTGAACTTCCTTCCGGATCACCCGGCTCGCACCATGCAGGACACGTTCCACGTCGCTCCGGAGGGTTCGCGTCAGGTTCTCCGTACGCACACATCGCCGGTTCAGATTCGGTCGATGCTCACTCGTGAGCTCCCGATCTACGTCGCGTGCCCTGGCCGTACTTTCCGCACGGACGAACTCGATGCGACGCACACCCCCGTGTTCTCTCAGGTCGAGGGACTAGCGGTCGACAAGGGTCTGACGATGGCCCACCTGCGCGGCACACTCGACGCGTTTGCACGTGCGCTCTTCGGCCCGACGGCCAAGACGCGTATGCGCGCGAACTACTTCCCCTTCACTGAGCCTTCCGCCGAGGTCGACGTCTGGTTCCCCGAGAAGAAGGGTGGCGCCGGCTGGGTCGAGTGGGGCGGCTGCGGCATGGTCAACCCGAACGTGCTGCGGGCGTGCGGTATCGACCCTGACGTCTACTCCGGCTTCGCGTTCGGCATGGGTCTCGAGCGGACCCTCCAGTTCCGAAATGGTCTGTCCGACATGCGCGACATCGTCGAAGGCGACGTCCGCTTCACTCTTCCGTTTGGAGTACAAGCCTGATGCGGATCGCGCAATCGTGGTTGACGGAGATCCTGTCGAGCGCCAATCCGGGCTGGTCGGCGACGACGGAGGAGTTCGCCGAGCGTTTCGTCGGTGTCGGCCTCGAGGTCGAGGAGATCGACCCGCTTTCGCCGGTCGACGGACCGTTGGTGGTCGGACGCGTACTCGAGATCGAGGAACTGACCGAGTTCAAGAAGCCGATTCGCTTCTGCCAGGTCGAGGTCGGTGAGGATGCGCCACGCGGGATCGTCTGCGGTGCACGTAACTTCACCGTCGGCGACCTCGTGGTCGTGGCATTGCCGGGCGCGGTGCTGCCCGGCGGTTTCGCGATCGCGTCGCGCAAGACCTACGGACGTAAGTCCGACGGCATGATCTGCTCGGTCGCCGAGTTGGGGATCGGCAAGGACCACTCGGGAATTCTGGTTCTCGAACCTGGTTCGGCGAACCCCGGCGATGACGGAAACGCCCTCCTCGGCACCAGCGACACGGTTATCGAACTGAACATCACGCCAGACCGGGGCTACTGCTTCTCGGCTCGCGGAATGACGCGCGAGCTCGCCTGCGGTTGGGATCTGAATTTCGACGATCCGGCGACGCTCGCCATCGCCCCCACGAGTGGGGAAGCCTGGCCTGTCGAGCTTCGTGAAGAGACCCGCGCGGAGCGTTTCGCGCTGCGCCGCGTGACCGGCGTGAACCCGGCCGCCACCAGTCCCTGGTGGTTGCAGCGTCGACTCCTGCTCTCGGGCGTGCGCCCGATCTCGCCGGCCGTCGACGTGACGAACTACGTGATGCTCGAATTGGGTCAGCCACTGCACGCGTTTGATGCGGCGAAGGTTCAGGGAACGCTGGTCGTGCGCCTCGCCGAAGCAGGGGAGAAGCTGCGCACTCTCGACGAGGCCGAGCGTCCTCTGCACGTCGATGACGTCGTCATCGCCGACGATTCGGGCGTGATCTCTCTCGCCGGAGTTATGGGCGGTGCCAGCACCGAGGTCGGCTCGACGACGACCGACGTTCTTCTCGAGGCCGCGACGTGGGACCCGCTCTTCACGTTCCGCACCGGTCGTCGACACAAGCTGAGCAGCGAGGCGAGCAAGCGTTTCGAGCGCGTGGTCGACCCGGCGCTCCCTGCTGCCGCCCTCCAGCGTGCGGCGGATCTGCTCGCGGAGATCACCGGTGGGACCGTTGAGCCGGTGTACACCGAGGTCGGGCTGCCGGTGCAGGTTCGACCTTCCGTGCGGTTCGATGCTGAGCTGCCGGACCGTATCGCCGGCGTGGCGTACCCCCCCGGAACCACCGCCGCTCGCCTGACCCAGATCGGCTGCATGGTCACCGGTGACTCGGTACTCACCGCAACCCCGCCCAGCTGGCGTCCCGACCTCGGGCAGCCCGCCGACTTCGTCGAGGAAGTTCTCCGGCTCGAGGGCCTGGAGAAGATTCCCTCGATCCTTCCCGCAGCTCCGGTCGGCCGTGGCTTGACCGCGACGCAGAAGCGGCGTCGCACCGTCGGAAAGGCGCTGGCGTTCGAGGGTTTCGTTGAGGTTCCGCCGCCAGTGTTCCTGCCGGCCAAGGTCTTCGACGTGTGGGGACTCCCGGCTGACGACTCGCGACGCAACACCACCAAGGTGCTGAATCCGCTTGAGTCGGACCGTCCGGAACTCGCGACGACGCTTCTACCGGGACTCCTGGAGGTTCTGGGACGCAACATTGCTCGCGGCCAGCGCGATCTGGCGCTGTTCGGTATCGCCCAGGTCGTTCATCGGGGTCCGAACACGCGTGCTGTCGCAGCGCTGCCGGTCGACCGTCGTCCCACCGATGAGGAGATGCAAGAGCTTCTCGACTCGTTGCCGGCGCAGCCGGTGCACGTCGCGGTGACCTTGACCGGGCTCCGCGAGCCCGGCGGCGTGTGGGGCAAGGGACGTCCGGTCGAAGCGGCGGATGCGTTCGCCGCAGTCGACGCGATCGGCCGTGCTGCTGGTGTGCGAATCGAGCGTCGCGCGGCGCAGTATGCGCCGTGGCACCCCGGACGCTGCGCCGAGCTGATTGTCGACGGCGAAGTAGTCGGCCACGCCGGTGAGCTGCACCACGCGGTTCTCGAGCGCGCGGGGTTGCCGGCGCGGACCTGTGCTGTCGAACTCTCGCTCGATGCGTTGCCACTCGTCGAGAACCGTCCGGCGCCGGTCGTTTCAGCATTCCCCGCAGTGCTGCAGGACGTCGCCGTCGTCGTCGACCGCCAGGTCGCGGCGAGGGCTGTCGAGGACGCCCTGCGTGCGGGGGCTGGCGAATTGCTCGAAGAGATTCGTCTGTTCGACGTCTTCGAGGGCGCCCAGCTCGGAGAAGGGCGAAAGTCGCTGGCGTTCGCCCTTCGGTTCCGCGCGAGCGACCGTACGCTGACCGAGGACGAAGCGAGCGCGGCGCGCGACGCTGCCGTGGCTGCCGCCTCCGCGTCGGTGGGGGCGACCCTGCGCGGTTAGGTCGTGCTTCCATCAACTGGAGGGATGCGATGACCAGCGACGATGCTGCTCGCGACTTGGCTGAGCGGCTGCTATCTGCCCAGATCGACTACATCATTGCCGAGATGACCGATGCGCGGTTTGCGCACAACGTGTCGGTGGATACGCCCGCGGTCCTCGAGGTTCTCGAGTCGGTCCGGGTGGCGGACACGATCAATTCCGATCAGGTGAAAGACACCATTCGCATGTTCTTCATGGACATGGTGGGCAGTCAGTTCTCCGGCGACATGGCTGTGGCCGTGTCGGACGCCGTGTACGACGCCTCGGCGAATGAGGACTTCCGGCTTGGTGAGGTCGTTCCGCGGGGGACCGTCGACGACCTGGTGTCGAAGATCCTGGGCATGCACGCGCTGCATGATCGACTGTTGGAGCGGTTCACCGAAAGTCCGCTCCTGGCGTTGGTCGCGTCGCGGTTCGTCTCTCAGTTGGTGTCGGACTTCATGCACAACAGTCGCGAGCGGGCCGAGCGAATTCCCGGCGTCGCGCCCGTGTTGTCTTTCGGCCGGAACGCGAGTTCACGACTTCGTAAGGGCGATCGGCCCACCCTCGACGAGCGGATCGGAAATGTGGCTGCGAAGGGTGCGCAGGCCGCTCTCCGTCGGACCAACAACGCGATTCGCCACCTCCTGCGGGACCCAGGTTTCGGTGCTGCGGTGATGGAGGTGTGGGATCTCCACGCCGAGGAGCCGATCGCTGACCTTCGGCTGTACCTGTCGCAACTCGACCTTCGCGACCTCGTCGAGATCGGCTACGGACTGTTGATGTCGGTGCGCGAAACGCGCTACTTCGAGTTCCTCCTCGACGACTGTGTCGATGTTCTGTACGCGAACTACGGAACGCATACCGTCCGTGCCTTGCTCGACGAGATGGGGCTGTCGGCCGAACTGATCGAACGCGAGATCGTGAAGTATGCGCCGGGTGTCATCTCGGCGGCTGCCGAATCCGGCGTGCTCGCGAGTCTCATCCGCACGCATCTGGAGCCGTTCTACTTGTCGCCAGAAGTGCTGACGATGCTGGCACGCTGAATGGAGTCGACGGCTTGTCAGCGCTATGCATATACTTGCAACGGTATGCATAACCATTAATGGAGGAGGGCTGATGCGGGTCGCGGTTGCCGGTGCAAGCGGCTATGCCGGAGGCGAAATTCTGCGTCTGCTGTTGGCGCATCCAGCGTTCGTCGACGGGCGCCTCGAACTGGGGTCGCTGACCGCCGGTTCGAATGCTGGCAGCACCATGCGCGAGCATCATCCGAACCTCTTTCCGATCGCCGATCGGGTTCTTGCGGCCACCACGATCGAAGAATTGGCCGACCACGACGTCGTCTTCCTCGCTCTTCCGCACGGCAAATCGGCGGAGATCGCCGAGGCGCTTCCAGACTCGATCGTCATCGTGGACTGCGGCGCAGACTTCCGTCTACGTGACAGCGGCGACTGGGAGAAGTTCTACGGAACTCCCCATGCCGGTTCGTGGCCCTATGGCATGCCGGAACTTCCCGGTGGTCGGGCTGCGCTCGCTGGCGCGAAGCGGATTGCCGTTCCCGGCTGCTATCCGACGGCCGCATCCCTCGCGCTCGCTCCGGCCTTCGCGGCAGGTCTTGTCGGCCCACAGGCAACGATCGTTGCGTTCAGCGGCTCGTCCGGCGCTGGTCGCTCACTGAAGCTCGACCTGCTCGGTGCCGAAGTGATGGGGTCGGCGCGCGCGTATGGCGTCGGCGGCGTCCACCGGCACACGCCGGAGATCAAACAGAACTTGTCGGCCGCGGCGGGCACTGACGTCACCGTTTCGTTCACTCCGGTGCTGGCGCCCATGCCGCGCGGCATTCTGGCCACGTGTACGGCCCCCACGCACGCCTCGATCGACGAGGTCCGGGCGGTGTACGAGAAGGCCTACCAGGATGAGCCGTTCGTTCAACTCCTTCCTGACGGACTTTTTCCGGCGACGTCCTCAGTAGTGGGCTCGAACATCGTTGCCCTCGGCGTCACCGTCGATTCGGACGCCGGGCTGCTGATCGCGGTCGCGGCCGTGGACAATCTCACGAAGGGCACTGCAGGAGCGGCGATTCAGGCGATGAATCTCGCGCTCGGCTACCCAGAAACAGCAGGTCTTCCCATGATTGGAGTCGCTCCGTGAACGGCAAGCTCGTCAGGACGCAGGGTGTCACAGCTCCGCTCGGATTCCGGGCGACGGGTATCGCCGCCGGCCTCAAGAAGAGCGGCAAGCCGGATCTCGCGCTCGTGCTCAACGAGGGACCGGACTTCGCGGCAGCCGGTGTGTTCACCACCAACAAGGTGAAGGCGGCTCCGGTCCTGTGGTCGCAACAGGTGCTCAAGACGGGACGGCTCCGCGCGGTCATCCTGAACAGTGGTGGGGCGAACGCCTGCACCGGTCCGGGCGGATTTCAGGACACGCACACGACGGCGGAAGCCGTTGCCGCTGCGCTGACCGACTGGGGTTCGGAGACGGGCGCCGTCGAGGTCGCCGTGTGCTCGACCGGTCTCATCGGCGACCGGCTTCCCATGGAGAAGCTGCTCAAGGGCGTCAAAGACATCGTCCATGAGATCCACGGCGGAATGACCGGCGGAGATGAAGCCGCCGCGGCGATCATGACCACCGACACGGTGCCGAAGCAGGCGGCGTTCCACGCCGCAGACGGCTGGAACGTGGGCGGAATGGTCAAGGGTGCCGGCATGATCGCGCCGGCACTCGCGACGATGCTGTGTGTCATCACGACCGACGCATCGGTTTCGGCAGAACAACTCGACACCGCTTTGCGGAAGGCGACGCGTCTCACCTTCGATCGCCTCGACGTCGACGGCTCGACCTCCACCAACGACACCGTCCTTCTTCTCTCGTCGGGCGCGAGCAACATCAGTCCGACCCAGGAAGAACTCGATGTCGCGGTGATGGCGGTGTGCGACGACCTTGCCGCGCAGATGCAGTCGGACGCCGAGGGCGTCACCAAGCGCGTCCGCATCACGGTGTCGGGCGCAGCGAGCGAGAACGAGGCACTCATCGGTGCTCGGGTCGTGGCTCGCGACAGTCTCGTCAAGTGCGCATTCTTCGGTTCCGATCCGAACTGGGGACGCGTTCTCGCGGTCATTGGCACGGCACCGATCGACCTCGACCCGGACAAGGTGTCGGTCCGGTTCAACGGTGAGCTGGTGTGCGAGAACGGCGTTGGTGCGCCGAACGCACGCTCGGTCGACCTCAGCGGTTCGGACATCGAGGTGACCATCGAACTCGGCCTCGGGGACGGCATCGCCACGGTGCGGACCACTGACCTGTCGCATGCCTACGTCGACGAGAATTCGGCGTACTCGTCATGACTCTCGAGGGTTTGACCGCCAGCGAGAAGGCGCACGTTCTGGCGGGAGCGCTGCCCTGGTTGCAGCGCTTCCAGGGCAAGACGGTCGTCGTGAAGTATGGCGGCAACGCGATGGTCGACGACAAGCTGAAGGCCGCGTTCGCGGCGGACATGGTGTTCCTCCGGAATGTGGGCGTGAAGCCCGTCGTCGTTCACGGTGGCGGCCCGCAGATCAATGCAATGCTCAAGCGGCTGGGTATCCCGGGCGAGTTCAAGGGCGGCTTCCGCGTCACGACGCCGGAGGTCATGGACATCGTGCGAATGGTGCTGTTCGGCCAGGTCGGACGCGAGCTCGTAGGTCTGATCAACGCCTACGGACCGTATGCGGTCGGCATCACCGGCGAGGACGCACACCTGTTCACGGCGACGCGGCGCCAGGCGGTCGTCGACGGTCAGCCGGTGGACATCGGCCTCGTCGGCGACGTCACGAGTGTCGATCCGGCTGCGGTGCTCGATCTGATCGAGAGCGGACGGATTCCGGTCGTCTCGAGCATTGCTCCGGACCACGACGGGGTCGTCCACAACATCAACGCCGACACTGCGGCGGGTGCACTTGCGGAAGCGATCGGCGCGGAGAAGCTCGTTGTCCTGACCGACGTCGAAGGTTTGTACACCAACTGGCCGGACCGCAGTTCGCTCACCTCCAAGATCGACGCGGATTCGCTGTCCATGCTGCTGCCGTCGCTCGACTCGGGCATGGTTCCGAAAATGGAAGCCTGCTTGCGGGCTGTCCGCGGAGGCGTCGGCTCGGCGCACGTCATCGACGGCCGTCTCGCACATTCAGTCCTGCTCGAGCTTTACACCGGGGAAGGTATCGGAACCATGGTCACTCCAGGTGCGCACTCATGACGCACACCCAGGAGATGCAGCAGCGCTGGTCTGCGTCGATGATGAACAACTACGGCATTCCGAATGTCGCGCTCGTGCGCGGCTCCGGCGCAGAGCTGTTCGACGCCGACGGCAAGCGGTACCTCGACCTGCTTGGTGGCATTGCGGTCAACTCGCTGGGACATGCGCACCCGGCGATCGTCGAGGCGGTCAGTAGCCAGATCGCGCAGCTCGGTCACACCTCGAATTTCTACGTCAATGGTCCCTCGTTGGGATTGGCGGAGCGCCTCCTTGCGCACCTCGGTGCCGAAGGTCGCGTCCTGTTCTGCAACTCGGGAACCGAGGCGAACGAGGCTGCGTTCAAACTGTCGCGACTGACGGGCCGGACCAAGATCATCTCGACGATCGACTCGTTCCACGGTCGAACGATGGGTGCTCTTGCGCTCACCGGCCAGCCGGCCAAGCGGGCGCCGTTCGAGCCGATGCCGCCGGCCGTCGAGTTCGTGCCGTATGGCGACGCAGAAGCTTTGGCGGCTGCGGTCGATGGCGAAACCGCGGCGATTTTCCTCGAACCGATTCAGGGCGAGAACGGTGTAGTGGTGCCACCCGAGGGATACCTCGCGGCGGCGCGGGACATCGCGACGAAGCACGGCGCGCTCCTGGTCCTCGATGAAGTTCAGACCGGAATCGGGCGGACTGGCTGGTTCTATGCGCATCAGGCATCGGGAGTCACGCCCGACGTCATCACGTTGGCAAAGGGGCTCGGCGGCGGTCTCCCGATCGGTGCATGCATCGCTATCGGCGAGGCGGCGTCGTTGTTCCAGCCCGGAATGCACGGCAGCACATTCGCCGGAAATCCGGTCTGCGCGGCAGCGGCGATGGCCGTGATCCGCACGATCGAGTCGGAAAACCTTGTCGCGCATGTAGATTCCTTGGGCAAGCACATCTCTGCCGGGATCGAGGCGATGGGTCACCCATTGGTCGCTTCCGTCCGCGGCGCCGGTCTGCTGATCGGTGTCGTGCTCAATGAGCCGGTATCGGCCAAGGTCGAGGTCGCTGCGCGAAGTGCCGGGTTCTTACTCAATGCTGCCAAGCCGGCAGTCCTGAGACTGGCTCCGCCACTTATCCTCTCGGAGCAGCAGGCGGACGAATTTCTGGATGCGCTTCCGGCGATTCTGGATGAAGTGGGGGACTAGTGGCAGCGTTGCGGCACTTCCTGCGTGATGACGATCTGACACCGGCCGAACAGGCTGAGGTGTTGGCGTTGGCTGCGGAGATCAAAAAGGATCCTTTCTCGCGTCGACCACTCGAGGGGCCGAAGGGCGTCGCGGTCATCTTCGACAAGAACTCCACGCGGACGCGATTCTCGTTCGAGGTCGGTATCGCCCATCTCGGCGGACACGCGGTGGTCGTCGAAAGCCGGATCACTCAGATCGGTCGGGAGGAGACTCTCGAAGACACCGGTCGTGTGCTGTCCCGCTATGTCGACGCGATCGTATGGCGCACGTTCGAGCAACAGCGCCTGATCGATATTGCTAGCGCCGCAACGGTTCCCGTGGTCAATGCGTTGTCGAACGAGTTCCACCCCTGCCAGGTCCTCGCGGACTTGCAGACGCTTGCGGAGCAGAAAGGCAACCTCGCAGGCCTCAATCTCACCTACTTCGGCGACGGTGCCAACAACATGTCCCACTCGCTCATGCTCGGTGGGGCGACGGCAGGCATCAATGTCTCGATCGCTTCGCCGGCCGGATTCGAGCCGGACCCGCAGGTGCTTGCGGACGCTCGTCGACGTGCGGCGGAAACCGGCGCCACGATCACCGTCTCGAATTTCCCGAAAGCCGCGGCCGACGGAGCGGACGTTCTCGTCACCGACACCTGGACGTCGATGGGGCAGGAGGAGGACGGTCGCGACCGTCAGTCGCCGTTCCAACCGTTCCAGCTGAACGAGAAGCTGCTGACCTACGCAGACCCGAACGCGGTTGTCCTTCACTGCCTTCCCGCTCATCGCGGTGAGGAGATCACCGACGAGGTGATCGACGGACCGCAGAGCGTGGTCTTCGACGAAGCGGAAAACCGACTGCACGCCCAGAAGGCGTTGCTCGTGTGGTTACTCGAACGGGCCGGACGATGACTCCGGCGGACTTCTCGTACCCGAACCAGCGGATCGAGTTCCCGGCGCTCCGTACCCGTGCAGCGCGTCAGGCTCGCATTGTCGATCTGTTGTCGGCGAACGTCGTCCGCAGTCAGACCGAGCTGGCATCGCTGCTGGCCGCCGACGGCATTGAGATCACGCAGGCGACGCTGTCGCGGGATCTCGATGACCTGGGTGCGGTGAAGCTCCGCTCACCCGACGGCGGCGGCGCGTACGTCGTCCCCGAGGACACGGGGACGATCCGAGCGACCGGCGGGGGAGTCGAGCGGCTGTCCCAGCGGCTGAGTGAGCTCATGGTTTCGGTCGATTCCAGCGGGAACCTGGCGGTACTGCGCACGCCTCCGGGTGCGGCACACTTCCTGGCCAGCGCAATTGATCGCTCCGGAATGCCGGAAGTGGTGGGCACGATCGCGGGGGACGACACGATCATGGTCGTCGCGCGCGAACCGATGACCGGCGCCGAACTGGCTGCCCGGTTCGAAAGTTTGACCTGACTCGCCACCGATTTATCGGCACGCGCAACGAGCAGGCAGAATGCATGACAGACATACGAGCTAGAAGGAGCCTTCACAATCATGGCTGACCGCGTTGTTCTCGCTTATTCCGGCGGGCTGGACACTTCAGTAGCCATCAGCTGGATTGGCAAGGAGACCGGCTCCGAAGTGATCGCCGTGGCGATCGACCTCGGCCAGGGTGGCGAGGACATGAACCTCGTTCGCCAGCGCGCCCTCGATTGTGGCGCCGTTGAGTCGATCGTCGTCGATGCTCGCGACGAGTTCGCCGACGACTACTGCCTGCCGACGATCAAAGCGAACGCTCTGTACATGGAGCAGTACCCGCTCGTTTCGGCGATCAGCCGGCCGCTAATCGTCAAGCATCTGGTGGCTGCTGCCCAGGAGCACGGCGCCACCACGGTTTCTCACGGCTGCACCGGTAAGGGCAACGACCAGGTCCGCTTCGAGGTCGGCATCGGCGCCCTCGACCCCGACCTGTCGGTGATCGCGCCGGTCCGTGACTACGCCTGGACGCGGGAGAAGGCCATCGCCTTTGCCGAGCAGAACAAGCTCCCCATCACCGTGAGCAAGAAGTCGCCGTTCTCGATCGACCAGAACGTCTTCGGTCGCGCGGTCGAGACCGGCTTCCTCGAGGATCTGTGGAACGCGCCGACGAAGGACGTCTACGACTACACCGAGGACCCGGCGCTGAACTTCGGCCGGCCGGACGAGGTCATCATCTCGTTCGAGCGCGGTCGTCCGGTGGCGATCGATGGTCGCCCGGTCACGGTTCTCGAAGCGATCCAGGAGATGAACAGCCGGGCGGGCGCCCACGGCATCGGTCGCCTCGACATGGTCGAAGACCGTCTCGTCGGTATCAAGAGCCGCGAAGTCTACGAAGCTCCAGGTGCGATTGCGCTGATCATGGCGCACCGCGACCTCGAGACGGTCACCCTCGAGCGCGAACTCGGCAAGTACAAGCGTCAGGTCGAGCAGCGCTGGAGCGAACTCGTCTACGACGGTCTTTGGTACTCGCCGCTCAAGCGTGCTCTCGACGTCTTCATCGAGGAGACGCAGCAGCACGTCTCGGGTGAGATCCGCATGACCCTGCACGGCGGAAGCGTCGTCATCAACGGTCGTCGCAGCTCGGAGTCGCTGTATGACTTCAACCTCGCGACCTACGACGCCGGCGACACGTTCGACCAGTCGCTCGCAAAGGGCTTCGTCCAGATTCACGGCCTGTCGTCGAAGGTTGCCGCGCGCCGGGACCTCGCCTGATGAGCATCCCCGAGAAGGGCGCCGGAACCAACACTGGTGCCCTTTGGGGTGGGCGGTTCGCCAGCGGCCCTGCCGAGGCGATGGCGGCGCTGAGCAAGTCGACGCAATTCGACTGGGTGTTGGCGCCATACGACATCCGTGCCTCGAAGGCGCACGCTCGTGTGCTCACCAAGGCCGGCTTGCTCAGCGAGCCTGATCTTGAGGCCATGCTCGACGGACTTGACCGTCTGCTCGCGGACGTTCTCTCCGGGGCGTTCGCACCCGCGGAATCCGACGAGGACGTTCACGGCGCCCTCGAACGCGGACTCATCGACCGCGTCGGCGCCGAACTCGGCGGTCGACTCCGCGCTGGTCGCTCGCGGAACGACCAGGTCGCAACGTTGTTCCGGATGTGGCTGCGTGATGGGGTTCGCCGGGTCGCCACCGGCGTTCTCGATGTCGTCGAGGCACTGACGGCGCAGGCAGTGGCACATCCCGACGCGATCATGCCGGGCAAGACGCATTTCCAGGCGGCGCAACCGGTCCTGCTCGCGCATCAGCTTCTCGCGCACGCGCATCCGCTCCTTCGGGACGTCGATCGCATCCGCGACTTCGACAAGCGTGCCGCGATCTCGCCCTACGGTTCGGGTGCCCTCGCGGGTTCTTCCCTGGGGCTCGACCCAGACGCGATCGCCGCAGACCTGGACTTCGACAGCGCGGCCGACAACTCGATCGACGCCACGTCGTCGCGCGATTTCGCCGCCGAAGCCGCGTTCGTCCTTGCGATGATCGGCGTTGACCTCAGCCGCTTGGCCGAAGAGGTGATCGTCTGGTGCACACCGGAATTCGGGTACATCACGCTGGCGGACGAGTGGTCGACCGGTTCGTCGATCATGCCGCAGAAGAAGAATCCTGATGTCGCGGAGTTGACTCGCGGCAAATCTGGTCGACTCATCGGAAACCTGACCGGTCTCCTCGCGACCTTGAAAGCCCAACCCCTCGCGTACAACCGTGACCTGCAGGAAGACAAGGAACCGCTGTTCGACTCGGTGGCTCAGTTGGAGCTGCTGCTGCCGGCGATCGCGGGTCTCGTGTCGACGCTGACGTTCCACACCGATCGGATGGCCGAATTGGCGCCGGCCGGTTTCACGCTCGCGACGGACATCGCGGAATGGCTCGTTCGTCAGGGCGTCCCGTTCCGTGTCGCCCACGAGGCGGCGGGCGCGTGCGTTCGTGCGGCGGAATCTCGTGGTGTCGGTCTCGATGGCCTGACCGACGAGGAGTTCGCAGCGATCGATCCGGCACTGACTCCCGGCGTTCGTGAGGTGCTCACGGTGGCTGGTTCGGTGGCTTCACGCAACGCCCGTGGCGGAACCGCTGCGCCGCAGGTCGCACGGCAAATCGACAGCGTTCGCGCCGCGGTCGAATCGGCGCGGAGCTGGGTCGGGTAACTGCCGCCACAAGTGGTATCCGTGCGGTATCGCGTTGTGAGAGTCTGGAACCGTCAACTGGCGGTTGTGAATTGACCTTCGGCAGGAGTGGCGAGTGGCTTTGAACCCAGCGTCGATGATCGGGTCTGTGCAGCGCCTGATGGCGACGGCGCAGAACGGATTGGAAGTCCTCCGCTACGGCGGACTGCAGGTCGAGCGGTCCTCGTCGCCAAGCGAAGTCGTTGTGCGCAAGCGGATGTACGACCTGCGCCATTACTTCCCGGGCGAACAGTCCTCGGGCCTTCCCCCGGTGCTGCTGATCCCACCGCTGATGGTCGATGCGACGATCTACGACGTTCAGCGTGACGTCGGCGCCGCGGGCGTCCTCAATCGCGTCGGTATGGATGTCTGGGTCGTGGACTTCGGCAAGCCGAACGAGGTCGAGGGCGGACTCGAGCGCACGATGGCCGATCACGTCGTCGCCGTCAGTGAGGCGATCGACGAGGTACGTCACGAGACGGGCCGCGATGTGCACCTCGGCGGCTACTCGCAGGGCGGCATGTTCTGCTACCAGGCGGCGGCATACCGTCAGTCCGCGGGCATCAAGAGCATCATCACGTTCGGTAGCCCTGTCGATCTCATCGCAGGGCTTCCGTTCGGTCTTCCCGCCGGCGTTGCCGTGCGCGGCGCCGAATTCATGGCTGACCACGTCTTCAATCGCATCGCCGTTCCGGAGTGGATGGTGCGCGCAGGCTTCCAGATGATGGACCCGGTCAAGACACTGAAGTCGCGCGTGGACTTCGTTCGCCAGCTGCACGATCGCGATGCTCTGCTTCCCCGTGAAGCACAACGACTGTTCCTGCAGCGCGACGGCTGGGCCGCTTACGCGGGACCTGCGCTCGCCGAATTACTGCGGCAGTTCATTGCGCACAACAGGTTGATGACCGGCGGTTTCGTGATCGACGATCGCACCCTGACGCTCGCGGACGTGACCGTCCCGATCCTCGCGTTCGTCGGCGAGGTCGACGACATCGGTCAGCCACCTGCGGTGCGCGGAATCAAGCGCGCGGCACCTCGAGCACAGGTCTATGAGGCATCGCTGCGGGCCGGTCACTTCGGTCTGGTGGTGGGCAACACGGCAGCCGAGCAAAGCTGGCCGATCACCGCACAGTGGATTCAGTGGATCGAGGATCAGGGACCTCGCCCGGCCGAAGTTCACGAGATGTCCTACGAGGACCCCGACTCGGCCGATGTGGCCTCGAAGCTAACGCGCACCGCCCAAGCCGCGGTGAGCATGGGCGCGGGCTTGGGTATGGACATCATCGACTTCGCGACGTCGGCCTTCCGCGGGACGATTCAGGCGGGTGGTGAAGCCGCTCGGACGCTGCCCAAGCTGAGCCGGCTCGGCCTGCTGAAGCCGCAGACTCCGATTTCGCTGGGTCTGCTTCTCGAGGAGCAGGGTCGGCGCGCTCCGCTGGGCGAATGCTTCTTGTTCGAAGACCGCGTCCACACGAACGCGGCGGTGAACACCCGTATCGACAATGTCGTGCGCGGTTTGGTCGAGGTCGGTGTTCGACCGGCCACCCGGATCGGCGTCTTGATGGAGACTCGCCCCAGTGCGCTCGTGACGATCGCTGCACTGTCGCGACTGGGCGCTATCGCCGTCCTGCTCCCGCCCGGCGGAAACCTCGCTGAGGCGATGGAATTGACCGGGATCGACACCATCATCGCCGACCCCGACAACCTCGTGGCCGCGGTTGCGGTGGCGCCTCGGGTGTTGGTGCTCGGTGGTGGTGAGGCGCGTTCCCTCAGTGTCGACGACGATGCGAATGTCATCGACCTCGAGAAGATCGATCCGTCGGTCGTGCAGTTGCCTGGCTGGTACCGACCGAACCCGGGCCAGGCGCAGGAACTCGCGTTCATCCTGTTCGGTTTGACCGCTGGGCGACTCGAAGCCAAGTACGTCACCAACTACCGGTGGGCGGTGTCCGCCTTCGGTACGGCCAGCGCGGCCGATCTCAGCAAGACCGACACCGTGTACTGCCTTGCTCCGCTCCACCATTCATCGGGTCTGCTGGTGAGTCTCGGCGGCGCGATCGCCGGTGGGTCGCGTATCGCGCTTGCACGCGGTTACGACCCGGAGCGGTTCGTCGACGAGGTCTATCGCTACGGCGTCACGGTCATCACCTACACGTGGCTCATGATGCGTGACCCGCTTCAAGCTGGTGCGGTGCCACTCGACCGTGATCACCCAGTTCGACTTTTCATCGGATCCGGTATGCCGCCCGGGCTGTGGGAGCGAGTGTCGGAGGCCTACGCTCCGGCTCGCGTCCTCGAGTTCTTCGCCTCGACCGAGGGCGATGTCGTTCTCGCGAACGTGGCAGGTCTCAAGGCCGGCTGCAAGGGACGTCCAGTTCCGGGCACGGCATCTGTTGAACTCGTCGCATTCGATCCCGTCGGTGGACGGATCATCGAGGACGAGGGCGGTTTCGCTCGCCGTGCGGAAGACGGGGAGATCGGCTTGCTGCTCGGCGTCGCCTCGCAGAATGTCGACCTCATCAACAGCGCGACCATGCGTGGCGTACTTCGCCAGGGTGACTCCTGGGTCTCGACGGAAACCCTGTTCCGCCGAGATGCCGACGGCGACTACTGGCTTGTCGATGGGCGACGTTCGGTCACGTTGACCCCGCACGGACCGGTCTATTCGCAGCCGATCGTCGATGCCCTCGAAGTCGTCCGCGGAGTCGACTTCGCGGTGACCTACGGTGTCGGCCGAAAGGACGCGAAGGTGTCGGTTGCCGCGATCGTGCTGCTGCCGGGCGCCGAGATTACCGGTTACCAGATCGGCGGGGCGCTGTCTCGTTTGGCGAGTGGCGAACGACCGGACATCGTGCACGTCGTCGACGGTCTTCCGTTCGGTGCTTCGGCTCGACCACTCACCACATCGCTGGTCGCGGCGGGTCTTCCCGCCCCCGGTAAGACCGCGTGGTCCCGCAGCGGGGATGATTACGTTCCACTGACTGCTGCTGCAGTGAAGTTCTTCAGCGTGTGAAGCGCCGTCGGCGTGAGAAAGGCAAGGAATTGAGCTCTGCGCTTGACCCGGTGCTCCTGGAAATCCTGGCGTGCCCGCAGGACCATGGGCCACTTCTGCTGGTTGACGAGGTGCTGTTCTACAACCCGCGTTTACGCTGCGCCTACCGCATCGAAGATGGCATCCCGGTCCTCCTGACCGATGAAGCGCGCTCGGTGACCGACGCCGAGCACGAAGAATTCGTCGCGCGCGGAAAGTCGTTCGGCTAGAGCGGTCCGGTCAGGAAGCGTTGGAGATTCGGCGCGACCAATCGCACGATTTCTTCGGCCGGCATGGACGCCAAGGGTTCAACCGCGATCAGCTTTCGTGCCACACCCAAACCGGCGATCTGGGAGAAGACGAGGGTCACGCGTTTACGACCGGTTCCTTTCGGCTCGTCGATCCGTTCCCGGATGTCCTTGAGGACGACGTCGAGCATGAAGGATCGAAACAGTTCTGGTTGTGATCCCGCGAGGAAGCCGCGGAATGCTGCGATGATCCCAGGTCCAGCCGGGGAGTCCCACGCGCTCAGCACGGTTCGGAGGATCGCTTCACCAAGCTGATCGACGGGAACCGCGCGAAGCGCCGAGACGATCAAGGTCGGGTCGATGGGAAGTTCTGTCGCGGCGAGGAACAGGTCCTTCTTCGAGCCGAAGTAATGGTGAACCAGGGCAGGGTCCACTTCGGCGATCGCGGCGACGGCCCGAATGGTCGTCTTGTCGAAGCCGACCTCCGAGAAGCGTTGGCGCGCAGCCTCGAGGATCGCATCACGCGTGGCGGGAGAACCGGGACGTCGCCCGGTTCTCCCCGCATCTGCCGCTGCGGGAGTCATTCCGTCCGCCTGCGCAGGGTGGCTGCGCCGATCGCGAGTGCGACGACGGCGAATCCAGCGACGATGCCCACGTCCATCCACATCTCCTTGGTCGCTTCGGCGTTGTGTGCAACTTCGCCGAGCGCATCGACGGCGTAGCTCAGCGGGAGCACGTTACTGATCGCTTCGAGCCAGTTGGGCAACTGGTCACGTGGTACGAGCAATCCGCACAAGAAGAACTGTGGCAGGGCGATGACCGGCATGAACTGAACTGCTTGGAATTCGGTCTTCGCGAATGCCGAGGCGAGAAGACCGAGCGCGACGCCCAGGACGGCATCCAGGATCGCAACGAGGATGACGAATCCCGCTGCGCCCTTGGTGTCGAGCCCGAGAAGTCCGAACGAGACTGCTACCGCGACGGCAGCTTGGATGCCTGCCGCGACGGAGAATGCGGTGCCATAGCCGGCGAGCAGGTCGAACTTTGCCATCGGCGTCGTCATGAGGCGCTCCAACGTTCCGGAGACACGCTCGCGCTGCATGGTGATCGCGGTGATCAGGAACATGACGATGAACGGCAATACGCCGAGCATGGAGACCCCGATCCGGTCGAAGAGTTTCGGCTCGCCGGGGAACGTCGGGTAGTCCTGGTAGATGAAGTACAGGAGCGTCATCAGCAATGACGGCACCATGACGATCATTCCGACCGTTCGATGATCGGCCTTCAGCTGCTTGAGGATTCGGCCCGTCGTGGCGACATAAGCGCGAGGGTTCATGACTGAGCACCTCCGGCGAGTGCAGGTTCGGCGTGGGTCCGGATCAGTTCGAGGAACGCTTCCTCGGTGTTCTGCCGGTTGGTGGTTTCCCGCAGTTCGGCGGGGGAGAGCTGCGCGAGCAGATACCCGTCGCGCATCAGCAGGAGCTTTTCGCAGTGCTCGGCTTCGTCCATGACGTGTCTGGAGACCAGGAGTGTCGTGCCTTGTTTGGCGAGCGTATGAAAGTGCTCCCACAGTTCGACCCGGAGTACTGGATCGAGGCCGACAGTCGGTTCGTCGAGAATGAGGATCTCCGGCTTCGCAACGAGAGCGCACGCCAATGAGGCTCGAGTCTGCTGCCCGCCGGAGAGTTGATCACCGAGGTTCTTGGCATGGTCACTGAGGCCCACAGCCGCGATGGCGTCCGCAACTTCGGCCCTGCTGCGTCCGTAGAGGGCGCCGAAGTACCTCACGTTGTCGGCGACGGTGAGGTCTGGATAGATGCTCGGTGCCTGCGTCACGTACCCGACCCGATGGCGCAACTCTTTACTGCCAGCTGGCTGACCGAGGACCGTCACGGTTCCACCGGCGACGATCTGCGTTCCCACGATGCTTCGCATGAGCGTGGTCTTTCCACAGCCGGATGGTCCGAGAAGTCCAGTGATCGAACCCTTCTCGACAGATGCCGAGATTCCGTGGAGCACTTCTCGTTTTCCGCGGCGCACCGTGAGATCGGCGATGTCGATCGCGAACGGGTCGCGGCTGATGACGTCGGCGGTCGAGTGCTTCGACATGGTTGCCTCTATTCAACAAGCGATGAATTCAACTGATGATGAATTTATAGCGCGGCGAGTTGGTCAAGGTCAAGGACAATGGCGATGTGACTTGTGAGGCACTCACGGTGATGGACCCGCCGTCGGCGGCGCGGTGGCTGCTCGGTGCCACACTCACGGCTGGTCCGGTGTCAGTCCGTTTGGTCGAGGTCGAGGCGTACGGATCGGATCCCGCCGGCCCTTGGCCAGACCCCGCGGCACATTCGTACTGCGGCCCGACTCTTCGGAATTCGGTCATGTTCGGTCCGGCGGGCGTGGTCTATGTGTACCTGAGCTACGGGATTCATCGCTGCATGAACATCACCGTCGGTCCCGTCGGCACCGCCGGCGCTGTACTGCTACGCGGGGCGACGGTTCTGTCCGGTCACGACGAAGCGTGGCAGCGACGTCCCACCGCGAAACGGGATAGCGAGCTGGCGCGCGGACCGGGGAATCTCGCGGCTTGTTTGGGAGTCACGCTCGGCGACAACGGCGCGGACACGACTGATGGCGGTCGGTTTGTCCTGCGTGCGGGACACGCAGACGTCGTTGAATCGGGACCTCGAGTCGGCGTTTCGGTCGCCGCCGGTGTTCCGTGGCGGTTTTGGATACCTGGTGAGCCGGGAGTCTCGGCGTATCGACGGAGCCCACGCGCCCCGCGGCTGAACTGTTAGGCCAGGATAGAAGAGTGGTGAACGCTGTGAACATCGTCGACGAACTGACCTGGCGCGGACTGATCGCGCAATCGACCGATCTTGACTCGCTTCGCGAAGCGACGTCGACTCCGATCACGCTGTATGCCGGGTTCGACCCGACAGCGCCGAGTCTGCACGCTGGCCACCTAGTGCCGCTGCTCGTTCTGCGTCGTTTCCAGGCGGCTGGCCACCGTCCGATCGTTCTCGCAGGTGGCGCGACGGGGCTTATCGGTGACCCGCGCGACGTCGGCGAGCGCACGATGAACGCGGCGGACACCGTCGCCAGTTGGGCGGATCGGATCCGCGGCCAGCTCGAGCGATTCGTCGATCTGAGCGATGGACCCAACGGCGCGATCGTCGTCAACAATCTCGACTGGACCGGTCAGCTCTCTGCGATCGATTTCCTCCGCGATCTCGGCAAGCACTTCTCGGTCAATGTGATGCTCGCGCGCGAAACGGTGAAGCGTCGGCTGGCAGGGGAGGGAATCTCCTACACCGAGTTCAGCTACATGCTTCTCCAGGCAAACGACTTCGTGCATCTGCAGCGAGAATTCGGCTGCTCGCTCCAAGTCGGTGGGTCGGACCAGTGGGGAAACATCATCGCGGGTGTCGACCTCAACCGGAAGGTCAATGGCGCGTCGGTGCATGCACTGACGGTTCCGCTCGTGACGGCCGCGGACGGTACGAAGTTCGGAAAGTCGACCGGTGGCGGAAGCCTCTGGCTCGACCCGGCCATGACCAGCCCCTACGCCTGGTACCAGTACTTCGTGAACACCGCTGACGCCGACGTCATCCGTTACCTGCGGTGGTTCACGTTCCTCACACGCGACGAACTCGATGAACTCGAGAAGGAGACTGCGGAGCGGCCCTTCGCTCGTGCTGCTCAGCGACGGTTGGCTGCCGAGATGACGACGCTCGTTCATGGCGAGGCGAACACCCGCGCTGTCGAACTCGCGAGCCAGGCTCTCTTCGGTAAGGGCGATCTCCGCGATCTCGACGAGGCGACGCTCGAGGCGGCACTGCGCGAAGCGTCGGTCACGGACGTCGCCGCAACCGAGCCGCGAACGATCGTTGACCTTCTGGTGGCTACCGGACTCAGTGAATCTCGTGCAGCTGCCCGGCGAACGATCCGTGAAGGGGGTGCGTCGGTGAACAACGAGCGCATCGCCGACGAGGAGTGGGAGCCGGCCTCGGACGACCCGATTCACGGAAAGTGGCTGGTCATCCGCCGTGGCAAGCGCAACTTCGCGGGTGTCTGTCTGCATGGATGACACCTGCCCGAAAGAAATTTGAAACTTTCTTTTGGGCTCAAGATCGCTTGGCGACGCGAGACCGGTGTCCTGACCTGCGGAAATGATCACCAGAATCGCGTCTACCAGGGGATTTGACGGTGCGCAGCGGATTCACGTAACTTTCTTCAAGTCAGAGCGACACGGACACCGACTCCAAGCCGAAAGGCAAGGGAGACAACGAGGTTGGACGAAGCGAACTGACTCAGGCAGGATCTGGAACCTAGTTCCGAGCTACTGCCGAAACTCCTTCTGATTCGAAGTTTTGACGACCTCGATACGAAGGTGTAAGCTAGAACGGTTGCGTCAAAACGCCCCGAAGGGGTAGAGAAGCAGCGCGTGTTGTTTGAGAACTCAACAGTGTGTCGACAAGATTAGATTGTCAGTGCCAAATTGTTTGTGCTGGCTCTTCGCTTGTAAGAGTTAGCGATTTATTTTTTTTAGTCAGTCATTTTTGGCTGGCGTGAGTTTTTGTTGGGTTCAACATCTACTCGATTTTTCCGAAACCTTTGGTTTTGA
This sequence comes from Nocardiaceae bacterium, assembly GCA_021372355.1. GTDB lineage: Bacteria > Actinomycetota > Actinomycetes > Mycobacteriales > Mycobacteriaceae > Smaragdicoccus. Next base: position 563 of record JAJFUQ010000132.1, on the reverse strand, counting down.
AATTTTTCGATGGAGAGTTTGATCCTGGCTCAGGACGAACGCTGGCGGCGTGCTTAACACATGCAAGTCGAACGGTAAGGCCTTCGGGTACACGAGTGGCGAACGGGTGAGTAACACGTGGGTGATCTGCCCCCTACTCTGGGATAAGCCTGGGAAACTGGGTCTAATACCGGATATGACCTTGGACTTCATGGTTCTTGGTGGAAAGTTTTTCGGTAGGGGATGAGCCCGCGGCCTATCAGCTTGTTGGTGGGGTAATGGCCTACCAAGGCGACGACGGGTAGCCGGCCTGAGAGGGCGACCGGCCACACTGGGACTGAGACACGGCCCAGACTCCTACGGGAGGCAGCAGTGGGGAATATTGCACAATGGGCGAAAGCCTGATGCAGCGACGCCGCGTGGGGGATGACGGCCTTCGGGTTGTAAACCCCTTTCAGTCGGGACGAAGCGAGAGTGACGGTACCGATAGAAGAAGCACCGGCCAACTACGTGCCAGCAGCCGCGGTAATACGTAGGGTGCGAGCGTTGTCCGGAATTACTGGGCGTAAAGAGCTCGTAGGCGG
>JAJFUQ010000110.1 GCA_021372355.1 Nocardiaceae bacterium | reverse complement strand
TCACGCGACTGCGAACTCGACCACATCAACCCGTTCAACCACGACAACCCGTCTTTGGGTGGTTTGACGATCGTGAGCAACCTCCAACCTGTGTGCAAGGCGCATCACCAGTTGAAAACGAAGAAGTTGTGGGGCTGCCGGCGCGTGAAATCCGGGGTGATGTGGACCTCGCCGAACGGGTTGACCCGCATCACCCGAGCCGGACCACTACCACCGAACCTCGTACCGAACGTCGATCGATTCTCGATCGAACCTGATGCCGGAGGCTGGATCCACGCCGACGACCTCGAAGCAGAACTCGACCAACCCACCTGGTGGGAACAAAACATCGGACCCGACATCCCGGGCCCGACACTCAACGACATCGCCCTAGCCAACGACCCCGCACATCGGGAAGAGCTCAGGTCATTGAGGAGGCTCTACATGCAACACCGACAAGTCGAAGCACTGCGGGACAAACTGGCACCCCCGCCGTTCTGACGGTCACACCGTCGCGATCGTCAACTCCGACAAACGCTCGGGATCTCCGACGACCTCGATGTGCGTGATCGAGTCACCCTCGATCTCGAATGTGAGCACGAGCCACAGGTGCCCGGCAGGCGCAACGACGATGCCTGGCTTGCCGTCGATAAGCGCGACCTCGCCGTAGGCCGCGCGGGTGGTCGACGCCAAGGCTCCGCGCGAGACGGCCTTCCGGCCGCGCAGGTTGATTTCGCGGCCGGTGGGCGCAGCGGTGGCGTCCGCGTGGATCGTCGCGTCCGCGTGGATCGTCACCTCGGGGTCGAGCAATCGAATCAGGGCCTCGAGATCGCCGCTCCGTGTCGCGGCGATGAACCCATCGACGACTCGGCGACGACGCGTGAAGTCAGGGGAATGCGATTCCGCCCCACCTCGTACTCGCCGGCGGGCCCGAGACGCGAGTTGGCGCGTTGCATCCGGCGTGCGACCCACGATCGTGGCGATCTCGTCGAAGGGCAGGTCGAACATGTCGTGCAGTACGAACGACAGCCTTTCGGCGGGCGACAGGGTGTCGAGGACGACCATGAGCGCGAGTCCGACAGAGTCGGCGAGCACCGCTTCTTCCTGCGGAGTCGACTCGAGGCTCGGCTGGCTCTCGTCGATCGGGTCGTGCGGATGGGTAGTACGCGCGCGCAACATGTTCAGACTGATGCGGCCCACGACCGTCGTCAGCCAGGCCGACAGGTTCTCCACCGCGTCGGTATCGGATCGGCTCACGCGGAGCCACGCCTCCTGCACCGCATCGTCGGCGTCGGTCAGTGAACCGAGGACTCGGTACGCAACGCCGCGCAGCCGAGGCCTCTGCGCTTCGAATGCATCTGCCAGCCATTCAGTTTCAGAATTTTCCGGCATTCCTGTCACATTCCCTCGTCTCGAAGTGTCAACCCGATAGACCCGCGAGAGCGGGGATTTGTGACAAGCGCAGACAAGCACAAAGGAGAAATGTGATGGCCCCGTTCCTTGTTCCCATCGAGAAGCCCTCCAACCGCGCGAAGCGACTGCTGTTCGCGATCGTGCGCAAGCAGATGGGGCTGGTCCCGAGCCCGTTCAGCGTCTTCGTGGCGCGCATGCCGCTCGCCTTCGGACAGTTCTACGGAAAGGTGTCGCAGCTCGACAAGAAGCTGACGATCTCGCCTGACCTGGCCGTCCTCGTGCGATCGCGGGTCAACAGCACCAACAGTTGCGAATGGTGCATGGACGGAAGTCGCTGGTTCGCCCAGAAACGTGAGCCGCATCTGATCCCGAAGATCGACGCGATTCGCGCATGGCGGACGAGCCCGCTGTTCAGCGACGCGGAGCGAGCGGCGCTCGCTTACGCGACTGAGCTCACGGAGAACAAGCACGTCGAACCCGAGACCTTCGCCGAACTCGCGAACCACTACAACGAGCGCGAAATCTGCGACATCGTCTGGCTGGTTGCGAGCGAGCATTTGTACAACATCAACAACATCGGGTTGAACATCGGGTCCGATGGGTTGTGCGCGCTGCAGGCCTAGAAACGACTGAAGGCTCGGTCCACATGGACCGAGCCTTCAGCGGCTGAGGATCAGAGCTGGCCGACGACCCAGTCGACGCACTTGGTCAGTGCCTCGACGTCCGACGGGTCGATCGCCGGGAACATGCCGATGCGCAGCTGGTTGCGGCCGAGCTTGCGGTACGGCTCGGTGTCGACGATGCCGTTGGCGCGCAGGACCTTAGCAACCGCCGCCGCGTCGACGTCGTCGCTGAAGTCGATCGTGCCGACGACCTGCGAGCGCAGAGCCGGGTCGGTGACGAACGGCGTCGCGAACGACGAAGCCTCGGCCCACGAGTACAGACGCGACGACGAGTCCGCGGTGCGCTTGGTCGTGAAGTCCAGACCGCCCTGGCTGTTCATCCACTCGATCTGGTTCGCGAACAGCAGGAGGGTGGCCAGCGCCGGGGTGTTGTACGTCTGATCCTTGGTGCTGTTGTCGAGCGCGATCGGCAGCGACAGGAACTCAGGAACCCAGCGGCCCGAGGCGCCGATTTCGTTAACGCGCTCGATAGCGGCAGGGCTCATGAGCGCAATCCACAGGCCACCGTCGGACGCGAAGCACTTCTGCGGCGCGAAGTAGTAAACGTCGGCGTCGTTGATGTCGACCGGAAGACCGCCGGCACCCGAGGTGGCGTCGATCGCGATGAGGGCGTTCTCCGAACCAGCCGGCCGCTGCACGCCAAGTGCGACACCGGTCGAGGTCTCGTTGTGCGCCCAACCGATGAGGTCGACCGACGGGTCCGAGACCGGGGTCGGAGCCGAGCCCGGGTCAGCCTTGACGACGATCGGGTCACCGATGAACGGGTTGCCCTTGGCGACGGAAGCGAACTTCGACGAGAACTCACCGAACGTCAGGTGCAGCGACTTCTCGCGGATGAGGCCGAATGCGGCGGCATCCCAGAATGCGGTCGAACCGCCGTTGCCGAGGACGACCTCGTAGCCCTCGGGGAGGGAGAACAGGTCGCGAAGGCCGCCGCGCACGCGAGCGACGACGTCCTTGACGGGCTTCTGGCGGTGGCTGGTGCCGAACACCGAAGCGCCCGTGTCAACGAGCGACTGAAGCTGCTCGGGACGAACCTTCGACGGGCCACAACCGAACCGGCCATCGACCGGCTTGAGGTCTGCGGGGATCAGGAGCGATGCTGCATCTGCCATGGTCACAGCGTACTAAGAAGTTCGGTGAGCGCTGGACTTGGGGCTAAGCGGTCAGGAGTTGCTTGTCCTCGAGCGAAACAAACTCCCAACCCTGGGCGCGCAGCGACCGGATCGCCGCGACGATGCCGTCACCGGACCGGGAATTCGGCTGATTCATGTGCGTGAGGATGATCGCTCCAGGCGCGGGGCTCGACATTTGCGCGACGACCGCGTTCGCACTGAGCGTCGCACCGCAGTCGCCGTTGATCGCGAACCCAATTGGCGTCTCGCCGAGGTCGGACACGATACGGATCGCGACGTCGTCGTAGAACGCCGTCCCCGAGCGGAAGAACTTCGGCTCCTTGCCCGAGATCTCCGTGAGCAGCTGGTGGCAGCCCCACACCTCGTCGACCGCCTCTTGCACGGAATGAGTGCCGACGATGTTGTAGGCGGAGCGACCTGACACCGACAGCGGAACATGTCGGGTGCCGTGATTGCCGATGGTGAACAGCGGATCCTTCGCCAGATCCTCGGCGATCGCCCGGTTGGCCTGCACCCAACGCGAATTGAGGAACAAGGTCGCGGGGACGCGATCATGCCGGAGTGCAGCGATGATTCGGGCGTCGTACCCCGACCCGCGCCGGCCGCCACAGGCATCGAGCGTGAGCGCGATCTGGCGCGTCGACGTCTGGAACCTCGATACCGTCCCGCGAATTCCCGTCCCCCATGCGGTCGGTTGGAGTCCGGCGTACTGCGCCGACTGACGTGTTTCCAAGACTCGGAACTTCGACAGGTTTGGATAGCGAATCGGTGGGGAATCTGAACCGAAGACGACGTCCACGACGCCCTTGGGGGCCTCGGCTGTGACGCGACCACTGGCCGCGAAACCGGTCAGAGTCACGGCTCCGCCGAGGGTGATTGCCGACAGGAACGCGCGCCGCGACAACGGGCGCGGCGCTGCGTCATGTCTGCCTCGGGAATTCACTGGTTGAAAACGATACGGCCCCGACATCGATCGTGCAGGTCAAGCTATCGCTGACGGCGCGCGAATGCTCGGATAGCGTTGTGCTGTGGCTCCTCCGCGCAATTCCGATGACCTTGCCCACATGCGTGTCGACTACTCCGGCCCGGCCGCGGAGTTGACCGAAGATGCGTGTGAATCCGGATGGCGCCCGATGTTCGAATCGTGGCTTGCGGCGGCGATCGAGGGCGGGGTCTCTGAACCCAATGCGATGGTGCTGGCGACGATCGGCGACGACGGACTTCCCGCGACGCGAACAGTCCTGTGTAAGGGACTGAACGACACCGGCATTGCCTTCTACACAAACTACGAATCGGGGAAGGGACGCCACCTCGCGGCGCGTCCAGTGGCCTCGGCGACCTTCGTGTGGGCTTCGATCGCTCGACAGGTGACCTTCCGCGGCGACGTCAGTCGAGTGCCCGACCGGGTGTCCGACGAGTACTGGGATCAGCGTCCGCGAGGCGCCCGGCTCGGGGCGTGGGCCTCCGCGCAGTCGAGTCCGATCGGATCTCGCAGTGAACTCGACGCGAAATTGAGCCAGGCCGAGGAACGGTTCGCGAGCGTCGAGGACATTCCGCGCCCGCCCGGTTGGGGCGGATTCGAGATCACCCCACGCACCGTCGAGTTCTGGCAGGGCCGCACCAACCGACTGCATGACCGGATTCGATTGACGCGCACGACCGACGGTTGGGACGTCACGCGCCTGCAGCCGTAGGTCGATCTTCGATGGGCACGACTCAAGTGGGACACGCAGCCCACTTCTTGCCGATAACCTGCGCTTATGAGCAATTCCGCGCCGCTGCAGCAGTACTACGAAGCTCGCCGCGCCAGCGGCTTCGAGGTCAAACAGATGATCGAGGAACTCGACCCGGTCGACAACGCCGTCGAGATCACGCATCTGAGCATGGAGGTACTCACGCCTCCGTTGCTGGGGTACCTCGGATACTCCGCCGGATTTGCCAGAACTCTTGGCAATCCAGCTGTTGCGCACCGGATCTGGCGAAATGGCGAAGGGGACCAGATCGTGGCATCGGCCCGGCGCGACGTCGACACTCTGGCGTTCTTCGGACTCTTCATGCGCTATGGATTCGGAACTGACAAAGCTCAGGGAATCTACGACCGGGTGCAGGACATCCACCGCACGGTCAAAGGCATCGGCAACGAGACGCAGGTCCACGTGCTGGGAATGCTGATCTTCGACCAAGAGCGATTCGCCAAGAACTACGGACATGAGTGGTTCTCCGAGAAGGAGAACGAGGCGCGGTTTCACTTCTGGGTGGGCGTTGGTAAGGCGATGCGACTCAAGGATGTACCCGAAACCCGCGAAGAGTTTCTGACCTGGATCGACAACTACGAAAAGCGCTGGTTCGAGCCATCAGAAGCAGCGCACGAATCGTTCAAGGGCCTGATCAACGGGGTGTCCGAATACGTTCCGCTACCGCTGCGGCCCGCGGTTCGAGAACTCCTTATCGAAGGGACGAGCGCAGAGGTTCGGGAACTGTGTCTTTTCGACAGCCCTCTCCCCGTCGGAAAATTCGCCATGAATCCGATCGTGAAGGTGTTGGCAACCGCACGACTCGGGGCGTTTCACCGGCTCGATGCGAGCTGGGTGACAAGCTTCAGCAGGCTTGGTGAGGACCCAGACATTTCCGCGATGGGCTACCAGCCGAAGGCCTGACGTCAGTCCTGGGAGGGTTTCAGATGTGGGAGGCCGTTACGGCAGCTCGGCACGCAGTCGAGTTGGCGCACTACCGGATGACCAAGTCCCAGCACCATCGCGCTGACCTCGCGGCGCTGGCGAAGCTGGAAAAAGTGCCGGTGGAGCTTCCCACAGGGCTCGAGATCGAATGGCTCGGAGTTGCCGGTTACCGACTCACCTACGGCGGCCAGACGCTGCTTCTTGATCCGTTCGTGTCGCGATTTCCGCTGAAGGACTTACTTCTTCGCCGGACGGTACTGCCCGATCCGGACCGGATCGCGGACTTCGATCCGCACGGGAAGGTCGTCGGTATTGCCTGCGGTCACGCCCACTGGGACCACTCGCTCGACGCTCCAGCGTTCGCGCGGCGATTCGGATGTCCGGTCTTAGGTTCGATCTCGCTCGCGAATCAAATGCGGCTGCACGGGCGTTCGGATCAGTCCGTCATCGCGGAGCCCTACCGGCGGTACGAACTCGGCCCGTTTGAGGTCTCCTTCACGCCGAGCGTTCATTCGAAGCTTGTCTTGGGCCTGAGCATCCCCATGGACGGTGACACCGATGTTCAGAATCTCGACCAGATGACCGCGCAGAACTACAAGTGCGGGCAGACGTGGGGAATCCGCATCGCGGTCGCCGGGATCGTCATCTATCACCAGGGCAGCGCCGACCTCATCGACGATGCGGTGCGGGACCATGACGTCGACATCTTCCTGGCGGGTATCGCCGGACGAAACTTCACGCCGCAGTACTGGAATCGGGTCCTGCCGCGGCTTCGTCCCAAAGTGATCGTTCCCATGCACTACGACGACTTCTTCGCACAAGTAGAAGAACCGATCAGCTTCCTGCCGCAGACTTCGTTGGATTCGGTGGCGGCGGAGATCAAAGCCGTGCTCCCGGGTGCGATCGTCGCGGCGCTCCCGAGAGCCGGCCAGAGATTCGGTTAGCAGCTGGCGACGCGCTGGTTTCGCCGGCGATGTCGGCGTTGCAGCCGTCTGACCCTGCGGTCGCGGTGTTGTTGCTTCCGTTCAAGATGTTCGCCGACGAATTGCGCCCGGTGGCACGCGCGACGTTGTTGTCGCCGTCGATGATCGTGGCGCTGGCGTACGGCTTGTTCGCAATCGCCGTGTTTCCGGTGCCACCATTCGTGGTCGCCCGCGCGTTCTGGCCAACGGCATAGGCGCGGCTGTCGTCACCTATCGCGTTGGCGGCGCTGTTGTGCCCGGATGCCATGGCAACTGATCCGCTTCCGGATGAGGAGCCCTGTGCCGTTCCGGCCTGCGGACCGGCCTTGCCATTCGTGGAAATGCAATAGTTCGGCCTCGGTGGTGCCTGTGCATGGGGGGCAACTGCCAGGATCGTCACATCTGTCGCGATGCCGATCGTTGCGGTGATCAACCGACGGGACCACTGGTCACTGTACGGTCATGCACATTCCTTCCTGGGGCAAGCGGAAGGCCTCGTGCCGCCCGTTGGTTCACATTTCAACTATGTCCGAATCATCCCGATCCAGGACGAAATTCACAGTGAAGTCGGGTCCGGTCTCCGCTGGCAAGCGTCCGATGATTTCGCACTTTTGTGCCCGACTCCACACGGCGTAGTCGAAACTTGAACCCATGCCGACGACTTACCCCATCGCGTTCGGGTCATATCGGGCCGACATCGCCGCGACGGGCGCTGGCCTGCGTGCACTCGAGACCGAAAAGGACGGTCAACCCTGGCCGCTCACCGAGACCTGGCCGGCGGGCGAGAAGCCCCCGTTGTCCGCGGGACTGATTCTCGCCCCGTGGCCGAACCGGGTGCTCGACGGAAAGTTCACGTTTTCCGGTGTCGAGCACGAACTCGAGATCACCGAACCCGCGCGAAACAATGCCAGTCACGGCCTGGTGCGTCGACGCGACTGGGATCTCGTGAGCCACAGCGAATCTCGCGTCGAGCTCACGATCGAGGTCGGCGACGAGCCGGGCTGGGGCTTCCCGATGCGCTTCGGGGTTACGTACGAGCTGAACGCTTCCGGACTCACCGCAACGCACACCGCCACGAACATCGGCGAGACTGCAGCTCCGTACGGCTTCGGAATGCACAGCTTCGCGCGGGTGGGCGACGTACCGCTCGACGAGTGCACGCTCGAGTTCCACGTGGAAGCGCGAGCGGATCTGGACCCGGACCGACTCGTTCCGGTAGGCGACCTCGTACCGGTTGCCGGCACGGATTTCGACTTCTCCGAACCCCGCAAGCTCGCCGGCGTGTGGCTCGACACACCTTTCACCCACATCTCGCGTGAATACGACGGTCGAGCGCGCTATGTGCTGCGCGCACCCGATGGAAACGGGACTGTTCTGTGGGCCGACGAGGGGCTCGGTTGGGTGCAGATCTTCACCGCTGATCCGGAAAAAGGCCAGGCTTATCCGAACCGCGGCCGGGCGTTGGCAATCGAACCAATGTCGTGTCCTGCCAACGCGTTTAACTCCGGCACGGACCTGGTGATTCTGGAACCAGGACAGATGTGGGCGGGATCGTGGGGAATCCATGCGGTCTCGTGAAGCAGTGAACAATCACGCCGAATCGCAGGTACCGTGAGCCTCACGAAACGTGCCCGCAACAGGCATGCATTTACCCTGATTTATCGGCGCTTGTCGGCAACGGCTAGCGTAAGCGGTTAGCCCGCATGAACACTGAACCGGCGTTCATGCCGAACGAGCTCAAGTTGAGAGGGATCATCCGTGCCCGCTGAGAACGACGCGAAATTCACCCTCAGCTACCCAGGTGGCGAGTACACGATGCCGGTGGTCAAGGCCACCGAGGGAAACGACGGGTTCGAGCTCGGCAAGCTGCTGTCGTCCACCGGGTACACCACTCTGGACCAGGGCTTCGTGAACACCGCGTCGACCAAGTCGGCGATCACGTACATCGACGGCGACGCGGGCATCCTGCGGTACCGCGGCTACCCGATCGACCAGCTGGCGGAGAAGTCGACCTTCATCGAGGTCAGCTACTTGCTCATCTACGGCGAACTGCCGACGACGCAGCAGCTCGAGGCTTTCACCAACAAGATCCGTCGGCACACCATGCTGCACGAGGATCTCAAGCGCTTCTTCGACGGCTTCCCGCGTAACGCGCACCCGATGCCGGTCGTTTCCAGTGCCGTCAATGCGCTGTCTGCGTACTACCAGGACTCGCTCGACCCGCACGACCCGGAACAGGTCGAACTCTCGACGATCCGCCTCCTCGCCAAGTTCCCGACGATCGCGGCCTACGCCTACAAGAAGTCGATCGGCCAGCCGTTCCTGTACCCGGACAACTCGCTGGGTCTCGTCGAGAACTTCATGCGCATGACGTTCGGCCTTCCGGCCGAGAAGTACGACCTGGACCCTGAGGTCGCGGCCGCACTCGACATGCTCCTCATCCTGCACGCCGACCACGAGCAGAACTGTTCGACCTCGACCGTCCGGCTCGTGGGCTCGTCGGACGCGAACCTGTTCACCTCGGTTTCCGGTGGCATCAACGCCCTCTGGGGCCCGCTGCACGGTGGCGCGAACCAGGCTGTTCTCGAGATGCTCGAGGACATCCGCTCCAGCGGCATCAGCGTCGCCGAGTTCGTCAAGAAGGTGAAGAACAAGGAAGACGGCGTGAAGCTCATGGGCTTCGGGCACCGCGTCTACCGCAACTACGACCCGCGCGCCGCGCTCGTCAAGAAGGCCGCGGACAAGATCCTCGCCAAGCTCGGCGGTGACGACCAGCTCCTGGACATCGCGAAGGCTCTCGAAGAGGCGGCGCTCACCGACGATTACTTCATCGCACGCAAGCTGTACCCGAACGTCGACTTCTACACCGGCCTCATCTACCGTGCGATGGGCTTCCCGACCCGCATGTTCACCGTGCTGTTCGCGCTCGGCCGCATGCCGGGCTGGGTCGCACACTGGCGGGAAATGCACGAGGAGCCGATGAAGATCGGCCGCCCGCGCCAGATTTACACCGGATACGGAGAACGCAACTACACGCCGGCCAAGCGTCGCTGAGAGGATTCCATGAGCAAGCCGGAAATCGAGTTCCAGGACGGTCCGGCACCGTCGGATCTCGTGATCAAGGACCTGACCGTCGGTGAAGGTGCCGAGGCGCAGCCGGGCGGCTTCGTCGAGGTGCATTACGTCGGCGTCGAGTTCGAGACGGGCGAGCAGTTCGACTCGTCGTGGGACCGCGGTGAGTCGATCACCTTCCCGCTGCGTGGACTGATCAAGGGGTGGCAGGACGGCATCCCGGGGATGCGCGTCGGCGGTCGTCGCCAGCTCACTATTCCGCCGGAGCAGGCCTACGGTCCGGCCGGTAGCGGCCACCGCCTGTCGGGCAAGACTCTCGTTTTCGTGATCGACCTGCTCGCCACGCGCTAGGCACTGGTTCAACAGCCACAAAACGCCCGGTCCTCGGACCGGGCGTTTTGGTTTTACCGCAATGATCTTTGCGGCATCATGACGGCATGAGCGTTAGCGCGCGCCTCGAATTGGACCACCTGCTTGGTAGCTCGGTGCAGTCCCTCGGGCTTCTGTCCGACTCGGAGTGTGCGCAACTGCTCGAATCGATCCGTGCCGTGCGGGTGCTCGAACGCGAGGAGATCGCCGCGGACGTCGAAGCGTCACTCGTGGGCTTCCCCCGGATCCTGCGTCCGTTGATCAAGGGCCTCGTCATCAGCCAGGGGCTGAACCTGTGAACAGCCTGGTGACGCATGGCCAGGTGGTCTTGCTCGCTCGACTCTTGGAAATCAGTCCAGAGAGCCTTTCCCACCTCGAACGTCTCAGTGCCGAGAGCGTCGCGGACCTCCGGGAACGGATCTCGCGTGTGTTCCACGATGACTTCGCGCACACGTTCGGCCGCGTTGCAACCCTTGCTCCGGCGGCGCCGCTGCGTTTGGCTGCGCGTTTCGCGCAGAAGCGTGTGCCACCTCGTCTCGCCGGCCGGACCATCGGAGCGCTCGGCACCCACCATCCCAAGCGCAGCGCCGCGCTCCTGCGATTCGTGGACCCGAAGTATGCCGCGCGGGTTGCGCCGCACATCGATCCGCGGGCGGTCGTGGCGATCGCGCCGATCGTCGATCCGCGAATAGTCATCAACGTCGCTCGCGAGATCCTCAACCGCCGCGACTACATCACGGCCGCGAGCCTCATCATGGCTGCTCCCGACATGCTCGGTGACGCAGTGTGTGCGGGCGAGTTCGACGACTCCGAGGCGATCAAGGCCGCTGCCTACGCATTGTCACCCGATCTCGCGAACCGCGTTTTCCGGTTCGTGCTCGACAATGCCCCGGAACGAGTGGACGCAATCCTGGATCACCTCGACGCGGCCGATGACGACGAGTTGATGACCTCCGCCTTGTCGGTCATCGCGCGATGCGAACCGGCAGTTGCCGCGGACGCGGTCAAGGCACTGCTCGACCGCGGTCCCGACCTGGTGCCGAAACTGGCGCGCTTCTGGGTCGAGTCAGGGTACGCGGCGGACGTCATCCGGGTCGGCGGGATGATTCACCCGGAGGACCGTGTCCGAGTCGCGCAGACTCCGATCATCAACGAACCCGACATTCTCGCGAAAATCGTCGAGACCGTGACCCGCAACCTCGACCAGGCGTTGTGGAAGGGGCTCGTCGAGATCCTCGAATTCATGCCGAAACCGTCGCAGGTACTGGCGCTCGAAGTGCTGTCGGCCGCGGATCCCACCGCACTCCAGGTACACGGTCACTACCTGACCGAACTCCGGATGTGGCCGCCGCTGCTGCGCACAGTCGCCGCGCAGGAACCCGAGGTGCAGTCCCTTATCGGGAGGGCATGGCTGCCGTTCATCACCCCGCGCGATATGCGGCTGATCCGGCTTCAGCTTGCGGACACCGGCCTGGGCGATCAACTCGGGCCGTTGCTCGCCGAAATCGAAGACTAGCCAACCAGTTCGACGACGAGTCTTGCGCCACCGAGCGAACTGTCCTCGATCCAGGCACGTCCCCCGTGGAGTGCAGCTTGCTGCGCGATGAGTGCCAGGCCCAGTCCGGAGCCGCCCGGTGCCGCATCGGTACCGCGAACGAAGCGTTCGAAGACCCGTACGCGATCACCACTCGGGACGCCGCTGCCGTTGTCGTCGATCGCCAGGACAACCCGGCCGCTAGGCAGGCGGTGCGCGGAAATGATTGCGCGCGTGGCTTTCCCGTGGCGGCGGGCATTGGTCAGTGCGTTGTCCACGATGAGCCGCAGGCCGGCCGGGAATCCCAGGACGACGAGTTCCGGGTCGACCTCGAGCTCGACCGAGAGGTCGCCGATCAGGCGCGCGGCATCGTGTGCGGCTCGATCGCACAGCTCGGCGAGATCGGTTTCGACGCGGTTGGCCGGCGACGCGAGGTCTCCGACGGCGAGCTGTTCCAGCGCGCGCAACGTGGATTCGATGCGGACCTGAGTGCGCTCGAGATCCGAGAGCACTTCATCGCGAGCAGCGCGGTCGAGGTTCATGGTCCGCAGCACCTCGACGTTGGTGCGCATCGCGGTCAGTGGAGTGCGCAATTCATGGGCTGCCGCGGCCGCGAAGTCCCGGGCCGTCTCCAGGGACGTCGCGGACCGTCGATTCATGGTGGCGAGGGCGTCGGACAGTTCGTCAGCTTCGCGCACACCGGATTTCGGCGGCGGGCCGGATTGGGGGTGTGAACGGACCCAGGACGTCAGTCGGGCGATCGGGCGCAGTGCGCGGCCGCCGAGCGCCCAACCCAGTCCCGCCGCCGCGGCGATCGCGGCGATCGCGGAAGCGAACACGCGCTGCCGCTGCCGGGAGGTCTGGGCATTGACATCCCGCAGGGGGAGTCCGAGCGTCACGACGTCGTCGCGACGTGGCCGCGAGACCGTCAGCAGGCGGTATTGCCTCCCATCGACGGCCACGGTGTCTCGTCCATCGGGTACGAGCGGAAGTTCGATGTCCGTGCTGGTGATCGCACCACCGTGCCGGACGGTGACCGAGATGTCCGGCGCCCCGCGATTGAGTGCAATGAAGGCGACCACCTGGTCCGGGTCGAGCAGCACGAGCCGGGAAGCGGTCGTGAGCCGGCGGTCGGCCTGATCGAGGTTGTTTCGCGCGATCGCCTTGTACATCACGACGTACGTGACGGCCACGATGATCGTCGCGCCGAGCGCGGCCGCCAAAGCGACACGCGTTCGAAGCGACTGGCCGCGCCTCATCGCAGCACGTACCCGACACCGCGCACGGTGTGGATGATCTCGGGGCCGCCCGCCGAGAGCTTGCGGCGCAGATAGCCGACGAAGACGTCGACGACATTGGTGTCGGCGTCGAAGTCGTAGCCCCACACCAATTCGAGCAGCCGTGTCCGGGACAGGACGACGCCGCGGTTGTTGGCGAGCGTCGCCAGGAGTTCGAACTCGCGTTTCGTCAGCGGAACCTCGGCACCGTCGCGGAAGACGCGGTAGCCCGGTAGATCGATCTCGACCGTGCCGACGCGGATCAGCTGATCGCTCACCGCGGTTTCCGGCCGGCGCCGTAGCAGGGCCTTCAGGCGCGCCACGAGTTCCGCGAGGACGAAGGGTTTGACGAGGTAGTCGTCGGCACCCGCTTCGAGCCCGGCGATACGGTCGTCGACGGAGTTGCGGGCGCTCAGAACACAGATCGGAACGTCGTTGCCCATCGCGCGCAGCGCGGTGACGACTCCGGTGCCGTCCAGGCGCGGCATGTTCATGTCGAGGACGATGACGTCCGGGGAGTGCTCGCTCACGCTACGGAGCGCGGCGGCGCCGTCGGCCGCCGTGAAGACGGTGAACCCAGACAAGCGAAGGGCACGTTCGACGGACATGCGAACGTCCTGGTCGTCGTCGACGACCAGGACGCTTGCGGTGGGTGAGGTCACCGAACGATTGTCGCTCAGTGGCTTCCGCACGTCTCCAACGCTTTGTTCAGTACCGCGCGCGCCTTCTCATGCTTCGGGCCGTTGGCCAGACGCTCGGCCGCCTTGGGGTGCTTGTCCTTGAACTCGTCGTACTTCTTCTGCCGGTCGGCCGGGGTCATCGCCAGGATCTTCTTGAGACGTTCCTGGGCCTTCGGGTGCTTCTCGAAGCGGGCCTCGGCCTTCGGGTTGTTCGCCTTCATGGCCGCGACGACCTGGTCGTAGCTGCAGGTGGTGCTGAGCAGCGGATGGTTCCCGCTCGGTGCGTCTGCAGAGGCGACGCCGGTGACGGTCAGCGCGGCGGCAGCAGCCACCAGTCCACCCATCAGGACATATTTCGTGCGCTTCATTCCAAGCTCCTCGGTTGTCGGAACAACTACTAGAGCCACGGTATGGATGGCGATTGTGGGACCGGTGAACCAATTGTGAGAGGTCTGTGAGAGTCGTCATTCAGCACTCGCAGCCTCTCCTGCTAGGTTCAGCCCTTGTGATCGGAATTGAACGTGATGGCGCCGTCGCAATCATCGAGTTGCAGCGCGATGAGGCTCGCAATGCGCTGAACGACGAAATGGTCGAGAAGCTGCAGGAAGCGATCACCACCTGCGCCGAAGAATCGCGCGTGATCGTTCTGTGCGGCCAGGGCAAGGTCTTTTCCGCGGGCGCCGACCTCAACCAGGTCTTCTCGGAGAAGTTCCTCGAGCGGCTTCTCGAGCTCAATCACACGATCGACTCGGTTCCGGTTCCGGTGATCGCCGCGATCCACGGCGCAGCGCTCGGCGGCGGCGTGCAACTCGCACTGGCCTCCGACCTGCGCGTCGTGGCACCCGGCACGGTTTTCGGCATTCCGGCAGCGAAGATCGGCGTCACCGTCGACCGCTGGACCATCCACCGGCTCATGCAGCTCATCGGTGCTGGTCCGGCTCGCACGATGCTGCTGGGCCTCGAGCCGATCTTCACCGATGACGCCTACCGCCTCGGATTCGCGAACAAAATCGGCACCCGCGAGGACGCCATCGCGTGGGCGCACAAGATCGCCGAACTCGCACCTTGGTCGTTGGCGCACCTGAAGATGGCCCTCATCGTTGACGGCACCCAGGACCCCGAGCCGGCCGAGCAGCGCGCGGCGTTGCTGCGCGCCTGGACAAGCGAGGACGCACAGGAAGGCCGTCGCGCCCGAGCGGAGAAGCGCACACCGCAGTTCACGGGGCATTAGGGCACCTCTCCTAACCTCCATCCGGCGCACTCGTCGCCAGATCACCGTCCAGCTGCGTTGGCATCGTCGCCGATACAACCCCGGTATCGGACTCCTCCGCCGCCTTGCTGGACGGCGATCTGATCGCCGGGTGCATCCGGCCGAGGTTAGGAGACCTGCCCTAGCTCCCATACACGGTGCGTTTACCGCTGCGTACAGTTGTTCTGTGAGTTCTAACAGCGTCGCCACGTCGAGAGGGCGACGGTTCCAGAATTCGGAGCCGTCGGAAGTCATCTCCCTGCGGGGAACTGGGCCGATTCTCGTCGAGTTCGTCAAGGGTATGAAGACCGGTCTGCCGGCTGCCGAGATTCCGTTGTCGAGTCCCGACCTCCCGGAGACGCCGGCCGATGTCGCCGTCACGTGGCTGGGCCATGCAACCGCTCTCATCGAGCTCGATGGACACCGTATTCTCGTCGATCCGATTTGGAGCGAGCGCTGTTCGCCGTCGCATCTCGTCGGCCCGGCGCGGCTGCATCCGATGCCGATGGCGATCGAGGATCTGCCCGAGGTCGACGTCATCGTCGTCTCTCACGACCATTACGACCACCTCGACAAGGCGACGATCCTCGACCTCACGCGCACGCAGGAGGCGCCGTTCTTCGTTCCGATCGGAGTCGGTTCGCATCTGCGCCGGTGGGGCGTGCCGAGCGACCGCATCGAGGAACTGGACTGGAATCAGTCTGAGCAGGTCGCCGGACTGACGGTGACGTGTACCGAGGCCCGGCATTTCTCCGGCCGTGGGCTGGTGCGCAACACCACGCTGTGGGCGTCCTGGGCTTTCGCCGGGATGACCCGCAAGGTGTTCTTCGGTGGCGACACCGGATTCACCCAGCGATTCAGTGAGATAGGTCGAGCATTCGGGCCCTTCGACCTGACGTTGCTGCCGATCGGTGCCTACGACGGACGCTGGCCGGACATCCACATGAATCCCGAAGAAGCGGTTGCAGTACACGCCCTGCTGTGCGGAAATCCGCAGGCTGGAACGTTGATTCCCATCCATTGGGCCACGTTCAACCTCGCGTTCCACCGGTACACCGAGCCCGTCGAGCGTTTGCTGGCCGCGGCGGACAAGGCCGGAACGACGGTCCGGGTGCCGCTGCCGGGACAGCGAACCGACCTTTCCGACAGCTGGGATCAGAAGGTGTGGTGGGACGGCCTCAGCCGTCCTTGATGCGGTCAAAATTCCGCCAGATCACAGCGCCGTCACTAAGGTTGGTGACCGAACAGCGGCTTTCACGGTTTGGAGAATGACATGGGCTTCGGCGACCTCGTTGGTAAGGCAAAGGATCTGGCGAAGGAGCACGCCGAGCAGGTCGAGGGTGCCATCGACAAGGTCGGTGACGTCGTTGATCAGAAGACCGAGGGCAAGTACGAGTCCATGGTCGACAAGGCTCAGGATGCGGCTAAGAAGTTCGCTCAGGACTAGTGATCTAATCTCTCCGGGCGCACGTATTACGCATGGGTCCGGAATCTTCAAGAAGGTAGGAAACAGATGACCGCAGTTGACACCCTGAAGTTGCTCCTCGAAAAGGGCATCACCGTCGTCGGTGAGAACAAGGACAAGATCGAGGACGCTCTCGACAAGGCGAGCGCCTTCGTCGACGAGAAGACCGGTGGCAAGTACTCGGAGACCATCACCAAGGGCAAGGACACCGTCAAGGCGTTCATCCCGGCTCCGCCGTCGGCGCCGAGCACCGAGGCCTGATCTTTCTCAGCTCGCAAAGGCCACCAGGATTCGTCCCTGGTGGCCTTCGTGTTGTCCTGGGCCGGGTGTGACGGCAACCACACTTATTTTGCAACTAGTTGCATAACCTGCGCGCCGCAGCTTAGCGTTGTTGACAGAACGTCAATTGGGTACGCACCGTCGGCCCGTCTCTGAAGGAACTGCAATGGCGCTGCCTCCCTCTCTTTCGTCCACGCTGTCTCTGCCGGTCGTGGGTTCGCCGCTCTTCATCTGCTCTGGCCCCGAACTGGTCATCGCCCAGTGCCAGGCCGGCATCGTCGGCTCTTTCCCGGCGCTGAACGCGCGATCGACTGAACTGCTGTCGGCGTGGCTGGACCGCATCGCCGAGGAGACGGCCGGGTACGCACCGTTCGCGGTCAATCAGATCGTGCACCGGTCGAATGCCCGCCTCGAGGCGGACATGGAGGTCATCGTTGCGCACAAGGTGCCTATCGTCATCACCTCGCTGGGTGCCCGTCCGGAGGTCAACGAAGCCGTTCACTCGTACGGCGGAATCGTGCTGCACGACGTGATCTCGAACGAGTTCGCGCGTAAGGCGATCGAGAAGGGCGCCGACGGACTCATCGCGGTGGCGGCCGGCGCCGGTGGCCACGCCGGTACGCAGTCGCCGTTCGCGCTGGTCCAGGAAATCCGCGAATGGTTCGACGGTCCGCTGCTGCTCTCGGGTGCAATCGCGCACGGCCGCTCGGTTCTCGCGGCGCAGGCTGCGGGTGCAGACCTTGCATACATCGGTTCGGCGTTCCTGAGCACCACCGAAGCCAACACCGACGACGGCTACAAGCAGATGATCGTCGAGTCGACCGCCAAGGACATCGTCTACAGCAACCTGTTCACCGGTATTCACGGCAACTACCTGCGGGGGAGCATCGAGGCGGCCGGTCTCGACCCGGACGCCCTGCCCGAGTCCGACCCGTCCGCCATGAACTTCGGCTCCGGCGGCAACACCAAGGCAAAGGCCTGGAAGGACATCTGGGGATCGGGTCAGGGCATCGGCTCGATCAAGGAAAGTCTTTCCGTCGCGGAATTGGTGGCACAGCTCAAGGCGCAATACGACGACGCGGTCGGCGAGCTGGTCGCCAAGACCGCCTAACCTTCGAGGTTGCGCACGGCCTCCAGGGCCGACGTGAGCCACTCGACACAGAACGCGCGCATTCCGATGCCGGCCTGCAGCACGAGGTGCTGCAGTGTGCCGGCATCGGTCAGTTCACCCGCGAAGTCGCGTTGTTCGATCGCGAGATAGTTCTGCAGTTCGCCCTGATGCAGGGCGAGTAAGCGCGCGAGTTCGACCTCGAGGCCGCCGACTCCCACGATTGCGGCCGCACGAAGGCGGAGCAGAAGCGGGTCTCGAAGGGGTCGGGGATCGTGTGATTCCCCGACCCACCGGACGAGTTCATCGCGTCCTTCGGGGAGGACTTCATAGGTCTTTCGCTGGCCTTGTGCTGCGACCTCGGTGTCG
>JAJFUQ010000084.1 GCA_021372355.1 Nocardiaceae bacterium | reverse complement strand
CGTACCGAGCGGTATTTAAACGTGCCACGAGGTATTGCAACCCTCAATTGCACGGCGGTACCGTCGATCCATGCCGACAGGCATGCAGGCGTCTCGATTCCTCTGTAGAACCAGGAATCGCTCAGCAGTCCCGATCCAATGCTCGACTGCACTGTCCGCTGCACCCACACCGAATTTCCCGAAGGCCACCCACAGCTTCGCCGCTGCACGGGTGGCCTTCGTCGTGTGGTCATAGGGCGGCCACCGCGAAAGATCAAAGATGGCAAGGAGTTTCCTCCCATGACCACACAGATGGCGACAACCGAGATCCCGGGGCCACGCGGGCTACCCCTGTTGGGGAATGCCTTCGACATCGACTCACACCACCCCTTCGAATCGCTGATGGCGTTGTGCCGGAAGTACGGGCCGATCATCAAGCTGTCGACTCCGGCTGGGTCGCGCTACATCGTGTCCGGCGCGAAGTTGGTGGAGGAGGTGTGCGACGACACCCGCTTCGACAAGAAGGTCACCGGCGGCCTGTCGAACGTCCGCAAGGGCGGCACCGGCAACGGCTTGTTCACCGCAGACACGACCGACCCGCTGTGGAGTCGCGCGCACAACATCCTCATGACGCCCTTCAGCCTCCAATCGATGCGCGACTACATGCCGATGATGCTCGACATCGCGGGTGAGCTCTGCGAGAAGTGGGAGCGGTTGAACCGCGACGACGAAGTCGACGTCCCCGCTGACATGACGCGGCTGACACTCGACACGATCGCCCTGTGCGGGTTCGACTACCGGTTCAATTCGTTCTACCGGGACACGCAACACCCGTTCATCGAAGCGATGGTCCGCACCCTGGCCACGTCCCAGGCCCGCGCTCAGCAACTGCCGATCCAGTCGAAGCTGAATTTCCGCGCACAGCGACAGCTGGAGAAGGACGACGCCTACATGAACAACTTGGTCGATCGACTCATCGCCGAGCGGCGCGCGGAGGGCGCTGCCGGCAAGAGCGACGACCTGCTGGGGCGCATGATCAATGGCGTCGACAAGGCCACCGGCGAGAAGCTGCCGGACGACAACATCCGCGCACAGTGCATCACGTTCCTCATTGCCGGGCACGAGACGACGAGCGGACTGCTGTCCTTCGCGATCTACTACCTGCTCAAGAATCCCCAGTTCATGCGCAAGGCAAGGGAAGAGGTCGACAAGGTTTTCGGCACTACCGCCGAGCCGACGTTCGAGCAGGTGCATCGGTTGATCTACGTCCGGCAGGTGCTCAGCGAGGCACTACGGCTCTGGCCGACCGCTCCCGGCTTCACCCGTGCGCCCTTCGAAGACACCGTCATCGGCGGCAAGTGGGCAATCCCGAAAGGCACCCCCCTCGTCGTGCTGACGCCGATGCTGCACCGGGACAAGAGCGTGTGGGGGCCCGACGCCGAGGAATTCAACCCCGATCACATGGCGGCCGAGCGCATGGCGGCGATCTCGCCCAACGCCTACAAGCCGTTCGGTACCGGACAGCGCGCCTGCATTGGTCGGCAGTTCGCCATGCAGGAGGCCGTCCTGGTTCTCGGCATGCTCCTGCAGCGTTTTGAGCTCATCGATCACCTGAACTACCAGCTCAAGACGAAGACGACGCTCACGGTCAAGCCGGACGAGATGCGGATTCGCGTTCGGCCCCGGACCGACCAGTTCGTCAAGCTGCCCGGGAAGATGCGGGTCACCGCGGAGCAGACCGGTGCGCCCCAACCCAAGATGGCCGCGCCGGCGAACCGCCACAACACTCCCCTCACGGTGGCCTTCGGGTCGAACCTCGGGACCGCCGAGGGGATCGCGACCAAGCTGGCGCAGGAAGGCACCGACCGTGGCTACTCGGTCACGCTGTGTTCGCTCGACGAAATCGCGGGCAAGCCGCCAAGTGGTGCGTTGGTCGTCGTCGCCGCCTCGTACAACGGCACCCCCACCGACAACGCCGGCAAGTTCTGCGCCTGGCTGCGCACCGCGCCCGCCGGTTCGTGCAGCGCAACGCAGTACACCGTATTCGGCTGCGGCAGCAAGGAATGGGCGTCGACCTATCAAGCTGTCCCGACGATGATCGACAACGAGCTGTCCGCCAAGGGAGCCACACGGCTCCAGCCGCGCGGAGAGGGCGATGCGAGTGCCGACTTCGACGCGGCGTACCGGTCGTGGCATGACGGCCTGTGGGATGCCATCGGCAGCGGTCTCGGAGTGTCGGCGGATTCCGCGAAGCCCGCCACGACCACGACCCGCCTGACGATGACGTTCGAGAACCGTCAACTCGCGAATCCGGTGATCAAGTCGTTCCTGGCGCAGCCTTCGCTCGTCCGGGCGAACCGCGAACTTCACTCGCCGTCGGACACCAGGTCCACCCGGCATATCGATGTCGAGTTGCCGGTCGGCGTCTCATACCAGGCCGGTGACCACCTCGGCGTGATGCCGCGCAACAGCATCGACAACATCCGGCGGGTCATGAACCACTTCCAGCTCGATGGCGGCATGTTCGCGACGATCACGATGGAGGGCGGCAACTACACCCACCTGCCGATCGGCGAGCCGACGCCACTGCTCGGAATTCTCAGCAGCTGCGTCGAGCTTCAGGACATCGCTTCGCGGGAAGGAATCGAGGTGCTGTCCGAGCACACCGACAATGACGCGGAGCGTGCCGAACTCAAGGCGCTGATCAGCGACGACGAGAAGTACAAAGAGCAGGTCCTCACCCCACGCAGGTCACTGCTCGACCTCGTGGAGAAATATCCGTCGTGCTCGATCCCGTTCGAGACGTTCCTCGGGCTGCTGCCGCCGCAACGGCCCAGGTACTACTCGATCGCGTCGTCGCCGCTGGTAAACGCCAAGATCGCGAGTATCGCCACCGGCGTACTGTGCGCACCTTCTCGCAGTGGAGCCGGAACCTTCAATGGTGTCTGCTCGAACTACCTGGCCAACAACCCCGCCGGTAGCACGGTGTTCACCTTCGTCCGACGACCCACGATCGAGTTCCGGCCGCCGGAGAACCCGCACGTTCCCATGATCATGGTGGGAGCCGGAACCGGACTAGCTCCGTTCCTGGGGTTCCTGCAAGAGCGCGCGACGCAGCGTGAGCAAGGCGCACCGATCGCCCCATCGATGGTCTTTTTCGGATGCCGGCATCCGGAGCACGACTACATCTACGGCGAGGAGTTGCAGGAGTACGACCGGCTGGGTGTCGCGAAGTTGCGCACGGTGTTCTCCCAGCAGCCGACCGATGGACGGAAGTACGTCCAGCACGAGATCGAAGCCCACGCCGATGAGGTGTGGGAGATGCTCGAGAAGGGCGCGCCATGGTGTTCGTCTGCGGCAACGCGAACACCATGGCGCCCGGAGTGCGGGCGGCGTTCATGAAGATCTATCGGGACCGCACCGGCGCCGACGAAGCCGGTGGCCAGGAATGGCTCGCGAACCTGCGCAAGGAGAACCGTTACGTCGAGGACGTTTGGGGAGGATAGAACACTCTAGAAGGAGCATCGACCCGGTAACTATTTCTGGGGTAGTTGTTCATCTGGAATTCCCCGTAGGCAAGACTGAACATTTGTGAGCGCAGAACTCGTCGTACTCGGCATTGTGGTCGGTACCGCACTCGCGTTCGACTTCACCAACGGGTTCCATGACACCGCGAATGCGATGTCCGCGTCCATCGCGACCCAAGCGCTGAAGCCGCGCGCAGCCGTCGCTCTGTCGGCGGTGCTCAACCTCGCAGGTGCATTTCTCTCCGTCGAGGTGGCCGCGACAGTCGGTAAAGGCATCATCAACATCGACCAGATCGATGGATCCCAGCTGCTGACCGTCGTCTTCGCCGGTCTGGTCGGCGGCATCCTGTGGAACGTCTTCACGTGGCTCCTCGGCATTCCGTCGAGTTCTTCGCATGCGCTGATCGGCGGACTCATCGGTGCGACGGTCATCGCGGCGGGGTACGGCGGAGTCGCCTGGACCAGCGGTGTCATCGCGAAGGTGCTGATTCCGGCGATCCTGGCGCCGATCGTCGCGTCGATGATCGCGGCCCTGGGCACGAAGTCGGTCTATTGGGTGACCCGCAAGGTCGCCGACAAGCCGCGCGACGACGGCTTCCGGCTCGGCCAGATCGGGTCGGCCTCCCTCATCTCACTCGCCCACGGCACCAACGATGCGCAGAAGACGATGGGTGTCATCTTCCTCGCGCTCGTCGCGCACGGGAGCCTCACCGCGGACGATCCGCTTCCGTTCTGGGTCAAGCTGACCTGTGCACTTGCGATCGCCGCGGGTACCTACCTCGGCGGTTGGCGCATCATTCGCACGCTCGGCAAGGGCCTTGTCGACATCCGGTCGCCGCAGGGCTTCGCGGCAGACTCCTCGTCGGCGGCGATCATCCTGACGTCAAGCCACTTCGGTCTGCCGCTTTCGACGACGCACACAGCCACCGGTTCGATCCTCGGCTCGGGCCTCGGCCGCGGCGCCGAAGTGCGGTGGAGCGTTGCGGGGCGCATGGTTGTCGCATGGCTTTCGACACTGCCGCTGGCGGGCCTCACCGGCGCCGCGTGCTGGTTCGTGGCCAACCTCATCGGTGGCATGGCCGGTGTCATGGTGGTCTTCGGCGCCCTCGCGGTTGCGTGCATCGCGATGTACATCCGAAGCCGCCGCAACCGTGTCGACAAGACCAATGTCACGTCCGAGTGGACGAGCGGGTTGGCGCCCGACGACACCACGCACCTGAGCGGGAAGGCGTGACATGGACCTCGTGATCAAGACCGCGAATTCGCTGTGGCAGGTCGTTCTCATCGGTCTGGTGTTCGGTGCCGGACTCCCCACCGTCTTCGCCTTCGGAGTGCGATTCCTGACTCCCTCGGCGCAGGTCATCGACCGTGGCGGTCAGGACACCACGCTGACCCGCCGGAGTCCGCTCGCGTTGGTGGCAGGCATCATCTGCATGGCCATCGTCGTCGTCGCCGTCGTCCTCGGAATTCTGTTCATCATGAAGAACTTTCTCGACCACGATCTCGGAATCAAGATCTTCTGACCAGCTGAGGAGGTATCGGCATGCTCGGTTCACATCTAACCGCCCCGCTGCGCGCCGTGCTGCAATGGCTGCGTGCGGGATTTCCGGAAGGGGTTCCGCAGAGTGATTACGCCGCGGTTTTCGCCGTCCTGCATCGCCGTCTGACGGACGCCGAGGTCAGCCAGATCGCAGCTGAATTCACGGAAACCCACACTGACGAGCCCGTCAGCACGGCCCAGATCCGCGATGCGATCGCTGAGGTCGCCAAGGAAGAACCCGGCGCCGAAGACATCGCACGCGTCACGCAATCGCTCAAGGACGCTGGTTTCGCGGTCGAGGACTAGCGACACTCTGATGCCCGTGCTCGAGATGCTGCCGGTCCCGTCCGGTCCGGCGGTGGTCGACCTCATGCCCCGGCTCGCCGACGCCTTGGTTGGTGCTGCTCCAGCGCTACTGCCGGTTCCGGCGGACGATCCTCTGGAGACTGAGCGACTGACCGCCGCGCTGCATCCGGGCCTGGACATCGAATCTGAGGTCGCCCTCGTCGTCGCGACGTCCGGCACGACCGGCGTTCCCAAGGGCGCGATGCTCACCGCGGCGAATCTGCGCGCGAGCTCGACCGCAGCGCTGGACCGACTCGGCGGTCCGGGCCAGTGGCTGCTCGCACTTCCGGCATTTCACATCGCCGGTCTTGGCGTCCTATTTCGCAGTATCGTCGCCGACACCGAACCGGTCGTTCTGGATGTGGCCGAGGGCCTCTCCCCTGCAGCATTCGAGGAGGCGACGGCCCGACTCTCCGAGGGCCGGAGATACACGTCGCTCGTGCCGAATCAGCTGCTCAAACTTCTCGATTCTGAGTCCGGACGACATGCGCTCATCAGCTACGACGCGGTGCTCGTCGGCGGCGCGGCCACGCCCGCCCATCTGGTCGAACGTTGTGCAGAAGTCGGTGTCCGGCTGGTCCGCAGCTATGGCATGAGCGAAACCTGCGGAGGTTGCGTCTATGACGGCAAGCCGCTCGATGGCACACTGCTGCGCATCGACGGCGGCCGGATCGTCATCGGCGGGCCGACCGTGGCGAAGGCCTATCGCGGGTTGACGCATGAGGCGTTCTCGGAGCCCGGTTGGTTTCGCACCTCGGATCTCGGGACGGTCGTCGACGGCAGACTCGTCGTTCACGGCCGCGCCGATGGCGCGATCACCTCGGGCGGTCTGACCGTTGTGCCCGAGGTCGTGGCCGCCGCGATCACCGCGTACCCCGCAGTGCAGGAATGCGTGGTGATCGGTCGGCCCGATGAGCGACTCGGCGAGCGGGTTGTCGCCGTCGTCGTCGTGCGCAATGGGTTGGCCGTCACCCTCGACGACCTCCGTGATCACGTCGCCGCAGCGCTCGGGCCGTTTTCCGCGCCGCGTGAAGTGCATGTCGTAGGCGCTTTGCCGATGCTGCCGTCGGGCAAGCCGGACCTCGCCGCGATCCGCAAGATCGTCGGCTGAGAAGATCAGGACCATGACGACGGTTTCGCAATGGATCGAAGGGGCGCGACCCCGAACCCTGCCGAATGCGATTGCACCCGTCATCGCAGGCACCGCCTGCGCTGTCGAAGCCGGCGGCTGGGTGTGGTGGAAGGCGCTGTTGGCGCTCGTCCTGTCGGTGTCGTTGATCGTCGGCGTGAACTACGCGAACGACTATTCCGACGGCATTCGCGGCACTGACGACGATCGTGTCGGTCCGCAGCGTCTGGTCGGCGGCAAGCTCGCCACCCCGACTGCGGTCCGGAATGCTGCGTTCACCGCCCTGGGCATCGCGGCGGTTGCGGGTACGGTTCTGTCCCTCACCTCGGCGTGGTGGCTGCTGCTCGTCGGGGCGGGTTGCCTCGCCGGGGCGTGGTTCTACACCGGTGGCCGGAACCCTTACGGCTATGCCGGCTTCGGCGAGATCGCGGTCTTCGTGTTCTTCGGCCTGGTCGCGGTCCTGGGTACGCAGTTCGTTCAGGCGGGACGCGTTGACCTCGTCGGACTCGGCTCAGCGGTCGCCGTCGGGTCCTTCTCGAGTGCCGTGCTCGTCACCAACAACCTGCGCGATATTCCAACTGACACGCTCTCGGGCAAGAACACACTCGCGGTGCGCCTGGGCGACGCGGGCACACGCCGACTGCACATGGTCCTCATCGCGACGCCGTTCGTCATCAGCCTCCTGCTGACGCTGTCGACGCCGTTCGCACTCGCCGGACTGGTCGCGATCCCGTTGGCGCTGCGTGCGAACGCACCCGTCCGCAACGGGGCCAACGGAATGGCCCTGCTCCCCTCGCTCCGCGACACCGGGCTCGCGATGTTGGCATGGGCGATCCTCACCGGAGTCGCGTTTGTGGTGGCGGAACTGATCTAGTCGCCGCTGAGCGACACCCGGCGTTCCGGGTGGTGGTAGTGGTTGACCCGTGGTCGTTGTCGTGGGTCGATGATCTTCGGTGGTATCCAAATCGTCCTTCCTACGGCGTTTTTCACGGTTTGCCATTGATGGGGTGCCGGTCCGACCAACGGATGGTGGACATCGCAGGCCGGAGCGAGTTCGTCGATATTGGTGTGGCCTCCCTCGAGCCAGTCATCGATGGCATGGTGGGCTTGCGTGAAATAGACGCCTCGGTCACATCCGGGGAAGGTGCAGCCGCGTTCGGTCGCGGCGAGCATCAACCGTTGCCCCGCAGAGGCGATGCGGCGTGCGCGGCCGTGGTAGAGCTCGACGGGTTTGGCGTCTCCGAAAATCGTCGCGAGGAACAGTTCGGCGTGCCCGGCCATGCGCAGAACATCACTGATCGGAATATCGAGGCTGCCGCCAGTACGGCCGACCTGCGGCGCACCGAGCGCCGGATCCAGGGCCGTGATGTCCGCGGTCAGGATCACCGAGACCGGCAGGCCCCGGTGCTGACCCAAATCACCCGACATCAGGGTCGCGCGCAGCATCGCCACCAGCGCGTCGTGACAACGCTGCCCGTACGTACGGGTATCGGCCTGGATCTCAGCCTCGGTCGGATCATGCTCGATCGTCGGTTCGGCATCGGCGGGGTTACACATACCGCGGCGCGCGAACTTCGCGAGGTACGCCTCCAAATAGGCGGCGGCTTCCGGCGTGAGACAGAACGTGCCGGACACCATCTTGTCCGCGCCCTGCTTGTGCAGCGTGACGTGACGTTTCCGCGCGCGGTCCACATCGTCATCCAATGTGCCGTCCGGGTCCAGCACATGATGGAGTCGGTCGGCGAGCTTGGCGAGCTCGTCGGGGCGGAACTGGCTGGCCCAGTCCGCGAGCTGCTGCTCGGCGAACACGCGGGCGTCGGGTTCGACCGCATGGGGCAGGTTCTTGAAGAACCGGCGGATCACGCTCACGTGCTCGATACCGATGGTCCCGCGGTTCACCACTTCGGCCACGTATTCGAGGTTCGGTGCCACGACCTCACCAGAGACCATCACCCGCGGCGTCAGGTCAGCGGCGATCCGCAGCCGAGCACGCACGTCCTTCTTTTCCAGGCGTGCGGCGTCGGCGACCACGTCGACGGTTCGCAGGATGCCGAGCGAGTCATCGGTGCTCGTTTCCAGCTCGGCCAACACGCGGTAGCCGAGGGCATCGAGCTGCCGCTTCAACGCTTCGATCTCGGTGTACAGCAGCACCTGCTCGGCGCGCGTACCAGCAACCTCCTGTGGCAG
>JAJFUQ010000045.1 GCA_021372355.1 Nocardiaceae bacterium | reverse complement strand
CGTCGTGCGGTGAGGGCGTGTGCGGCACGTGCAAGGCCGGCGTGCTCGAAGGCATCCCCGACCATCGTGACTCGCTGCTCACTGCAGCCGAACGTGCCTCAGGCCGCTTCATCCTGCCCTGCGTTTCCCGGTCCTGCACCGAGAAGCTCGTCCTCGACCTCTAACCACCATTCCCTGAAGGAGCCAGCCATGACCACCTCAATCAGCAAGACCGACCTGTCCACCCTCGACCTCAGCGACCTGACGCACTTCGAAGACGGAGTGCCCCACGAGCTCTTCGCCCAGATGCGCGAACAGGACGGCCCGCACTGGAACGCGCTTTCCGGCGACGAGCCCGGCTTCTGGTCGTTCACAAAAGCCGCCGACATCCAGGCCATCAGCCGTGACTCGCTCACATTCTCCTCCGCGACCGGCGGTGTCTTCATGACAACGCAGGGCGCGGCGCCGGTCGAGGTGTTGCGCGAGGTCATCCTCGGCATGGACCCGCCACGTCACACTCAGCAGCGCAACGTCGTCCAGGCCGTGTTCACCCCCAAGCTGATCCGGCAGAAGGCAGCCGGTATCCACGCGACCGTCAACCGCCTCATCGACGAGGTCATCGAAAAGGGGGAGTGTGACTTCGTCAAGGACATCGCGGTCGAGCTCCCGCTGCTCGTCATTGCCGACATGCTCGGCGTTCCGGTGGACGACCGTAAGAAGCTCTTCGAGTGGACGAACCGGCTGTCGCTCGCGGCCGCTACGTCGAACCCGGAGCTGGGATTTGGTGCGCTTATGGAGATCGGCGCATACCTCACGGCGATCACCGCCGAGCGCAAGGCCAATCCGGGCGACGACCTGGTCTCGCGCCTCGTGCATGCGGAGGTCGACGGCGAAAAGCTCACTGAACAGGAAGTGACGTTCTTTTTCGCCATCCTGATGTTCGCCGGGAACGACACCACCCGGAATACGGCCTCCGGGGGAATGCGGGCCCTCATCGAGAACCCTGACGAATACCGCAAACTCATTGATGGCCACGCGACGGTCGTCAACGCGGTCGATGAGATGCTGCGCTGGGTGACCCCGGTTCAGTACTTCTCGCGCACGGTCATGCAGGACACCGTCGTCGGCGGCCATGCGCTGAAGCAGGGCGAGCGCGTCGTCATGTGGTACCCGGCCGGCTCGCGCGATCCCGAGCTCAACGCCGACCCGATGCGCTTCGACGTCTCGCGCGAGAAGGCGCCCCACCTGGCGTTCGGCGGAGGCGGAGCACACTTTTGCCTCGGCAACCAGCTCGCCAAGCTCGAACTCAAGATTCTGTTCGAAGAACTCACCCGCAGGATGCCGGACATGCAGATCGCCGGTCCGATCACGCACCTGACCTCGAGCTTCTCGAACGAGCTGACGTCCATGCCGGTCTCGTTCACACCGGGCAAGCGGGAGTCGTAAGCATGTATCCAGGAACCTTCTCGCGCACCACCCCGGACAAGCCGGCGGTCATCATGGCCGGGTCCGGGCGAGTGGTGAGCTACCGCGAACTCGATGACGCCTCACGCCAACTCGCGGTCGCTCTGCACGATCTCGGGCTTCGCAAGGGCGATGTCGTCGCCATGCTCAGCGACAACGCCGCCGAGTGCTTCACCATCTACTGGGCCGCGCTTCGGTCCGGTCTCTACCTCACGGCGATCAACTTCCACCTGACGGCATCCGAAGCCGCGTACATCGCACAAGACTCCGGTGCGAAGGTGCTCATCGGGTCCGCAAACCTGGGTTTCCTCGCCGAAGAGGTGCGGCGGCTGACGCCGAGCATTGCCAGCGCCTATAGCTTCGGCGGCGCGCTCGAGGGATACGCATCCTTCGAAGATCTGCTGTTCACGGCCGGTGAGCGCGTGCTCGAAGACGAGCCCAGGGGGAGCGACATGCTCTATTCGTCGGGCACCACCGGACGTCCGAAGGGAGTGAAGCCACCGCTTCTCCCGATTGCCGTCGACCAACCGGGCGACCCGTTGACCGGGCTGGTCGGCAAGGCCTTCGGCATCAACGCGTCCGACGTCTACCTGTCGCCGGCGCCGATCTATCACGCGGCGCCGCTGCGCTGGTGCGGGTTCGTGCACGCCTACGGCGGAACGGTCGTCGTGCTGGAACGCTTCAAGGCCGACGAGATGCTGGCCGCGATCGAGAAATACCAGGTCACGGTCACGCAGGTCGTGCCGACGATGTTCGTCCGGATGCTGCAACTCGAAGACCGACGTTTCAGCTATGACGTCTCCAGTCTGCGGATGGCGATTCACGCCGCGGCGCCCTGCCCGCCCGACGTCAAGGAGATGATGATCGATTGGTGGGGCCCGATTCTGGTGGAGTACTACTCGTCGACCGAGGGCAACGGACTGACCGTGATCACCTCGCCGGAATGGCTCACCAAGCGCGGTTCGGTCGGCCGGAGCATGCTCGGGCCCGTACACATCTGTGCTGAAACCGGTGCGGAACTTCCCGTCGGAGAGCCCGGGCTCGTGTACTTCGAACGAGAGACCAGGCCGTTCAGCTATCACAACGATCCCGAGAAGACCGCGCAGACCGAGCACCCGGATCATCCGAACTGGACCACGGTCGGCGACATCGGATACGTCGACAGTGACGGTTATCTGTTCCTGACGGATCGACAGTCGTTCATGATCATCTCCGGTGGCGTGAACATCTACCCACGCGAAGTGGAGGATGCGCTGACATTGCATCCTGCGGTGTTCGACGTGGCCGTGATCGGTGTTCCGGACCCCGCATTGGGGCAGGAGGTCAAGGCTGTCGTTCAGCTTCGCGATGGCGTAACCGGATCTGCGGCACTCGCCGAACAGCTCATCGAGCACGCGAAATTGCAGGTCGCCGCCTTCAAAGCGCCGAAGACCGTCGACTTTGTCGAGCGGCTTCCGCGTTCGGAGACGGGCAAGCTGGTCAAGCGACTGTTGGTCGCGCAGTACGCAGCTGCTGGGTTGTAATCTGCGTTATATCCGGGGTTCTAGGTTGGGAGTTGTCATGCGGTTGTTGGTCACGCGGGACGACTATTTCGCGGCCGCGATGAATCTGCTCGCAACCGAGGGTGCAGGAAAGCTCAAGATCACGCCGCTGTGCAAGGCGATCAAGGTGACGACCGGATCGTTCTACGGCTACTTCGGCAGCTTCGATGGTTTCGTCAACGACTTCCTCGTCCACTGGGAGCAGACGCAGACCGAGCGCTTGGTGCAGTTGTCGCGTGAGTTGCCCGACCCGTATGACCGGGTGCATCTGCTCAAGGAGCTCGCCGCCCGGCTTCCGCACGAGGCAGAAGCTGCTATTCGCAGTTGGGCCCATACGAATCCGGCGGTGGCAGTGGTGCAGAAGCGTGTCGACGACAAGCGCCAGGCCGCGATGTGCGAGGTCTTCGAGCCCATAGTCGGCAAGGAAGAAGCGGACAAGCTCGCCGTGCTCGGTATGACGCTTCTCGTCGGGTTGCAGCAGTGGCGCTCACCGGTGAGCGCCGACGACTACAACCTCCTCTTCACCGAACTCGAGGAAATGGTCTACCGCCGCGTCGGCGACCGAGCGGCGCACTGACCGCCCGTCAGGACTTGGTGACGCCCTCGAAGATCAGATTGACCGCGGATGTGACGGTCCGGTCCCGCACGGCCTGGTCGACGTCCGGGTTCAGACTCAGCAGTCCGGCACCGATGATCATGGCGACGAGGGCGCGGGCCGTCCCCAGGCTGTCGAGGCTCGGCTCGAGGTAGCCGAATTCTTTGCCGTGGTCGATGTAGGTGCTGGTGAGGGTGACGGCGAGCTCACTCAGGGAAAAGAAGCGTGCCTCGATATCGGGACCCGCGCTGAGGCTCTGCACGAACATCAGTCGGGTGACGCGGGAATCGGCGAGGGTCTCTTGCAGCGAGGCCGCGATCCGCTCGACCTGCTTGCGGTACTCGTCGAGGGTGTGCGCCGCTTCGGGAGCGTTCTCGTTGGAGACGGACGCGAGCATTCGCGCGATCGTCGTCTCGATGACCTGCTCGAGGATTTCCTGCTTCGACTCGAACTGCCGGTAGAAGGTCGAGTTCCCGATCCCGACGCGCGCAGCGATGTCGGCGACGCCGGTTTCGTGATAGCCACGCTCAGCGAAGATGTCGAACGCGGCGTCGATGATCTCCTGTCGCAACGCTTGCTTGCGTCGCTCGGCGTACGAAGCGGGCTGTGACATAGCGGTAAGCCTAGTTCGAACCGTGCAGGCCCCGGCTTCGTCGCGAGGACGAGCCGGGCCTTCCGGTTCCAACGTTGATCAGATCTTGCTGGCCCACCAAGCGATCTGCTTGTGTCCGTCTTCCTGATGCCAGATCTTGGCGCCGATGTAGGTGCCGGACACGATCTCAACGGCTTCGTCGCGGATCTGGTTGACCGGCCACGGGTTGCCCAGGCTCTCGTGCTCGTAGTCGAGAACGAGGATCTGGGTGCCTGGTGCGACGACGCTGTCCTCGAAGCGATTCAGCATGTCGAAGCCCTCGCACGTGTTGCCGGCGGCCTTGCGGGTCCGGTATCGCACGAGGATCGGAAGGGTGAACTCGGCGAGCCGGGTCATCGTGTTCGTGCCGCGCATCGCCGCCTTGTCGAACTTCTTGCCGAGCCACGGAACTCCGAAGGTGCTGACGAAGGCCTTGGCGAGCGAGTACACGAACTCGCCGCCACGGCTGATCCCTTCGGGCTTGGCGCGGAAGCCGATCAGCATGCCGTAGGTCTGTCCGTCGACGTCGGCCGGGATGCCGAGGGAGAACAGTTCCATGAGCTCGTCGTCAGCAGCCTGGCTGGGGAGTTGCTTTCCCAGGCTTTCCATCCAGGTCCACGCGGCGTCTTGGGCGGCCTTGTGGTCGGACATGGCCTGCGCTCGCAATGCGGCAAGGCGGTCGGCGACGGTCGAGGTGGTAAACGATGCGGTCATTTCTGGTAGCTCCTTTGCTACGAGGTCTGGATGCCTCACAACCAGTAGGGAATCATCATTCCGTTATGGAGTCAATAGACCTACTATGGATGTGTGAGTTCTAGTTATGCCGAAAGGCGCAGGCAGGCGCTCCGTGAGGAGATCGTCGATGCGGCGTTCGACATCTTCGCCGAGCGCGGATTCGCGCAGGCAGGCGTTGCCGACATCGCCGAACGCGTGGGGATCGGGAACTCGACCTTCTACCGGCAGTTCGAGTCGAAGCAGGAAATCCTCGAGCAGGTCATCGACAACACGATTGCGCGCTTACGTGCGAGCCTGACTGCGGAGAATGCGCCTGGTGCAGCCCGAACGCGCGAGGAGTATCGCGCCCAGGTCGCACGCATCTCCGCTGCGATCGGAGACGTCACGCGCGACCGCCGGGTGGTTCGGCTGCTGCTCATTCAGA
>JAJFUQ010000078.1 GCA_021372355.1 Nocardiaceae bacterium | reverse complement strand
ATGCTCGCCGCGACCGAACGTGGCTGCACGTTCCCCGGCTGCGACCGCGGGGTTTATTTCACGCAAGCCCATCACGCCATCGATGACTGGCTCAAGGGCGGTCGCAGCAATATCGACGAACTCGCTCCAGCCTGCGATGTGCATCATCCGTTGGCCGGCCCCGCACCCCACCAATGGCAAACCGCGAAAAACGCCGTCGGAAGGACGATCTGGATACCACCGAAGATCATCGACCCACGACAACTGCCACGGGTCAACCACTTCCACCACCCCGAGCGAAGGCTCAGGCCCTAGTGCGCTGCGTTCTCCAGTTCCTTGAGGGACACATCGAGGTGCCCGAGCAGTCGCTGGAGGTGGGGTACGGCGGACCGGTCGCCGATGATGCCGAAGTCGAGGGACTTGTCGTAGCTGGTCAGCGTGATGTTCAACGCCATGCCGGGCAGTGCGATCGACGCGGGGTAGATGCCGTCGAGTCGTGCGCCGTCCCAGTACATCGTCTTCTTCGGGCCAGGCACGTTGGAGATGACGACATTGAACGTCGGCTGGAGGAGTTCCGACGTTCCGGTGACGGTCGTCGAGGCGAAAGGAGCCAGCATCGCGGCAGACACCGCCATCGCCTGCGCCGGCGACAGTCCGGACATCATTTGCTTCGCCTGGCTCATCGACCGCTTGACTGCTTCCATGCGTTCGACCGGGTCGTCGGTGTCGGTGCCGAGACTCGCCAGCGCGACGCCGACGGCGTTCGACGAGTCCGACTGGTCGTCGGCACGCAGGGAGATCGGTACGAATGCGACGAGCGGTTGATCGGGGAGGGCGTTCTGTTCGAGCAGATAGGCACGCAGCGCACCGCCGCACACCGCGAGGACCACGTCGTTGAGTTTGCAGTCCATAGACTTGGCGATCCGCTTGAACCGCGCGATTTCCCAGGACTGCGCGGCGAAACGACGCGCGCCGCCGATCGGCACGTTGAACATCGTCCTTGGTGCCGTCAGCGGTCGTGGCATGTCTCGTTCTTGATAGAGCTGCCTCCCGATTCGGGTTGCTGCGGGAACCATGCCGACCGCGTCACCGAGGCCGCTGGCGAGCGATTTCAGCAGACCCGGTTCCTCGCGCGGCTGTCGACGTGGTCGCGGCGCAAACACCGGTGGCAGGCCGCGTTCGCTCGGGTCCTCGGTGAGGGCCGACTGCATGAGCTTCAGCGCTGACACTCCATCGACAAGTGCGTGATGCACTTTCCAGTACAGCGCCATCCGCCCGTCTTCGAGGCCTTCGACGATGTGCAGTTCCCACAGCGGCCGGTGCCGGTCCAGAAGCGAACTGTGCCAGCGCGACGTCATCTCGAGGAGTTCGCGGATGCGCCCCGGACGAGGCAGAGCGGAAAGTCGCACGTGGTAGTCGAGATCGATGTCCGTGTCTTCGCGCCACATGAAATGCTGCGGCGTCGGCGATACGGACCCGAGCCGCTGGCGGAAACGCGGCGCGACCTCAGGTGTCTTCATCACCTGGGTGTACATATCGCGGGCGAATTCTGGGCCGCTGCCCTCCGGTGGGGTGAACAGTTGCAGGCCCCCGACGTGCAGAGGTCGTTCGCGGCCCTCGAGTGCAAGGAATATGTAATCGGCGGGCGAGATGATCCGCATGGTCCTACTCAGCTTTCGATAAAGGGGATGCTCAGTAGGCATTCCCAATTAATCATTGCTGATAGCGGTATTCGGCCGCTATGTCGCGACGTTCTCCAATTCCTTGAGTGCGACGTCGAGATGCCCGAGCAGGCGCTGCAGGTGCGGGACGGCGGTGCGGCAGCCCGTGATACCGAAGTCGAGGGTGTGCGCGTTACTCGTCAGCGTGATGTTGAGGGCGACTCCGTTCATGACGATCGACGCTGGGTAGATTCCGTCGAGACGTGCGCCATCCCAGTAAAGGGTCTCGCGCGGACCGGGGACGTTCGAGATGATGACGTTGAAGGTCGGGCGGATCAGTCCCGTTGTGCCCGTGAGGTTCGCGGCTGCGGATGGAGCCAGCATCGTTGCGGACACGGCCATCGCCTGAGCGGGGGTCAGGCCCGACATCATCTGCTTGGCCTGTCCCATCGACTTTCGTACCGCACTCAGGCGAGCCGCAGGATCAGCCGTGTCGGTGCCGAGGTTCGCAAGCGCGAGGCCGATCGAGTTCCCTGGCGCGTTTTCGTTGTCCTTCTTACCGTGCAACGAGATCGGAACGAAGGCGACGAGGGGAGCATCGGGAAGGGCGTTCTGTTCCTCCAGGTACGTGCGCAACGCACCGCCGCACATCGCGAGCACGACATCGTTGAGCGTGCAGCCCATCGATTTCGCCACAGTCTTGATGCGCGCGATCTCCCAGGACTGCGCGGCGAACCGGCGAGCGCCGCCCACCGACGTGTTGAACATGGTTTTGGGAGCCGTCATCGGACGGGGAATGTCTCGCTCACGGGCGATCTGCTGGCCGATCCGGGCTGCGGCCGGAAGCAGACCGGCGGTCTCGCTCACCCCGTCGAACAATTGCTTCAACGGATTAGGCGTCGGACGGGAACCGCGGTTGCGCCGCTTCCGGGGCGCGAAAATGGGAGTCAGGCCCGTCTCGTTCGGATCGTTGGACAGCGAGTTTTGCAGAAGGCGAAGTGCGGAGACGCCGTCTGCGAGCGCGTGGTGCATCTTGGTGTAGACCGCGACGCGATCATCTTCGAGGCCCTCGACGATGTGCATCTCCCACAGCGGACGGTGGCGGTCCAGGAGTGTGCTGTGCCAGCGCGAGGTCATCTCGAGGAGTTCGCGAATCCGCCCCGGTCGCGGCAGCGCCGAGAGTTGCACGTGATAGTCGAGGTCGATGTCGTCGTCATCGCGCCAGGTCAGGCGCTGGGGGGTCGGCGAAACAGACCCGAGTCGCTGCCGGAATCGCGGCGCGACCTCCGGCGTCTCCATGACGCGCTGGTAGAGCTGACGGGCGAATTCTGGACCGCTGCCCTCGGGCGGCGTGAACAGCTGCAGCCCTCCCACATGGAATGGCTGTTCCCGGCCCTCGAGGGCCAGGAAGATGTAGTCGGCAGGGGAGATGAATCGCATGCCATCAACTTTCCCCGGAACATGCCCAGGTCGGAAGGTGGCTACCGGCGATGAATTTACTCGTTCCGGCAAGCAGTTCTACTGCTCGGGCCAGCGCTCTCGGAGGTCGCTGATCGCACGGATGAGCTCTTGCGTCATGACATGTCCGGCCGATTCCCAGGCGATGGCGCGGAATCGCTCGAGGTTGCGCAGCAGGTCTTCGAGCGTCGCTTCGCCGGCGTACCCAGCTCCGGCTTCGGCGACGACCGTGCCCACGGCTTCGTCGGCGAGCGCCGAGAGGTGCTGGCGGAGGCTGTCACGCAGGCGTGCGCTGATCGTCACGCTGATCCCGGCGTCGTACAGCGCGATCGTGTCGCGCAGGATCGGAACGTCGACGATGTGCCAGCGGCCCTGGCGGAACGAGATGAACCCAGCCTGAATCAGATCGTCGAGAATCTCCTCGCGCCGGTCACCGAGGAGCTCGTCGAGCCCCGCGTCGTCGAGCTCCTGATCCTGCGTGCCCGTCCCAGGTTCGATGCGAAGCTTCGCAAGCCCGAGCCAGTCTGCCGCGGAATTCCGAGCCCGCGCGTCCGAAGCGAGTACCGCGGAAATCGCACCGAGTTTCATGCCTCGGTCTTGCATCGTCGCGATGAGCTTCAAGCGATCGATGTGCGCCTTGCCGTAGACGGCTTCTTTACCCACCCGCTGCGGCTTCGCGAGGAGACCGATCGATTGGTAGTACCGGACGGTGCGCGCCGGAATACCGGTCCGCTCGACCAGCTCGCCAATCGTCAACTCCGACATGCGCTTACTGTACTCAACAGTTGAATTGCAGTGATCGCTGTCATTGACAGTGCGGACTGTAATCGATACCGTGCCTCAGCATGTATCTACTGGAGGTTCCATGGGGCGGCCGGTAGTCGAGCTCGACAACAGCGACTCGGTTTACGACTTCTATCTGGACCATCGCCCGAACCGGCTTCGGGCGACGGCGATCTGTGCCGCGATGGCACGCCGGTACCGCCCGCGGGTCCATTCGTCCGAGCTCGCGAAAAGTAAACTCGCCGAGGCTTTCTCGCGGCGACAGCCGATTGTCGTGGCGATCAACCACTTGGCCGAGAAGGATTCGTACGTCATCGCCGGATCCGCATGGAAGGGTCCGCTGCGGCCGATCATCGGGCGTTCCCAGACGTTGGCGAAGGATGAACTGTTCGGCGCCGACGGCCACCGTCGCCTGATCGATGCGATGGGCGGGATTCCGGTATTTCGCGGCAAGGACCACGGAATTCGCGCCACCAACGCGGCGGCACAGCGGCTCATCGACGTGTGCGCGACGCGGCTCGCTCGCCGCGACCATCTGGTCCTGTTTCCCGAAGGAACGTGCAACAAGTCCGATCCGGAGGTCGTCCAGGCGATCGGCAGCGGGCTCGGGCACATCGTCTTCCGAGCGACCAAACAGGGTGTCTCGCCGGTGATCGTGCCGGTCGGGCTCAGCTATGGACCGGAAACGGACGGGCGCGGCGCGAGTGTGGTCATAGGTGAGCCGGTGAACAGTCTCCCGGCGAGACCGCTGGACATCTCGCGTCTCGTTCGCGATGAACTGCAGCACGCCGTCGATGCCGCCGTCGCCAGGTATTGAAGTCGCCAGGTACGGAAAAGGCCATCCACCGCGATGAGGGCAGTGGATGGCCTGTTCCGTGCAATATCAGCGCAGAATCAGCCGAACTTGCGCATCTGGTAGACGCCTTCGGTCTCCGCGACGACGACTCCGTTCTCGTCGGTGACCTGAGTCGTGAGGATGAACTCGGCCTTGCCCTTCTCCTGTGCCTCGGCCTCGATGCGAGCCATCTCCTCCTCGGAGAGCGACGTCGTTGCACGTACCCGAGTGGTTCCCGGCTTGAGGAACTTGATCGACATGCTCTTGACCAGCGGAACGAAGCCGGTGAGGTTCTCGAAGCTCTTGAACCCGATGATCCCACCGAGCATCTCCGCGACGGTGAAGAGCGAACCGGCGTAGATCACACCGAAGTGGTTGACGTTTGCCTCGGCCGGAATCTCGGCGGCAGCATGCCCGCGACGAAGGTCGACGACGGTCACGCCCATTGGCTCGAAAATCGGGATGGCAGTGCGGACGAAGTCCGTCAGTTTCTGCAGTTCGGGGTCAGTCACTGTGCAACTCCTGCGGTCTTGGTCGGCGATTCGGCATACATGGATTCGATGAGCGCAGAGTACTGCTTATCGATCGGCTTGCGGCGGAGCTTCATGGTCGGAGTCAGCACGTCCGAGCCCGGCTCCCAGTACTCGGGAACGATCCGGAACTTCTTGATCTGTTCGATCCGCGACAGCTTGGCGTTCGCGTCGTCGATCGCCTTTGCGACCAGGGCCTGGATGGCATCGTGTTCAGACAGCGCGTCGGCCTCGAGCGGCAGTGATGCCGACGGGGCGAACGCAGCGACAGCGTCCTTGTCGAGAACGATGAGGGCGGTGTTGAACTTGCGGTCGTTTCCGATCGCGACGGCTTGGCCGATGAGCGGCGAGAACGCCTTGACCCAGCTCTCGATGTTCGCCGGCGACATGTTCTTGCCACCCGCGTTGATGATGATCTCTTTCTTGCGGTCGACGATCTTGAGGTAGCCCTCGCTGGTGATTTCGCCGATGTCGCCGGTGTGGAACCAGCCCTCGGCATCGATCGCCTCTGCGGTCTGCTCGGGCTTGTTGAGATAGCCCTTCATCAGCGCCGCGCCGTGGACCAGGACTTCACCGTCTTCCGCGATCCGCAGCGTGACGCCGTCGATCGGCTTGCCGACCGTGCCGGGGCGGACCGCCCCCTTCGGGCTCATCGTGATGAGACCGGAGGTCTCCGACAGCCCCCACGCATCGCTCACCGGGATGCCGATGCCGTTGAAGAAGCGCAGGACATCGGCCGAGATCGGCGCAGCGCCGGACAGTCCGAGGGTCACCTGGTCGACACCGATTGCGGCCCGGATCTTCGACAGGACGAGCTTGTCGGCGATGATTTCTTGGATCGCCAGGATCGGGTTGACGGACTTGCCATCGAGTCGAGCGTCGGACGCCGCACGGCCGGTGGCGACCGCCCAGTTCGCGAGCTGGGCTTTCACGCCGGTCTCGGCAGACAGCTTGGCCTCGATCGCTGCCTTGAGCTTCTGCCACACCTGCGGAACGGCGCCGAGGATGGTCGGACGGACATCTGCCAGTGCAGCGGCGAACTGCGTGCGGTCGGCGACGGCGGTGACCTGGTTTCCGACGACGATGAGCTGATACATGGCCGACCAGCGGTCGGCGATGTGGGCAGTCGGCAGGAACGAGAGGATTCGATCGTCGTGCGACATGCCGAGCAAGGCCTGCGTCGCCTTGACGACCGCCATCTCGCCCGCGTGCGTCAGCTGAACGCCCTTCGGGTCACCGGTCGTGCCGGAGGTGTAGATGAGGGTCAGGACGTCGTCGGGAGAAACGGCACGCCACGTGGATTCGAAATCGAAGTCATCAGCCTCGAAAGCCGAGACCCCGCTGAGCGGGATGGTGCCTTCCAGCGAGTCGTCGATGCAGATCACGTATTCGAGATCAGTGCCTGCTTTGGCCTGCTGGATGAGCGGTATGAACTGGGCCTCGGCGATCGCCACCTTCGCGCCGGAATCCGCGAGGCAGTAGTTGATCTGCTCCGGCGACGACGTGTTGTACATCGAGAACGGCACAGCACCGAGGTGCTGAACGGCGACGTCGACGGGGTAGAACTCGGAACGGTTGGTCATCATGATCGCGACCTTGTCGCCTCGACCGACCCCAAGGCCTGCGAGGCCACCGGCGATCTCGCGCACCTGCTCACCCCACTGGGTAAAAGTCAGTGTGGTGGCGTCGCCGACCGTGCGGATTGCGACGGCGTCGGAGCGGCGCTTGATCGTGGCCTGGAAGGCTTCCGGAAATGTCGAGTGCGTCATGGATCTCTCTCGTTCATCAGGGCGAAGTTCTCGTCCTTTGTTGACCACGAAGGTTGTCAGGATCTTCACATTGACAATGATGTATGTCAAGATCTGACACGTGAAGATGTCTCGCCACCCTGCACGCAGACTCGGTGTCGTTTAGCGGATGAGAGAATAGGTTCCGTGAGTCAGGTTGTGCGCCCATTCCGTGGGGTCCCCGCGGAGGAGCGTCGTGCCGTCCGGCGGGCCCAGCTCATCGAGGCGATGCTCGATGTCATCGACCGAGACGGCATGGCCGGCCTCAAGGTCTCGGCGATCTGTCAGCAGGCCGGACTCACCGAGCGCTACTTCTACGAGAGCTTCGCCAACCGCGAAGAAGCGCTCATGGAGACCTTTGCTCAGTTCGGCCGAGAGACCTTCGAAAAGATAGTCGCCGCGCTCAATGAAGCGCCGGTCAGTCTGCCCGAGCGGGCCCAACTGTGCGCATCGATCCTGCTCGCGGCTCTCCTCGATGACCCGCGCAAGGGGCGGGCGTATGTCGAGGCAATCGGTTCGGAGAGCCTGCGCGACCTGCGGATGTCGTACACGAAGTCGCTGTCCCGGCTGCTCACCGACAACATTCTCTTCGTCTACGAACTCGACCCCGAGACCTTCCGGACACGCTTGGACCTCGTCACGATCGTCTTCATGGCGGGTGCGGCGGAGCTGATTCTGCACTGGCTCGGCGGCACGGTTGAGGTCACCCGAGAGGAACTCGCCAGTCAATGCGCGCGGATGTGCGTCGCGATGGTGGATCAGGTGGTCGCGGACGTGCGGGCAGAACAGGTCTAGCTCGTCCAGACCGAATGTATTGCGGTGCGGCCAATCTCGATCGCACGCGTAATGAGCCCCAGGTCGCCGGACAGCCGGGAGACATTCGGGGCATCGACCGGTGGACGGACCTGCAACAGGTGAGACGCGCCGCCGGCATCGAGACGACGGTCGTCGTCGACGTAGCCAATGTGGCGCTGTGCGAACGAGCGTCCGGCGCCGGGCCCGAACAGCGTGAAGTACGGCGCGAGCAGGATGCGTTCGAGGAGGGTCGCTGCCTCGGCGGTCTGGTTCGACCGTCGTGTACGGAGAACCAGAACGTGCGTCGCTCCGTGGCTGAGCGCGGCGTGGAACGGCACCGGCTCGGACAATCCGCCGTCGACGAACGTCCGACCATCCAGCTCAACCGGCCGCCCCGCGACGAGCGGCATGCACGTGCTTGCGCGGAGCGCTGTCTGCAGCGACAAGGTGTCCTTGATGTGCGGGTGAAGGTCGGTCGGCTCGCCGGTTCGCGCGTCAGTGGCCACCGGGTGGAACGAGATGGGACTGGCGAGTATCGCGGCGAAGTTCATCGGAGTGACGT
>JAJFUQ010000025.1 GCA_021372355.1 Nocardiaceae bacterium | reverse complement strand
CCGCGAATATCAGTCTGACCGCGCGTCGTCACCGACACGCTCGCCAGCACGGGCAACGACAAAGCACAGAGGCGCCAGTCCCGAAAACGGGACTGGCGCCTCGCCATGCCTCTTGACAGAGGGTCACTTCATATCAGAAGTCCATTCCGTCCATGCCACCCGGCGCGGCCGGAGCCGCAGCCTTCTCCGGCTTGTCGGCGACGACAGCCTCGGTGGTGAGGAACAGAGCGGCAATCGATGCGGCGTTCTGCAGCGCCGAACGAGTCACCTTGACCGGGTCAGCAACGCCCTGCGCGAGAAGGTCACCGTACTCGCCCGACTCGGCGTTGAGGCCGTGGCCGGTCGGCAGGTTGCTGACCTTGTCCGCAACGACGCCCGGCTCGAGGCCGGCGTTGAACGCGATCTGCTTGAGCGGAGCCGACAGCGCGACGCGAACGATGTTCGCACCGGTTGCCTCGTCACCCGTGAGGTTCAGCGCGTCGAGAGCCGGAGCCGACTGCAGCAGCGCAACGCCACCACCAGCGACGATGCCCTCTTCGACAGCAGCCTTCGCGTTACGGACAGCGTCCTCGATGCGGTGCTTGCGCTCCTTGAGCTCGACCTCGGTAGCAGCGCCGGCCTTGATGACCGCGACACCGCCGGCGAGCTTCGCCAGGCGCTCCTGCAGCTTCTCACGGTCGTAGTCCGAGTCGCTCTTCTCGATCTCCGAGCGAATCTGGTTCACGCGGCCGTCGATCGCACCCTGCTCACAGGCACCGCCGACGATGGTGGTCTCGTCCTTGGTGACGATGACCTTCTTGGCGCGGCCGAGGAGCTCGAGGCCAGCGGTCTCCAGCGAGAGGCCGACCTCTTCGCTGATGACCTCTCCACCGGTGAGGATGGCGATGTCGGCGAGCTGAGCCTTACGACGGTCACCGAAGCCCGGAGCCTTGACGGCAACCGACTTGAAGGTGCCACGGATCTTGTTGACGACGAGGGTCGAAAGAGCCTCACCCTCCACGTCCTCGGCGATGATCATCAGCGGCTTGCCCGACTGGATGACCTTCTCGAGCAGCGGGAGCAGGTCCTTGACGGTCGAGATCTTGCTCGAAACGAGCAGGATGTAGGCGTCCTCGAGAACCGCTTCCTGACGCTCGGCGTCAGTCGCGAAGTAACCCGAGATGTAGCCCTTGTCGAAGCGCATACCCTCGGTCAGCTCGAGCTGGAGGCCGAAGGTGTTGCTCTCCTCGACGGTGATGACACCTTCCTTGCCGACCTTGTCCATCGCCTCGGCGATGAGCTCACCGATCGACGAGTCACCGGCCGAGATGCCAGCGGTAGCAGCGATCTGCTCCTTGGTCTCGATCGCGATGGCGGTCGAGAGCAGGCTCTCGGTGACCGCGGCGACAGCCTTCTCGATACCGCGCTTCAGGCCGAGCGGGTTGGCACCGGCGGCAACGTTGCGCAGGCCCTCGCGAACGAGCGCCTGAGCCAGCACGGTAGCGGTGGTGGTTCCGTCACCAGCGACGTCGTCCGTCTTCTTGGCAACTTCCTTGACGAGCTCGGCGCCGATCT
This sequence comes from Nocardiaceae bacterium, assembly GCA_021372355.1. GTDB lineage: Bacteria > Actinomycetota > Actinomycetes > Mycobacteriales > Mycobacteriaceae > Smaragdicoccus. The sequence continues at coordinate 17,128 of JAJFUQ010000025.1, read as the reverse complement.
TCTCGTACGGGTCCTCGAGCTCGATTTCCTTGGCGATCGATACACCGTCGTTGGTGATGGTGGGGGCGCCCCACTTCTTCTCCAGAACGACGTTGCGGCCCTTGGGGCCGAGGGTCACCTTGACAGCGTCGGCGAGGGCGTTGAGTCCCCGCTCGAGGCCGCGGCGAGCCTCTTCGTCGAACGCAATAATCTTGGCCATTGCGAGTTATTCCTCCATGAGGCATTGACTGTGTGCGATGGCCAGGCTCGGTGCCCGCGACGGACGACTGATTGGCAGCCTCACCGTCCCGACCTAGCACTCGAGTGTAGCGAGTGCCAAAGCCATCTTGGCACTCGGGCCGGTCGAGTGCAAGGTTGATTCGCTCAAGTATTCGCCCCGCATCGAGTTCACAACGGTTCGTCGAGATACCACTGAACCATCGTCGCGCCTAGCCTCGGAAAGATGAGGCCATACGTTCCGGCGGCAGTCGTGACGCTCCTGCTCGCCGCGTGCGGGAGCGCCGCCACCGAATCGAGGCCCGCGATCGCGAGCGACCTCCCGAAAGTGGAGGTGACGACTCTCGCCGACGGACTCGACCACCCGTGGGATGTCGCGGTCGCGCCCGACGGAACGATCCTGACGGGCGAGCGCAGCGGTCGGTTCGTGGCATTGCGCCCCGGCGTCTCCGAACCGCAACCGATCGACGCCGACCTGTCGGACTTGTTCGCGCGCGGCGAAACCGGGGTGATGGGCCTGGCGCTTGCGGCCGACTTCGAAACGTCGCGAGAGCTGTTCAGCTGCCAGGGCTACACCGACGGCACTCGACAGGACGTCCGGGTCGTCACCTGGCGGGTGAGCACCGACTGGCAGCGTCTCGAACGGACAGGGGTGCTCGTTTCCGGACTCCCCTCTCGGACTGGACGTCACGGCGGCTGTCGACTCCTCCTCGAGGACCCGAACACCCTGCTCATCGGAACCGGCGACTCGGCACAACCGAGCGTTTCGCAGGATGTGAACTCCCTCGGCGGAAAGATCCTGCGGGTCGATGCGCGAACCGGTGCGCCCGCCGAGGGCAACCCCATCCCGAACAGCCCGGTATTCACACTCGGTCACCGCAATATTCAAGGCCTCGCAGTTCAACCCGGGTCGGGGACGATCTACTCCGCCGAGCACGGGCCGGACGTCGACGACGAGGTCAATCGCATCGTCCCGGGCGGCAACTACGGCTGGAAACCCGACCGCAGCGGCGATTGGTACGACGAATCAGTCCCGATGACCGACCCGGACCGGGTCCCCGGCGCGATTCCCGCCGTGTGGAGTTCCGGCGATTCGACGATCGCCGTGTGCGGACTGACCTTCCTCGGCAACATCTGGGGAAATTGGTCCGGCGCGATGGCTGTCGCCGCCCTCAAAGGGCAGGAAATTCGCGTACTCAAACTGTCCGCCGACGGAAACTCTGTCACGGCCGTCACCCAGTTGCCCGGGTTCGATGGCACCTACGGCCGCATCCGAGCTGTGCAAAGCCAGCCCGACGGCACGCTCTTGGTCACGACCGACAATGGCGATGACGATCGGATCCTGCGGGTACGCCCAGCGACCTAACGGCGGCCGAGGCGAACCAGTTCGATTTCACGCGGTGTCACCAGTCGCTCGAGCTGCTCGCTCGACCAGCTGTCCGGAGTCTCATCGACCCACTGCAGCTTCGACAATGACACTGCCTCACTCAAATGACGACGCAAAAATCCGTTCAGATCCACGCCGCACCTCCCATGACTGCCCGTCGGTGGCGATCTCTCTACCTATCGTCCACCTCTAGAGTTACGAACAGGTGAAGGCGCGCAGACCCCTCAAGCCACGATCTTCGGAAGTTTCACGACCTGGCCGGCCCACGTGAGCCCAGCACCGAATGCGAGCAGCAGCGCGGTCGCGCCCGGCTTCGCGGCGCCGCTCGAAAGCAGCTGTTCCATGGCCAGCGGGATCGATGCAGCCGACGTGTTACCGGTCTCCTCGATGTCCCGCGCGATGGCACAGTTCTCCGACAGCTTGAGGTGCTTGGCCATCACGTCGGTGATGCGGCCGTTCGCCTGGTGCGGGATGAGCGCCTCGATGTCCTGCATGGACAGGCCCGCCTTGTCGACGGCGTCGCGCAGAGCCTTCTCGAGAGTCGAAGCGGCCCAACGGAAGACCATCGTGCCTTCCATCGCGAGGTACGGACGCTCGGTCTTCTGACCGGTCAGCTCGTTGGCCTCGACCTCGTTGATGTAGTCGAGCGTGTTCTTGGTCTGGCCGATCGCGCGGCCGAGTTCACCGTCCGAACCCCACGTGACCGGACCGATGCCCTCTTCGTCCGACGGACCGACGATCACCGCTCCGGCGCCGTCACCGAAGATGAACGCGGTGCCGCGGTCGCGCGGGTTGACGGTCGGGCTCAGTTTCTCCGCACCGATCACCAGTACGTGGCGGGCGCTGCCGCCGCGGATCATGTCGGCCGCGACCTGGAGTGCGTAACAGAAGCCCGAACAACCGGCGCCGAGATCGAACGCGGCGGTGCCCGTGATGCCGAGCGCCGAGGCGATCTGCGGCGCTGCCGGCGGGGTCTGCTGGAAGTTCGTGGACGTCGCGTTGATCACACAGTCGATCTGCGCAGCGTCGATCCCGGCCGAGCGGATTGCCTGCTCGGACGCTGCGGTGGCCATGGTGATGACCGTCTCGTCCTCGCCCGCGAAGCGGCGCGAACGAATACCGGAACGCGTTTGAATCCACTCGTCGCTCGAGTCGATCGCCTCGACGATCTCGGAGTTCGGGACGACCCGGACCGGGCGGTATGCACCGATACCCATCATTGCGACGTGCGAGATCCCCGTCGGGCTCCCAATGCTTGCGGGCATGGTGTCATCTCCAAATGTGCAACGCGACGTGGAGAAACCGTCGATACCCACCCGAGGGGATCGAACCACGTCACGGTTCGTAAAATTGAGTCAAGCTCAGGTTACGGGACCCTATTTTCCCGTCAAGGGAGACACTCCCGCCGCCCAAATGCGCTACCGCCGACGGGATTACCGGACAGTCGAAGCGGGTGGCGGCTAACGTTAACCTAGTTACTCGAACGCGCCCCTGCGCGAAACGTGTTTCGACTGCTCAGTGAGCGATCGCTGAGCAACGACTAAGAACCAAAGAGGAATTTGTGGCACGCCGCCCCTACCCGGAGGGAACTCCCGAGAAGTCCCCGATCGGCCACCTGGTCGAACTGGTCAAGACGTCGGTTCCGCCGATTCACCCGGACGGCGCACCGTTCGTTCTCGGACCGCTGGCGATCGCCGCACTCGGCCGCCGGCACACCCTCATCCGCCGTACCGGACAGCTCACCGCCCTCGCCTGCGCCGCCTTCTTCCGTCATCCCAATCGTGTCCCGCCGACGCGTCCGGGCGTTGCCGTAGCACCCGCGGACGGCACGATCACGCTCGTCGACGAAGCCGCGCCGCCCGCCGAACTCGGACTCGGCGACACTCCGTTGCCGCGCGTCAGCATCTTCCTGTCGGTCCTCGACGTCCACGTCCAGCGCGCTCCCGTCGAGGGCACTGTGCATGCAGTGATCCACCAGCCGGGCAAGTTCATGTCGGCCGACCTCGCGGAGGCGAGCGACCACAACGAGCGGAACACGATGGTCATCGCGACCCATGGCGACCAGCGGGTCATCGTGGTTCAGATCGCCGGCCTCATCGCGCGGCGCATCGTCTGCCACGCCGGCGTCGGTGACCAGCTGCAACGCGGTCAGACCTACGGCCTCATTCGCTTCGGCTCGCGGGTGGACACGTTCTTGCCGGCGGGCTCGAAGCTCCTCGTCGAGGTCGGGCAGCGGGCGGTCGGCGCGGAGACGATCCTCGCCGAGCTACCGGAAAGTACGCGCTGATGAACGCGGCATCGGGAAGCACCGTCGGCCACCGGGCACGCAAGCACTCGCGGCCGGTCCGCTTGTTGCCGAGCGTCATCACGATCCTCGCGTTATCGTCCGGGCTCTCGGCGATCAAGTTCGCACTCGATGGCGAGACCGACGTTGCGTTGCTTCTGATCGGTGCGGCGGCGATCTTCGACGCACTCGACGGTCGGGTGGCTCGCCTGCTCGACGCCACGAGCAAGATGGGTGCCGAGCTCGACTCGCTGTCCGACGCGATCTCGTTCGGCGTCGCACCCGGGTTGATCCTGTATTCGTTGCTCCTCGACGGAAACCGATTCGGGTGGATCGTCGCGCTCATCTACACCGTGAGCATCGTGCTGCGTCTCGCGCGCTTCAACACCCTCATGGACGACGCGAACCAACCGAGCTATGCGAAGGACTACTTCGTCGGCGTTCCCGCTCCGGCCGGCGCCCTGATGACGTTGGTTCCCGTCGTGGCGTTCGCCCAATGGGGCGAAGGCTGGTGGACGAACTTCCCGTTGGTCGCCGTCTGGACGTTGTTCTCGGCGGCCTTGATCGTGAGCCGGATTCCGACGTTGGCGATGAAGTCGATCAACGTGCCCCCGCGTCTGGCCGTCATTCTTCTGGTGCTGGTCGTCATCGCCGCGGGCGCGCTCGTGACGTACCCACGCATCCTGCTGCTGATCCTGGTCGGGATCTACCTGGTGCACATCCCGTTCGCGATCCGTTCGCAGCGCTACGTCGCGGCACGGCCGGAGATCTGGGACCGCAAGCCGTCCGAACGCCGGGCAATCCGCCGTTCTTCGCCGTCGCGGGGTGCCAGCCGCCTGGGTCTACGACGCCCGAGTGGTCCGTCCAAGGCGAACCATTCCGCACGTCGCCGGTAGACGAGTCACCGGATGCCCGAACTCACCCTGACTGCGCGCCTCAACACCTCAGCTGCAGACACGCGTCGCGGAGTGGTGCGGCTCCATCCCGAGGCACTCACCGCCCTTGGCCTGCGCGAATGGGATGGGATCGCCCTCACCGGCTCGCGGGTGACCGCTGCGGTCGCCGGAATCGCCCCACTCGGCACCCCGACGGGCACGATTCTCATGGACGACGTCACGCTGTCCAACGCCGGGATCAGCGATTCGGGAACTGTCGTCGTGGCGCCGGTGACCGTGTACGGCGGTCGGCAGGTGTGCGTTTCCGGTTCGTCGCTGGCCACGACCTCGATCAACACGGCGACCCTTCGCCAGGCTTTGCTCGGCAAGGTCGTGAGCGTCGGCGACGCGGTATCGCTGCTCCCGCGCGACCTCGGTCCGGGCACCAACACGAGCACGACGACCCGCACACTGTCCCAGACGTTCGGCATCGCCTGGACATCCGAACTCCTGACGGTCACATCCGTCGACCCCGGCAATGGGCCGGTGAGCATCCAACCGAACACCGCGGTGTCCTGGTCCGCGACAGGCAAGGTCACCCCGCTGCGCAGCGTTCGAATGGTCAAGCGCCAGAAGCCCGATGAGGAGCTTCCCGCGGTGTCTGCGGACGAACTGCCCGGCTCACACCCGCAGGCCGCGAAGCTCACCGAGTGGCTCAGTCTCGCTCTCGACGAACCTGGGCTCCTCAAGGTTCTGGGCGCTTCGCCGCGACTCGGCGTTCTGATCTCCGGGCCCGCCGGGGGCGGCAAGTCGACGATGGCGCGTGCGGTGCTCGCGAATCGATTCGTCTCGAGCCTCGACGGTCCGTCAATCGGTGCCCTCGAAGCGGAGGGCCGGCTTCGCGCCGTGACGCGTGCGGTCGACGATGTCATCCCCGGGGGCGTCCTCCTCATCACCGAGATCGACACGCTCCTGCCGGCGACGGCCGAACCCGTCGCGACAATGATTCTGGGCGAGATCAAACGTGCGATCGATACCCCGGGCGTCGCCTTCATCGCCACGACCGCGCACCCCGAACTCGTCGACAACCGGCTCCGGAGCCCGGAGTTCTGCGACCGCGAACTCGCGCTCACCCTCCCCGATGCGAAGACCCGCAAAGCGCTGCTCGAACTGCTCCTTCGCAAGGTGCCGTCGCGGGACCTCGCCCTCGACCAGATCGCGGTGCGCACGCCCGGCTTCGTCGTCGCCGACCTCGCCGCGCTGTGCCGCGAGGCGTCGCTACGCGCCGCCGCCCGGGCCCGCGTCTCGCGGGAAGACCCGGCGGTCATCCAGTCCGATCTCATCGGCGCGCTCGGTGTGATTCGCCCGTTGTCCCGATCTGGCACCGAAGAACTCGCGATCGGGACCATCGCTCTGGACGACGTCGGCGACATGGTCGAGACGAAGCAGGCGCTCACCGAAGCCGTCCTCTGGCCATTGCGGCATCCGGATTCGTTCGCACGCCTCGGCATCGATCCGCCGCGCGGGGTCCTGCTCTACGGGCCGCCGGGCTGTGGCAAGACGTTCCTCGTCCGAGCGCTCGCGAGCACCGGTCAACTGAGCGTTCACGTCGTCAAGGGCGCCGAACTCATGGACAAGTGGGTCGGCTCCTCCGAGCGTGCGGTCCGCGAGTTGTTCGCCCGCGCGCGGGATTCCGCACCCTCGCTCGTGTTCCTCGATGAGGTCGACGCCCTCGCCCCGCGGCGCGGCGGCAGCGTCGACTCCGGCGTCGGAGACCGCGTCGTCGCCGCGCTCCTCACCGAGCTCGACGGTGTCGAGCCGTTGCGCGATGTCGTGGTCGTAGGTGCGACCAACCGTCCGGACATCATCGATCCCGCTCTGCTGCGGCCTGGGCGACTCGAACGACTCGTCTACGTGCCGCCACCGGACGCCGACGCCCGCGTCGCGATCCTGTCGACGGCGGCGCGGTCCGTGCCTCTCGCGAAGGATGTCGACCTCACAGCGATCGCCCGAGACCTCGAGGGCTATTCGGCTGCGGACTGTTCTGCCCTGTTGCGCGAGGCAGCGCTCGCAGCGATGCGCCGCAGTGTCGACGCGGCCGAAGTGAGCGCCGCAGATATGGCAGCCGCACGGAACACCGTCCGGCCGTCACTCGACCCGGGGCAGATCGCCATCCTCGAGGCATATGCGCGGGAGCGACAGGCCTAGGTATTCGCCTAGCCCCGCACCGGTTGGCCGGCGAAAGCGGCCAACTTCGTGCCGTTTTCGGCGAAGAACTGGCCGTAGAACAGCGCCCCCATGCCCGCGACCGACGCCAGCAGCAGCGGACCGAACACGAACGGGTGCTCAGCGAAGTACAGCGGCAGATACCGGTAGCTGACCAGCAGGAGCGCGAACATTCCCGATCCGAACGCCACGAGCTGGATGCGAGCCGCGTCCCAGCCCCGCTGCGGATCGCGCAGTGCGGTTTCGATGGTGAGCGTGAGAACCGCACCGGCGATGAGGTCGACACCGTAGTGGTAGCCGAAACCGAGCGTCGCCGTGAGGGTCGCCAGGAGCCAGAACGTGCCGCCGTAGCGCAACCACACCGGACCGCGGCGCGTGTGGAGGAAGATCGCGAGAGCCCACGCCGTGTGCAGGCTCGGCATGCAGTTGCGCGGGGTGAAGTTGTCGAACTCGAACGAGAACACGTGGAACGACGGCGGCGTCACCTGCGACGGCCACGAGTTGTTCAAGGCGAAGCCATGTCCCAAGGGGCCGAATGCGTACGCCGGGCCGACGACCGGGAAGAGCATGTAGAACAGCGGGCCGATGAAGGCGATCACGACGAACGTGCGCACGATGTAGTGCCGCGGCCAGGCGCCGATCCCCTTCGCATACGGAAGCAACTGGTAGACCGCGACCGCCATCGCGGCCAGGGGGAGCTCGATGTAGACGACGTGCACGATGCCCGACGCCACCGGTCCGAGGAATTCGAGAACCTGCCCCACAACCCACGACGGGTTGCCGAGCGCATGGTCGGCGACGCGCAGATACTGGTCGTCGACGCGCGGCCGCGCGGACGCGGAAACCAGGAGCCAGGTGTAACCGAGTTTGGTGGCCAGCGGGATCACGAGCCCGATCGACAACGCCTTGAGAGCACGTTGGCGCTGCTCGCCCTTCCACCAGAAGACGGCGATACCGGCCAGCCCGAACAGGACATACAGCGGTCCATCACCCAGGGCAAAAGGGGCATTCCGTAGCAAGCGCTCAGCTACGAAGACGAACTGCAGCAGCACCGCTGCCGCGGCGGCGAAGATTCGTACGCGATTGGTCATTCCGACCAAGGCAATCGCCAAGCCGGCGAAGTACACCTCGGACGATCGCGGGGTCGAGAACAGGTCCTGCGCGACGGCGACGAACGGGCCGCGCACGTCGTAGGCGCTGGCGAGGACCTGCATTCCGATGGTGAAGGCGGCACCGAAGAGGACGGCCGCGATGGTCACCGGGCGCAGGCGCGAACGCGCCGAAGTCGCCACCTGGAGCGGTGCGATACCTGCTTCGACGACCCTGCGGAAGCGGGGGTCGTCGATAAGCATTTTTCAATGCTACATCTGAGCTAACCGGAAGGAAATCTCCGGTTAACGCAGGGTGAAGCAGATCACTCTTTCAGTTCCGCCACCAGCGAATCGACGACCGCTTTCAGGTCGCCGTTGTTTTCCTCGGCAACTCGACGTTGCCGCTGGTAGGAGGCACCACGGCGAGGGATGTCGGCGACCGCGGCCAACTCGTCGGCGCATCCGATCGAGGCAGCCACCGGCATCAGGCGATCGAGAAGATCGTCGAGGTCTTCGGTCACCAACCGCTCGTTCGCGTCCGCGTCCTGAATGATGATCGCGTCGAGTCCGTAGCGGGCCGCACGCCACTTGTTTTCCTGCACATGCCACGGCGGCATGCTCGGCAGCTCCTCGCCCGCTTCGAGCCGGCGGTCCAGGTCGACGACGAGCGTCTGAATCAATGCGACGAGCGAAGCGAGTTCGGCCTTAGTCGAGGTGCCGTCACAGATTCGGACCTCGATGGTTCCCCACTTCGGCGCCGGACGGATGTCCCAATGCATGCCGCCGAGTTGATCGAAGACGCCCGTCTTCATCATGTCGTGGACGAACGATTCGAACTGGTGCCAGTCTTCGAACTGGAACGGCAGACCCGCGGTCGGCAGCTGCTGGAACATCAGCGCGCGGTTGCTGGCGTAGTGAGTGTCCTCACCCGCCCACATCGGCGAGCTCGCCGACAACGCGAGCAGATGCGGGTACTGCAGCAGCAGTGAATTCAGGATCGGAAAGACTTTCGACGAATGCGAAAGCCCGACGTGCACGTGGACGCCCCAGATGAGCATCTGCCGGCCCCACCACTGCGTGCGCTCGATCATCTCCTGATAATGCGCATCGGGTGTGACCAACTGCTGCGACCACTGTGCGAACGGATGCGTGCCCGCGCACATGATGTCGACGCCGAGCCGATCGGTGGCCGCGCGGACCCTCCCCAGCGTCTCGGAGAGGTCGCCGACCGCTTCTCCGACCGTGTGGTGCACACCGGAAACGATCTCGACGGTGTTCCGCAGGAACTCCTTGGTGACCTGCGGAATTCCGTCACGCGGCGGAAGGTCGAGCTCAGCGAGCACGTCGGCAGCCGAATTGGAGAGGTCGCGCGTCGTCTTGTCGACGAGCGCGACCTCCCATTCGACGCCTATCGTGTGCGGTTTCGAGTCTGCGAACGGAATACTTCCGCCGCGACGAGCCCAACTGAACCCCGGAGAGGGCTTGAGCCCATGCTCGATCGCCATCGTCTATGGAACGACCGGACTGCTATTCCTTGACCACACCACAAGCGACGCGCTTGTTGGTGTCGGTCACATCGTGGATGACCACAGCGCGGCCGTTGCCGTCGTTGGTCAGGTCGTCCCACGTGAACAGGTCGGTCGTGGTGGTCAGGGTGCCGCTTCCATCCTTCTGGATGAAGAGAGTCGGGAACTGGCCGCCGACGTCGACGTTGTCCTTCATGAGGTGCGGGCCGGCCGAGGTGAAGTCGCCGTCGCACACGCTCTTCTCGTGGACGTGCCAGCCGTGGTTGCCCGGGGTCAGCCCCTTGGCCTCGATGGTGACCTTGATGGCGTCGTCGACGTCGGTGAACGTGACGGTGCCGATGGTCTTGCCGTCATTGCCCTTGATGTCTGCGGTGAGCTTGGCGCCCTCCTGCACCGGAGCCTCGGCCTCGTGCTCACCTTCCGGCGCGTAGCCGGCGGGCGGCGGCGAGCTCGTGAAGACCGGGGGTACGGTGCCCTTCTCCGTGCTGGTGACCTGTCCGGGAGGAGCACAAGCAGCCAGTCCGACCGTTCCGAGAGCCGCGACCGAGAGCACGACAGCACGGGATCGGCGGAAAGGCAGCGAAGTCGTCGAACACAGGGCCGTCGAGCGCAGGGCCATCGAAATTCTCCTAGGGCTGGAGGTGTCAGCTGATCTGATCAGTGGATCTGATCATAGCCAGCGTGAAGATCACGAGTACGCGCGTCGGACCCTCTTAGCGAGATTGTGTCAGTTGACGAGGACAACGAGGACGCCGTTGCCCAATCCGGACACCTCAGATGTCTTCTTTTCCGCGGCAATGCCGAGCTGGTCGGCGATTTCGAGCGCCGCCTGCTTCTCGGCCGCACTGGTGCCGTAGTAGACCGCGGTGCGCTTGAGCGACAGCGTGGAGTTGCCGGTCTCGACGACCTTCCAACCCTCGTCGGTCAGCTTCTTCGCGGTCTTCGACGCGACGCCGACGACGTCGCTGTTGTTGAAGACGCGGACGCCGACGGCCTTGACCTGCGCAGCGGTTGCTTGCGTCTCGGCCTTCTTCGGCTGGTCGGCGGCAGGCGCCGCACTGGTTGTCTGGAGCGCGGACCCGTCCCCCGACGGCTTGACACTCAGGTCTTTGAGCCCCAGTCCCGCGAACACAATTCCCAGCGCGATCAGCACCATCGCCAGCGCACGCAGCGGCGGGCCGGGATTCTCGTGCTTCACCACGGGCGGCTGCTGCGGCTGGGGTGCGCGTTCGACGGCTGCGGTTGGCTCTGCCTCGGAGTGTGGCGGGGCCAGCTCGTCGATCGTCATCGGTTCACCTCATCGCATTCGGAAGATCTTGTTCGTACCGAGCCTAGAGCTCAATACCGAGTCGGCGCGCGACACGTACCCGCGCTCGACTCGCGCGCAGCCGCCGCAGACGCTTGACCAGCATCGGGTCGGCCGCCAGCGCCTCGCGTCGATCAACCAAGGCGTTGAGAACCTGGTAGTACCTCGTGGCGGACAAACCGAACTGCGCCTTGATCGCCTCTTCCTTGGCCCCGGCGTACTTCCACCAGTTGCGCTCGAAAGTGAGGATGCTGTGGTCGCGACGGCTCAGGCCATCAGGACCGGGAACAAGATCGGATTCGGACGTTTGCACCGGCTGATTGGCTTCGAACGCAGCTGCGCCGTCCATTGCACTCCTTGCCTAGCTTTGACTCCCACGGCTCGGTGAAGACCGCGGTCAGTCACGACATCAGAGTCACGCTCGGCGAAACCAGGCGAGTTACACGGATGTCGTTACCGGCTCATTGAACCATCGTCAACAGTCGAGACTCGGTATCTGCCTGCGCGCGCCGCCCGGCCGTCGCCGGACCGTTAAGGTTGTTCGTCATGGCAGTGCTTCCGATTGTGGTGGTGGGCGATCCCGTCCTGCACAACCCCACGGCCCCCGTGACCGAGACGCCGGCCGAGCTTGCGCAGCTCGTTGCCGACATGTACGAGACCATGGACGTCGCGAACGGCGTGGGCCTCGCCGCCAACCAAATTGGCGTGAGCAAGCGGATGTTCGTCTACGACTGCCCCGACTTCGGTGATAACGGGAAGCCGGTGCGTCGCCGCGGCTGCGTGATCAACCCCGTGCTCGAGACCTCGGACATCCCCGAGACGATGCCGGACCCCGAAGACGACGACGAGGGCTGCCTCTCGGTACCCGGCGAGCGCTTCCCCACCGGTCGCGCCGACTGGGCGCGTGTGACCGGTACGGACGAGAACGGCGAACCCGTCGACATCGAGGGCAAGGGACTCTTCGCGCGCATGCTGCAGCACGAAGTCGGACACCTCGACGGATTTCTCTACGTCGACGTCCTGGTCGGGCGCAATGCCCGCGCCGCCAAGAAGGCGATCAAGCGCAATGGCTGGGGTGTGCCCGGCATCAGCTGGGTTCCCGGCACCGTCGAAGACCCGTTCGGAAACTGAGGTTGATCATGTCCCGACTCCGCTTGGCCAGCTCACGACCCAGCAGAAGTTGAGAACCTTCAAGAACCGGAACAACGGCACCGATAGTTCGGAGTGCGGCGAGGGCGAGTTCTTCTGTCCGATCATCGCCTGGGTCCGACGCGAGATTCCCTGACGACGATAGACATGAAAAAGGCCGCCCACATTGGCGGCCTTTTCTTGTTGAGCTCGGTCTATACCGCGCGCGGAATCTCCGCACCCATGAGGGCTTCGCGGTAGTCCGGATGCTCAGCCAGGAATCGCTGCACGTAGGTGCACACCGGCCGAACCTGCCAGCCATAACGGCGCGCGTAATCCAGCGCGCCCTTGGCAAGCTCACCGGCGAGTCCCCGGTGACCGAAGTCTTCGGTGATCACGGTGTGCATGAGCGATACAACTCGACGACCAGGCCGGCGAATCTGCCCCGGCTCGGCGTAGTCGAAGTAACCCAGGATCCCGACAAGATCCCCGTTCAGCCAAAGTTCGAAGCGATTCTGGCCGGCATTGTCGACGACCTCGATGCTCGGTCCGTCAAATAGCACGGCTTCCTCCATCTAACCCAAATGTGACGCCAGTCACTCTACGGAATGCGAGTGTGAAACGCATCTCTTTCGCTACTACCTCGCTCGCGGCGTCTCGAGTGTTACGTCCGGCACACTTTCGAAGGTCCGCTAACACTCACTGTTGCGCGGTATCGTGGCGGCGACGTTTCCATTCGGCCACGAATTGGTCACGTCGTCACGGGGGCTCGCACCAGCGGGCTGAGAGGACGGCTAGTGGGTCGTCAACCGTCACACCTGTCCGGATAATGCCGACGTAGGGAGTCTGCGAAATGCCTGCTCAAGAAGCACCGGTCACGTCCGTGACCACCGGCCCGATCCAAGGGTCGACCAAGCAGTATCTAGACGTCGATGGCATGAAGGTGCCGTTTCGCCGGGTCAACCTGACGAACGGCGAGCACCTCGACCTGTACGACACCTCGGGTCCGTACACCGACGCCACCGCCGCCATCAACCTCGACGGACTGCCGAAGACCCGCGACTCGTGGGCCAAGCCCGAGCCGGTCGAGACCGAGCGCGGCACGACCGCACGCACCCAGCTCGCGTGGGCTCGCGCCGGAATCATCACGCAGGAGATGAAGTTCATCGCCGCGCGGGAAGGTTTCGAGCCCGAGGTCGTGCGCGAAGAGGTCGCCGCCGGGCGCGCGGTCATCTGCGCCAACCACAACCACCCTGAGATCGAGCCGATGATCATCGGCAAGAAGTTCATGGTGAAGATCAACGCGAACATCGGCAACAGCGCCGTGACCAGCTCGATCGCCGAAGAAGTCGAGAAGATGGTGTGGGCCAGCCGCTGGGGCGCCGACACGATCATGGACCTGTCCACTGGCAAGAACATCCACGAAACCCGCGAGTGGATTCTGCGTAATTCGCCGGTGCCGATCGGCACTGTGCCGATCTACCAGGCGCTCGAGAAGGTCAAGGGCGACCCCACCGCGCTGACCTGGGAGATCTACCGCGACACGATCATCGAGCAGTGCGAGCAGGGCGTCGACTACATGACCGTCCACGCGGGCGTTCTGCTGCGCTACATCCCGCTGACCGCCAAGCGTGTCACCGGCATCGTCTCGCGCGGCGGCTCGATCATGGCAGCGTGGTGCCTCGCGCACCACGAAGAATCGTTCCTGTACACGCGCTTCCATGAGATCTGCAAGATCCTCGCGTACTACGACGTCACCTTCTCCCTCGGCGACGGACTGCGCCCAGGCTCGATCGCCGACGCCAACGACGCTGCCCAGTTCGCCGAACTTCGCACCCTCGGTGAACTCACGAAGATCGCCAAGAGCTACGGCGTCCAGGTCATGATCGAGGGCCCGGGACACGTCCCGATGCACAAGATCGTGGATAACGTCCGCCTCGAGGAAGAGCTGTGCGAAGAGGCACCGTTCTACACGCTCGGACCTCTCGCGACCGACATCGCGCCGGCGTACGACCACATCACCTCGGCGATCGGCGCGGCGATCATCGCCCAGGCCGGCACCGCGATGCTCTGCTACGTCACGCCCAAGGAGCACCTGGGTCTCCCGAACCGGGACGACGTGAAGACCGGTGTCATCACCTACAAGATCGCCGCGCACGCTGCTGACCTCGCCAAGCAACACCCGCGCGCGCAGGAACGCGACGACGCACTGTCGAAGGCCCGCTTCGAGTTCCGTTGGAACGACCAGTTCAACCTGTCGCTCGACCCGGACACCGCTCGCGAGTTCCACGACGAGACGCTGCCGGCGGAGCCCGCGAAGACGGCCCACTTCTGCTCGATGTGTGGCCCGAAGTTCTGCTCGATGCGCATCAGCCAGGACGTTCGCGACTACGCCGAGGCCAACGGCCTGACCGACGTCGAGGCGATCGAGGCGGGCATGGCGGAGAAGTCCTCGGAGTTCGCCGCCTCGGGCAGTTCGGTGTACCTGCCGATCACGCCGGCCTAGTTTTAATCACGGACCCGCCCGCTTCCGGTTTTCCGGAGGCGGGCGTCGTCGTTTCTAAAACGGTGCGGTGCTCCCATGGGCGCGTCATCGATATATGTCGATGACTCGCCCGTGGGAGCACCGAATCGTTTCGCTTTCGCGGGACGCGATTCTCCTGAAGCCGCCGTGAAAGCGCCGTGAAACCGAAGTGCCACACAGTAGTGGCATGAACGAATCACCTGAATTCGCAGTCCAGGCCACCGGCCTGGTGAAGTCCTTCGGGGACTTCCGTGCCGTTGACGGCATCGACCTCGAGGTGCGCCGTGGAGAGGTCTTCGGCGTGCTCGGCCCCAACGGCGCCGGCAAGACGACGACCCTGTCCATGCTCGCGACGCTGCTGCCCATCGATGCCGGCCAGGCCAGCATCTTCGGCATCGACGTCGCTTCCAACGCTCACCAGGTCCGCCAGTTGGTCGGCGTGACGGGCCAGTACGCCTCGGTCGACGAGAACCTGACGGCGGCGGAGAACCTCTACCTCTTCGGCCTCCTGCTCGGATTGACCAAGGCGCGCGCTCGCAGCGTCACCGACGAACTGCTCACTCGTTTCGCGCTCGAAGAAGCCGCGACGCGACAGATCCGGCACTTCTCCGGAGGTATGCGCCGCCGCCTCGACCTGGCTGCATCGCTCATCTCGCAGCCGCCGCTCATCTTCCTCGATGAACCGACCACGGGTCTCGACCCGCGCACGCGCGGCCAGATGTGGGACACGATTCGCGAGCTGGTCGCGAGCGGTTCGACGATCCTGCTCACGACCCAGTACCTCGACGAGGCCGACCAGCTGGCTGACCGGATCGCCGTCATCGACCGCGGTCGCAAGGTTGCCGAAGGAACTCCCGAGCAGCTGAAGACGAGTGTCGGAAATTCGACGCTCCACCTGCGACTCGAAGACCGCGACGAGACCGGTCGGGCCGCCCAGGTGGTCGAGCGTGTTCTCCACGAACGTCCGGTCCTCACCCCCGAGTCCGGCGGCCTCAACATCGCGTTGCCGGACGCCAACCGCGCTGCCGACGTGCTCATCGCCTTGCGTGAAGCGGGCCTGTCGATTGCCACCGCGGCCGTACAGCAGCCGACCCTGGACGAGGTCTTCCTCGCCCTCACCGGCCACCACAGCTCCAACGAGACAGAGGAGGTCGCCTGATGACCACTCAAACACTCTTGCCAACGACCGCGGCGGTCATCCGCCCGCAGGCGACCCGTCCAAGCCTCGCCGACACCGTCAGCCAGACGCTGGCGATGGCGTGGCGCGCGCTCAAGAAGATGCGCCGAAACCCGGAGCAGTTCTTCGACGTCACGCTCCAGCCGATCCTCTTCACCGCGATGTTCGCGTACGTGTTCGGTGGCGCGATCTCCGGCTCAGTCGTCGATTACCTGCCGCTCATGATCCCGGGCATCCTCGCGCAGACCGCGCTCACCGCGTCCATGGCGACCGGTACGCAGATGCGGGAAGACATGGACAAGGGCGTGTTCGATCGCTTCAAGGCGATGCCCATCGCCCGTATCGCTCCCCTCGCCGGCCCTATGCTCGCTGACCTGCTGCGGTACGGCATCGCCGCGACGATCACGCTGGCGGTCGGTATCGCGATGGGCTACCGTCCGGGCGGCGGCCCGATCGGTCTGATCGCCGGATGGCTCCTGACGATCTTCGCCGGCTGGTCGTTGTCGTGGATCTTCGCGTGGCTCGGCACCGTTGCCCGTTCCGCCCAGGCCGTCCAGGGCATAGGCATGATGATCATGTTCCCGCTGACGTTCCTGTCGAACGCATTCGTACCGTCGCAGACGATGCCCGGATGGCTCGAGACGTTCGTCAACGTGAACCCGGTGTCGCACGTCGTCACCGCGTGCCGCGACCTGATCAACGATGGATCGCTGACCGCCGAGGTCGGCTGGGCGGTGCTCGGCTGCTCGATCATCGTCGCGATCTTCGCGCCGCTGGCAGTCCGTTCCTACTCGCGAAAGATGTAGTTCGACTCGATGAGGTCGAGGGCAGTGGCGAGAAGCTTCCGCCCTCGACGATCGCCGAGTTCGGACTCGACCTCGGTCAGGACGCCGGGCGCAATGCGCTCGGCGTCTTCGACTATCCGCTCCCAACGCAGCGCGGGCGCAAGCCGGTGGTAGGCAAAGCGATCCGCGATCGCGATGAGGGTGAGCGCGGTTCGCGCGGGCATGGTGCCCCGCAGCAATGCCCACGCACCGATGCCGAACACCATCATTCCGGCGACTGGGAAGTCCAGGAACGGACGGTCGCCGTCGAGGACGATGCGTGCGCGCCGGCACTGCACGTCGTAGAGGTCGCTCCCTTCGTCACCGACACCGAGGCGCGCGAAGGCGGCGAGGGCGGTCGCCTCGGAGACCACGACCCAGGGCGCTTGGTCCCCCATGCCCCCACCAGGGAACTTCACCTCCCGCGCGGCATCGACGGCCCTGCGGAAGTAGGCGAGACCACCGGCGATATCGCCCGTCGCGATCGCCAGGTGCGCTCGACTCGAAAGCGCGGCGACGTGGCTGCCGAGCGTGCCGCTGTGCCGAACGGTCGTGGCTTCTTCG
>JAJFUQ010000023.1 GCA_021372355.1 Nocardiaceae bacterium | reverse complement strand
CCGCGAATATCAGTCTGACCGCGCGTCGTCACCGACACGCTCGCCAGCACGGGCAACGACAAAGCACAGAGGCGCCAGTCCCGAAAACGGGACTGGCGCCTCGCCATGCCTCTTGACAGAGGGTCACTTCATATCAGAAGTTCTTGCCACAGACCGGCCATGCGCCGATGCCCTGTGCCGCGAGAACCTTCTCCGCGATCTCGATCTGCTGTTCGCGGGTTGCCAGATCGGCGGTCGCCGCGAAAGCGCCTCCACCGTAGGCGTTCCAGGTGTCAGCCGAGAACTGGAGGCCACCGTAGTAACCGTTGCCGTTGTTGATGTGCCAGTCTCCACCCGACTCGCACGCTGCGACGGCGTCCCAGTTGCCCGAGTAGTGGGGAACGATCGGGGCGGGAGCAGAAGCCACGGCAACCGCGGTCGCTTCGACCTTGATCGGGGCTTCGGTCTGGTCTGCCGCGTAAGCGACACCAACCGATCCACCAAGGATTCCGACGACACCGGCACCAGCAATAAGCATTCGGGTGTTGAACATCCGGAGGCTCGACATTGCTTTGATTCCTTCTCACCGCTCAGCGTCTTTGCCGGCCTGCCCCTGTTTGGGTTGAGTCATCCGGTCGGGGGGCAGGTCGCTCAGCGCCGATCCGGGGCGTTCGATTTCTGAATTTCAATTTCGAACTGCAACTATTAAAGCAGAGATCCATTTAGATTTGTTGGCACGACATTTGCGCAAGACAATTCGGACGCATGATCAAACAATGGCGTATGCGCTGGCCAGAGGACCATTGCGATTTATTCACACCAAAATCGACCGCCGTTTTAGTGGCCCACTTCACCAGCCTGAAGTGACCGCCACCACCCCACCGAAGTTGCCCGGACCACGTATTGCGCACGCTGAGTGAAACCGTTGGCGGCCTACGCGATCGACGACAGAGTGGCGCCATGACATCAACGATCACCCTCAACCAGGTCAATCTGCCCGCCGTCGCCGGCCTCGTGGCGGCGATCCAGGCGACACCAGCGAAGGCTCAAACGAAGTGGTCGAGCGAGGTTCGCTGGACCGGCGCATTCCAGACCGAGGCCAGCGTCCGGAACTTCGACGCGATCCGATCGGACGAGCCGGCGACCCTGGGCGGCTCGGACACGGCTCCGAACCCGGTCGAGCAACTGCTCTCCGCCCTCGGAAACTGCCTGGCCGTGGGATACGCGGCGAACGCTACGATCGCTGGGATCGCGATCGACCAGCTGTCGATTTCGCTGGAAGGTGACCTCGACCTGCACGTGTTCCTCGGACTTGCGGAAGGTCATGCAGGCTTTTCCGCAATCCGCGCGGTCGTGGACCTGCAGGCCGATGCCAGCGACGAAGCCATCGCCGATCTGCATGCGAAAGTCGCGGCGACCTCACCGGTCGGCCACACCGTGAACTCTGCAGTCCCACTGACGATCAGCCCCCGCTGACCATCAACCTGCACAAAGTCTTCCACCCCGGCAAGAGCAAGTCACCGGGGTGGGATTCGCAGAGCTACTGCGATTCAGGCAGTTCGGGAGGGTTTAGACGTAGCGGTAGGCACCGTAGATCGGCCACGAGTTCACGTCCGCCAGCAGAATCGGCACACCTTCCATCGAGGCATGGATGATCTGTCCGTTGCCGATGTACAGACCGACGTGGTGGGCGTCGGAGTAGTACACGATGACGTCGCCGGGCTGCAGGGCGTCGAGCGGAACCGGCACACCACCGGTCGCCTGGGCTTCACTAGTCCGCGGAATCGCCACCCCAATCTGGGCGAACGACCATTGGACCAATCCCGAGCAGTCGAAGGCGTCGGGTCCGGTCGCGCCCCAGACATACGGCAAGCCGAGTCGCGTCAGCGCGATCGAGGCGACCTGCTGCCCACGCGACACGGGCGCCGGCTTCGGGATCCGCGGCACCGCGGGCGGTGCGGGAACGACCTGGACGATGGCACGGGGAGCTTGTTCGGTGGCCGCCTGCACACCCGAGGGCACGAAAACCGCCGACGAAACGAGACCCGCGATCAACGCAGTACGCGCCACTCGCGTTGTCGTTTTACGCATCGGTCTGGTAGCCCTTCGTCGGAATTGAACATCGGAAGATTACTCAATTCATTGATCGAATTCCCAATGCAAACCTGCAGGTCAGGGGCTGCGAC
>JAJFUQ010000077.1 GCA_021372355.1 Nocardiaceae bacterium | reverse complement strand
GGATGTCATCGCCAAGCTCGACGAAGAAGGTCTGCTTCCGGCGATCACGTTCATCTTCAGTCGTGCGGGCTGCGATGCAGCGGTCAAGCAGTGCCTGGGGTCGCGACTGCGCGTCAATCCCGAGACCGCGGCCGACCGCATAGACGAGATCATCAACAAACACACGGGCGAACTGCCGCGCGCGGATCTCGAGGTGCTCGGATTCTGGGATTGGCGCGAGGCCCTGCACCGGGGTTTCGCTGCCCACCATGCCGGCATGCTTCCGGCGTTCCGGCACACGGTCGAAGAGCTGTTCGTCAATGGGTTGGTCCGAGCGGTGTTCGCGACCGAGACACTCGCGCTCGGCATCAACATGCCGGCGCGGACCGTCGTTCTCGAGAAGCTCATCAAGTACAACGGCGAGGCGCACGTCGAGCTGACGCCGGGGGAGTACACACAGCTCACCGGTCGTGCCGGACGCCGCGGTATCGACGTCGAAGGCCATGCCGTCGTCCTCTGGTACCCCGAACTCAACGCCTCCGGGGTGGCGGGCCTGGCGTCGACGCGCACCTATCCGCTCAAGAGCTCCTTCACGCCGGGCTACAACATGTCCATCAACCTCATCGGCCATCTCGGCGCCGAGATGTCGCGAAAACTCCTCGAGCGCTCGTTCGCCCAGTTCCAGGCGGATCGCTCGGTCGTGGGTCTCGTTCGCGGAATCGAGAAGAACGACTTCCAGCTGGCCAAGCTGCGCAGTCAGCTGGAACGCGCGGATGGCAACTTCCTCGAGTACGTGCAGCTCCGCGAGCGCATCAAGAATCGGGAACGGGAGCTCAACCGGCAGAAGCGGGAGACGTCGCGCGACACCGCGGAACGGGACCTGTTCGGCCTGCGGCGCGGCGACGTCATCTCGATCCCGCGGGGTCGCCGAGAAGGAATCGCCGTCGTGATCGAGCCGGCCCGGGACGAGCGGGACCCACGGCCGGTCGTCGTGACCGAAGGTGCGTGGTCCGGCCGCATCACGATCGGCGACGTGCCGAATGGGGCTCCGGTCCTGGGCACGATGCGTTTGCCCCGGCACCTGGAACGCAACACGGGCCCGGCTCGTCGCGACATTGCATCGGGCTTGCGCTCGACGGGTATCCGCCCGCCGAAGGGCAAGCAGAAGCGAGCGCCGGAAGACGACGATCGGGAGCTCAATCTGCTGCGCCGCGCGCTGCGATCGCATCCCAGTCACCGCGCTCCAGACGTTGAGGCTATGTGCCGGATCGGCGAGCAGTACCACCGGATTCTGCGCGAAACCGACGCGATGCGGATGAAGGTCGCTTCCACCACGAACTCGCTCGTCCGTACCTTCGACCGCATCGTCGGTCTGCTGTCCGACCGCGGCTATCTCGTCGACGGTGAGGCGACCGAAGCCGGTCACCGCCTTGCGCGGCTGTACTCCGAATCCGACCTTCTGGTCGCCGAGTGCCTACGCCACGGAACGTGGACCGGACTGAGCCCCGTCGAACTCGCGGCCGTCGTTTCGACGATGGTGTACGAGTCGCGGGGCGACAAGGCGTACGACAACGCCGCCGGCCTGAACTCCCGGGTCCGGAACGCACTGACCGAGACCATGAACATCTGGGCAGGACTGCGTGACGACGAGGCCAGGCACAAGCTCTCGGGCACCCGGGAACCCGACATGGGCTTCGCGCATGCCGCGTTCACCTGGGCCAGCGGAGGCAGCCTCGCGGACTCGCTCGCGGCCGGTGGGGACCGTGGCGTTCCCCTCGCCGCAGGCGATTTCGTGCGCTGGTGTCGGCAGGTGATCGACCTGCTCGATCAGCTGAAGGCAGGCGCTGATGACCCCCAGATCAGCACCACGGCGGCGCGGGCGATCAAGGCGATCCGCCGTGGTGTCGTTGCTGTGGATGCTGCGTAAAGTAAAACCATTGGCGTTACGGTAGGGGCAGAAGTGCCGGACCAGAGCGGAGGGCAACGATGAGCGGTCCTGACAGACCCGAGTACCCGTGGGGCAACGAGGGCCAGAGTGACCAGACCCAGGCGTACCAGACGCCGCCGCCTCCGCCGGCCCAGGGCCAGCAGGGATACACCCCGCAACCGTGGTCGCAGCAACCCGCTCCGCCGCCGCCTATGCAGGGAGGGTGGGGTCAGCAGTCGAACCCGTCAACGCCCGCGTGGGGAATCCCCGGCCAGCAGCAGCCCGCTCAGCCGACGTGGCAGCAGCCGCCACCGCCGCAGCCGCCACCGCCGCAGCCCGGACAGCAGTGGGGCCCGCCGGGACAGACCTGGCAGCAGCCTGGGCAGGAGTACGGCCAGTACCCGCAGCAGCCGGCCGGCGGTAGGTCGAAGACGCCGCTGATCATCGGCTTGGGGGCGGCTGTGGTGGTCATTGTCGCGCTCATCGCGGGCGCATACTTCATGTTCTTCCGCGCGAAGGTGCTCGACCAGACCGCGGTTCAGAAGGGTGTCCAGTCGGTCCTGACCGACTCGTACGACTTGCAGAACGTCACCAACGTCAAGTGCCCGAAGGACGAGAAGGTCGAAGTCAACTCGTCGTTCACGTGCAACGTCACAGTCGACGGCGAAAGCCGAACGGTGACGATCAAGATCATCGACGAAGACGGGACCTACGAGGTTTCCAAGCCCCAGTAGAAATCAGCTCTGTTGCCCGGCCATCGCTGCGATGAGCCGGGCAATGGCGTTTTCGGCGTTGTATTTCGTGCCGAGATCCTTGAGCGTGACCTCGTCCGCCGGGGTGGCGGGCAGTTCGTCGGTCTTCGACATGACGACCTCCGCGTCGCGGGCTACCCGGACGACGGGGGTCGCGCGGTCGAGGTACTCGGCGCCCGCTTCCAGTTTCGCGCGCATGCCCTTCGCGAGGTCGCTGTCCGGGTCGTCGACCGCCTTGCGCAGCGCTTCGAGTGAGCCGTAGCGCAGCAGCAGCGTCGACGCCGTTTTCTCGCCGACCCCCGCGACGCCCGGAAGACCGTCGGACGAATCTCCGCGGAGGGTCGCCAGTTCGGCATAGCCGTCGCCGGCACGATGGGCTGGGACGCCGTAGCGTTCGGCTACCAGCGCGGGGTCGTACAGTTCGGCCTTCGCCAATCCACGACCGACGTAGTACACGCGGATCGGGTTCGGCTCGTCGGCGACGAGTTGCAGGAGGTCGCGGTCGCCACTGACGACGACGACCTCGTCGACGGTTTCCCTGGTCGCGAGAGTGCCGAGAACGTCGTCGGCTTCGAAGCCCTTCGCACCGCCAGTGGCGATGCCGGCCGCGGCCAGCACGGCCATGATCTTGTCGACCTGCGGAGTGAGGGCGTCCGGCACTTCTTCTTCGCCAGGGGAGGACGGTTCCGCCGCCAGGCGGTGGGTCTTGTAGGTGGGGACGAGATCGACGCGCCACTGCGGACGCCAGTCGATGTCGAGGCACACGACCAGACGCGTCGGCCGATGCCGATCGACGAGCGCCGCGACCATGTCGGTGAAGCCCCGGACCGCGTTGACCGGTTGGCCGTCGGCATCGCGAATGGAGTCGGGCACGGCGAAGAACGCGCGAAACCACAGACTGGCACCGTCGAGAAGGAGAAGTCGTCCGGTCACCTGACGAGGCTACCGCGTAATAAGCTGCATCCGATGACTGAGCCAGCCCGTTTCCCCAGCAGCGTGTACGCCGACCGAATCGCGCGTGCCGCCCAACTTGCCGCTCGCGCAGGCATTTCCGCGTTGCTCATCACACCCGGTCCGGACCTTCACTACTTGGTGGGTGTCCCGTCGGAAACGCACGAGCGCTTGACCTGCTTGGTCATCCCGACGAACGGAACGCGCGCGTCGATCGTCGTGCCGACTCTGGAGATCGCCACGCTGCGCGATTCCGCAGCGGGAGAGCTCGGGCTCGAGCTCCACACGTGGAACGACGGCGAGAATCCGTACGAGATCGTGCGCGGCCTGATTCCCAAGAGGGGCGCAGTCGTCGTCACCGAGGCGATGCCCGCATTGCATCTCGTCCCGCTCGCGGCCGCGTTGGGTGAGCTGCCGCAGCTGGCGACACCGATGATCCGGGAACTGCGAATGATCAAGGACCGGGCCGAGATCGCCGCACTGCGACGAGCCGGGGAAGCGATCGACCGCGTCCACGCCCGCATGGGCGAATGGCTGCGCGCCGGCCGTACCGAAGCCGACGTCGCTGCCGATATCGAGGCCGCGCTCATCGAAGAAGGACACACGTCGGCGGCTTTCATCATCGTCGGTGCTGGGCCCAACGGTGCGGACCCCCACCACGAGGTCTCCGATCGCGTCATCGAGCCGAACGACATCGTCGTCATCGACATCGGTGGACCGGTCGCCCCGGGCTACAACTCGGACTCCACGCGTACCTACTGCGTCGGCACGCCGTCTCCCGAGATTGCCGAGCAGTATGCGCTGCTCGAGAAGGCCCAGGCTGCCGGTGTGGCCGCGGTGCGTCCGGGGGCGACGGCGGAGGAGATCGACGCGGTGACTCGCGATGTCCTCACCGAAGCGGGATTGGGCGAGTTCTTCCTGCACCGCACCGGCCACGGGATCGGCTTGTCGGTTCACGAGGAGCCATACATCGTGGCCGGCAACGACCTTGAACTGCGTCCGGGCATGACGTTCAGCGTGGAGCCCGGAATCTACTTCAGCGGTCGCTGGGGAGCCCGCATCGAGGACATCGTGCTCGTCACCCCCGATGGTTGCGAGACGCTCAACAACCGGCCGCGGGGGCTGCGCTCACTTCACTGACGTCGATCCCATGAGTCGCGCGACGTCGATCTGCAGCACGACGCGCGTGGGGTTGATGCGGGGCGGCCGAAAGCGGACGGTGAAGCGTTCTTCGGCGTCCCGGATCTCCGGGGCGGTGTCGATGATGGTTGCCGGTCCCTCGAGCGTCAGCCAGCGCGCGCCGTCGACCTGGCACACGGCTGCATATCCGTTCCGTCGGACATTGCGGACTTTCTGCGAGGCGCCGTCGGTGATGATGCGTACCAATCCGGTCTCGGCCTCGTAGGTGAACGCCACCGCGACGACGTGCGGAGTTCCGTTGGCACGCAATGTCGTCAGGGTGGCGTGATGACGTTCCGTGACGAACTCGAGGGCCGCGGCGGACAGCGGGACCGGGGGTGTTGGCATGGTTGTGACCGTAATGGGCAACACTGGGGTTCGTGAAGATCGGATCGGACAAGACCGCACCCGGGGCCGTGGTTCTTCTCGGCGGGCGCAGTGAAATCGGACTCGAAGTGGCCAAGCGTCTGGCTCCCGGCCGGACCGTCGTCCTCGCCGCCCGGCGCAGCGGAGATCTCGCCAGTCAGGTGGCGGAGATCAAGGCCGCGGGGGCGACCGAGGTGCACACGGTCGAATTCGATGCCGATGACGTCGAAAGCCATGCGCAGGTCCTCGATGAAATTGCTGCCAGTTTCCGTCGCCTCGGGGTCGTGATCCTGGCCTTCGGCGTACTGGGTGATCAGTCGCGCGCCGAACATGATGCCGCCCATGCTGTTTCGGTGGTCCACACCGACTACGTCGCGCAACTGAGTGTGCTGACCCACCTGGCGGTTCACTTGCGTGCGCAGGGCAGTGGACAGATCGTCGTCTTCAGTTCGGTCGCCGGCGCGCGCGTTCGCCGCGCGAACTACGTCTACGGTTCCGCGAAGGCCGGGCTCGACGGATTCGCTTCGGGCTTGTCGGACGCCCTGCACGGCAGCGGTGTTCATCTGCTGCTGGTCCGACCCGGGTTCGTCATCGGCCGGATGACGAAGGGAATGAAGCCGGCACCGTTCTCGAGTACGCCGGAACAGGTCGCCGATGCGGTCGTTCGTGGACTCGCCAGTCGATCGGGTCCAGTCTGGGTACCGAAGACGTTGCGCCCGCTGTTTTTCACGATGCGCTTCGTGCCCCGGTTCGTCTGGAGGAAGATGCCGAGATGATTTCAGTGGTGGGGATCGGCGCCGACGGGTGGGGCGGATTGACCGCCCGGGCGCAGCGGGCGATCAGCGAGGCCGAGGTCTTGTACGGCTCGGCTCGACAGCTTGGACTCGTTGAATCCACCGCCGAGCGGATCGAGTGGCCGACCCCGCTCTTGCCGCAACTTCCCACTCTGCTCGATCGCTACGCCGACAAGCGCCGGTGCGTCCTCGCCAGCGGTGACCCGATGTTCCACGGGATCGGCGTGATCCTGAGCCGGATCGTCGGTATCGGCAACCTCGACGTGATTCCGGCACCGTCGTCGGCGTCGTTGGCGTGCGCGCGGCTGGGTTGGTCGTTGGCGGCGACTCGCGTGGTCAGCCTGGTCACCGATCCCGTCGAGACTCTGTTGCCCGAACTTGCCGACCGCCGTCGGCTCCTCGTCCTGAGCCGCAACCAGTACACGCCCGCGTGGGTCGCCGGACTATTGAACGACAACGGTTTCGGCGCTTCGCAGATGTTCGTGCTCGGCCAATTGGGTGGTCCGGAAGAAACGATGACGATCGGCACCGCGGCGCGCTGGACCACTGAGGAGGCGGATCCCCTCAACGTCATCGCGATCGAATGCTCAGGGACCGGCGGTCAATCGCGCGTCCCCGGGCTCCCGGATCACTTGTTCGGGACCCACGGACAGTTCACCAAGCAGGAGATCCGTGCGCTCACGGTGAGTGCGCTGGCACCGCGGCCGACGCAACTTTTGTGGGATGTCGGTGGTGGTTCGGGCAGCATCGCGATCGAGTGGCTGCGTGCCGAAGCGACCTGCTCGGCGGTGGCCTTCGAGCAGGATGCCGGACG